>NZ_CALCLB010000028.1:0-11984 GCF_937966165.1 uncultured Odoribacter sp.
GAGATTAATTTCGATACCTTAAAACCGAAAGAGCTTATACCTATACGGATCTTGATTGATAATAAAATTTATGATCTTTATATTCGTTACCTGGGTATAGATAAAGTAAGAGTCGGAGGAAAGAAGAGAGAATGTTATGTATTTTCGCCTCTTCTGGTAGAAGGAGATGTCTTTAAAGGAGGGGAGAATATGAAAATATGGGTAAGTAAGGATGAATATCGGATCCCTCTTATGGTAGAAGCCAAAATTTTGGTCGGCTCTGTCAAAGGCATTTTGGAACCTGCGGAGAGTAAATACTGAGTCTGTTTTAGAAAAATAACAAATAAAACTCAAATTTATGAAACCAACACCTTTATTGAAAATAACAATAGGAGTATTCCTGTTAGCGGCAGTAGTCGCCTGTAAGGAGAAGAGAAAGGCTTTGCCTGTTACTTCCGGTAGTTCAAATGAAGTCTTAATTGTAATGGATAAGGCTGAATGGCAGGGACCGCTCGGAGATACAGTTAAACAGTGGTTTACCCAGGAGCAGATAGGATTACCTCAGCCCGAACCGATGTTTGACATTATAAATCTTCCGTTGGCTTTTTTCGACAAAAATGTAAAAACGTACAGGAATGTGCTGGTCACCAAAATTTCTCCTGAAATTGATTCTGCGTCTATTCATTTTAAAGACAGCCCCTGGGCCCGTACTCAAAAATATTTTGAAATAGATGCTCCGGATAAAGCCGCTTTTTTAAAAGTGTTTGAGGCTAATAAACAGAAAATACTGGATGTTTTTCTGAAGGCGGAACAAGATCGTCTCATTACTAATTATAAAAAGAATCCGAATGCTGAAATTTACAGACTTTTCAGGGATAAATATCAGCTGAGTTGGAGTTTCCCTACCGGATATATCATTAATAAAGATACGGCTGATTTTGTATGGATATCCCGGGAAACCCGCGTAGACAGCCGGGGAATTATATTCTTTCAGAAAGAGTATAAGGATGCGGCCCAGTTTGACAAGCAGGCTATTGTCGATTCTGTAAATACAGAATTGAGAAAGTTTATTCCCGGACCTCTGCCCAAAACCTATATGGCTTTAGATACTGTTGCCCCGGTCGTGGCGAAAACTTATAAATACGAAGGGAAGCATTATGCTGTAATGATGAGAGGATTGTGGATGGTCGTTAACGATTTTATGGGAGGGCCGTTCGTACTGAATGTTGTATTGGATCAGGAAAATAACCGGATTCTGTATATGATGGGTTATATTTATGCTCCGGATGATAAGAAACGGAATATGCTCCGGCAGGTGGAAGCAATTTTATTTACGGCCGGATTGGATTATAAAGAAGGAAATAAATAGGAAGAGATTGCCGGAAACGCCTCTTTCCAATGATTTTTTGTTGTATGTATGTGAAATTTTTATGGGGGATATTCAGTCTGTTTTTGTTTCTGAAACAGACTGTTTCCGCTGAAACCGTTTGGCCTGGTATATGGTGTTATGAGACTTATCAGGCAGAACTAAGCGGAAAAAAGGTGGCTTTGGTCGCCAACCAGACTGCTGTCGTTTGTGGAATGGAATTGGCAGGAAAAGGGGCGGTTCGGGAGGATGGTTTACATACAGTTGATTTTTTGAGGCAGAAAGGGGTCGGATTAGTAAAAATATTTTGTCCGGAACATGGTTTTCGGGGTACTGCTGATGCGGGGGAAAGAATCGGAGATTATACAGATGAGCAAACCGGTTTACCTGTTATTTCTTTGTATGGCTCGAAAAAGAAACCGTCGGCTGCAGATTTAAAAGGAATCGATGTCGTCATTTTTGATATGCAGGATGTAGGGGTACGTTTTTATACTTATATTTCAACCCTGCATTATGTCATGGAAGCTTGTGCAGAAAACGGGCTTCCCCTTATTGTTATGGATCGGCCTAATCCCAATGCCTTTTATATAGATGGTCCGGTTTTGAAGCCGGAATATACTTCTTTTGTCGGCATGCACCCTGTTCCCGTAGTATACGGTATGACGATTGGAGAATATGCAAAGATGATCAATGGTGAACATTGGTTGAAGGGGGGAATTGAATGCGAACTGACCGTTGTTCCTTGCCGGAACTGGTCGAGGGATATGATAATAGAATTGCCCCGCAGACCTTCTCCGAATTTACCGGACCGGATTTCGGTGATGTTATATCCTTCTGTCTGTTTTTTTGAGGGGACAGTTGTGAACGAGGGCAGGGGAACCCTGATGCCTTTTCAGGTATTTGGACATCCGGATTTGGAAAATATGCCTTATACTTATATACCTGTTCGTATTGAAGGGATGAGCAAAAATCCAAAATGCCTGGGGAAGAAATGTTATGGAAAGGACTTGAGGAATCAATATGAAATTGTAAAAAAAGGAAAAAGGCTTCGTTTGGATTGGTTGTTGCAAGCTTATGAAAATTATAAAGGAAAAACTTCTTTTTTTATTCCTTTTTTTGATAAATTAGCAGGGACGTCTGATTTAAGGGAAGCGGTATTGGCAGGAAAAAAGGAGGATGAGATTCGGAAATCCTGGCAGACGGATTTGGAGCATTTCAAGAAAATCAGGCTTCGTTATTTGATCTATTGAGGATTAGAATGGAATGCAGGGAGTAAAAAATAATTGAGTCATGTCTGAAAAAGTAAAAAAAACAAGGGGGAAAAAAATCCTGAAATGGTTTTTTCTGACAGTAGTCGGAATGATCTTCCTGATAGGCATAGCAATAGGCATTATTCTTAATTTTGTGTTTACTCCTGCTAAAATAACTCCTTTAGTGGAAAAGACGGCAGCTCAATATTTGAAGGCTGATATACATATCGGGGAAATCGAATTGACTTTTTTTTCGACTTTCCCGGATCTGGGGTTAAAAATAACAGATGCCAGTATTGTTTCAAATGTTTTGCGCGATACTTCCCTGCAGGCAGCTCAAACGGATTCGTTAATGTACATAAAAGAATGTTTGGTTACAGTAAATCCGGTTGCTTACCTGAGAAAAAACGAAATTAAAGTAAAAGACTTTATTTTAGATGCTCCCCGTATTTATGCTTTTATAGATAAGAACGGGCAGGCCAATTGGAATATGACGGGGGAAGTTGCTGATTCTCTTGTAGCAGACAGTATTGTGCCGCAGGAAAAAGTAAGATCCGAAACATATCTGGATATAAAGAATGTGAAGATCCGGAATGGCTGGTTAGTGTTTGATGACCGGAATACACAGCTTTATTCCAGAGTAGAGGGATTGAATTTAGATGTGGACGGGGATTTTTTGGGTCGTACGGCTGAACTTCAATTGGATTTATCTGCTCAGAATCTGCTTTTATGGCAGGAAGGGAAATTGTTGGTCCGGCGGCTGGCACTTGGAGTGGAAACGCGTATGAATGTGAACCGGGATTCCCTTTTGTATACCTTGGAAAAAGCCGTATTTACAGTAAACGGGATAAAGTTTGGTGCGGGCGGGCGTTTACAGGCTGATACTGTGAACCGGACAGTTCTGGTAGATATAAAATATGGAATTCATATCCCTTCTTTGAAAACATTACTGGATTTGGTGCCCGCTGATGTTTTGGACAAAGATAAAAAGGTAGATGTAAGGGGGGATGTACTTTGTACCGGAACTTTAACCGGTTTGTACGGAAAGAAAAATATTCCGTTATTTACCTCCGAATTTAAAATTAAGGACGGTTACATTGCCTACGAAGGAATGCCTTCGCAAATCGAGCAGTTAGACATGGATTTTTTTGCTCAAATTGATTTACAAAAAGAACAACCTTCTTACATTCAGCTGGATCATTTTTGTATGAAAGGCGGAAAAACAGATATCGATGTAGTCGGGAGAGCTGAGAATATTTTGGAAGATCCTGTGATTCGGGCAAAATTGGATGCTGATATTGATTTTGACGATTTGACCCGAATATTTCCATTAACGGATGGAGTTAACTGTGAAGGAAAAATAGCCGCTTCCCTGAAGACAAATGTGTTGCTTTCAGATGTTATGGCTGCTAACTACGGACGTTTAAAAGTGGGGGGCTGGTGTAAAATGCAGGATGTTGCCGTTTTTATTCCTAAAGACAGTATCGTGATGAATGTAAAATCGGCAGGAATCGGTTTCGCTACCAATCGGAAAAATGAAAAGGTTCTGCAGGGAGTCGATTTCCTGAATGGTATTGTAGGATATTCCGGTCTGGACATTCATGTGAAAAATAAAGTAAGGCTATTGATGGATACGACTTACCTGACGTTAAAGACGACTCCCCTAAAGGACACCCTGGCTATTGCAACTGTAAATTCCGGTTTACACATTGGCCGGACTCTTTTTATCGTTCGGGATACCCTGTTATTGGGGGTAAAACAAATGGAAGCCAAGGCAAAATTGATGCCGAGTAAGCGTAATAAAGATATTCCGCGGATTGAGGCGCAGTTCCAATTTGACAGTTTGCGGTTAAGGGCACTCAATAACCGGTTGAATATTGCCAGAGGGGATTTGCAATTGTCGGCTACGAGGAGCCGTCGCAATGAACGGATATGGTTTCCTTCCGGATATATAGATTTTGAGGGACTGCGGGCTTATACTCCTTATTTCCCCTTGCGTATCCGTATGCCGGGAACACGTGTTCATTTCGACCGGCAACAGATTTTTCTGGATTCTGCTGTTATGCGTATAGGAAGATCGGATGTACGGTTGACAGGAAGTCTCTCTAATTTGACCCGGGCTTTTTTCAAAAAAGAGGATCTCAAGGCAGAACTTACAGTTCAGTCGAAAATGATTAATTGCAATCAGATTATGCGGGCTTTGGATATGGGAACTGTGTATATGAATAAAGTACAAACAGGGTATAAAGAAGCGATCTCTACGGAGGAGGACGATATGGATAATCTGGCCGTAGCCAGTGATTCTATCGGATATGAAGGGAATAGTGCTGTATTTGTCGTTCCGCCTGGTATTGATTTTACTTTTAAAACGGATATTGATAAAATGATATTCGGTAATCTTTTGATGGATAGCATACACGGGGAAATGGTCATGAAGAATCAATGCATAGAAGTTTCAGATCTGGAATTGCGTTCTTCTGCCGCCAATATGGATGCGACTTTAATTTATAAAGCTACGGACACTTTACGGGCATATACAGGCTTTGCCTTGAAAATGCACGATATCCGGATTGACAGTCTGGTCCGCGTGATTCCGGCTCTGGATACGCTTTTCCCCATGTTGAAATCTTTTGAAGGAGTGGTCGATTTTCATATCTCGGCAGAGAGTTGGTTGGATTCGGCTTTTATGATTGATTTGCCTACGCTTCGGGCAGCAGCTTATTTGGACGGGCATGATCTGGTATTAATGGATGGAGAAACTTTCGCTGAAATTTCTAAAATGTTGATGTTTAAAAATAAAAAACGGAATATGATTGATTCTATTTCTGTTGATTTCCTGATAAAAGACGGGGTAATTGAAATATTTCCTTTCTTACTGGAAATGGATCGTTATAAGGTCGCTGTGGGGGGAGAGCATAATATCGATATGACCTTTAAATATCACGTCTCTCTGTTAAAATCTCCAATACCTTTCCGGGCTGGAGTCGATATTTCCGGTTCCTTGGAAAAGATAAGGTTCCGGATTACCAAGGCAAAATATAAGAATCTATTTATTCCTTCGCGAAGGGCTAAAGTAGATAGTGCTCAGCTTAATCTCCGGCAGCGTATCCGCACCCTGCTGAGAGAAGGAGGAAATAATGAATTGAATTAAATGAGGGGGTGTTATAAATCCGTTTTTACGTTTAAAACGAATTGTGCCTGGACGAATAGACTTGTTTTTCCAAAAAATAACATACCTTTGCCTTGTTTTGTTCCGGACCGTCATTCGGCGTAAAGGATTAAAATGGGAATCAGGTGGAAATCCTGAACAGTCCCGCTGCTGTGATCCCAGATTACTTCAAGCATTACTTTAGCCACTGTCTTTTCGGATGGGAAGGCGCTTGAATCGGGAAAGTCAGAAGACCTGCAAAACAAAACTTTTTCAATAGCTTTCGAGGATATAGCTGTAGAAAACATCAGGTGGGGGAATTTCACCCCTACATCATGGATTTTACTGGTTTGAAAGCCGCTGAAGCAGGACAAACGGTTGATTGATTTTACGATTACCGGACGGATGGTTTTACAGGGTAATACGGAGAGGGTTCCGTTTTAAGAGTATGGGGATTTGGGATTGTTCATTATTTATATAAAATAGTTTTTTATAATGCAGAATTGTGTCTGTTTAGTTGTCGTATTTGTTGTATTACTGGCGTCTTGCCGGCAGAAAGATAAACCGGCGCCGGATAAAAGCGCTGAAGCGCAGCCGTATCAAGTGTATTATGCTACTGGCTATACCGTAAACCGTACTTCAGCATATACGGAGGTGGGGATCCGGGATCCTTGGGATACAACCCGGTATTTACAGAGATATGTGCTTGTCGGTAAAGATAAAAGTTTGCCGGTACACTTACCCGAAGGGATACTCATACGGACCCCTTTACAACGGGTAGTTGTTGCGACCTCTGTACATTGCGGAGTTTTGCAGCTATTAGGTGTCAGCGATAAATTGGTCGGAGTGTGTGAGTCCCGTTATATTGATTTGGATTTTGTAAAACAAGGATTGGCAAACGGTAAAATTACCGATATAGGGGAAGCTGCTGCTCCGGACGTAGAACGGCTGATGGAATTGGATCCGGACGCGATGATTACGTCCCCATTAAGTAATGCACCTTACGGACGGGTGGAAAAGACGGGTATACCTCAGATAAAATGTGTGGATTACATGGAACCTACCCCTTTAGGAAGAGCGGAATGGATTCGTTTCCAGGCTTTGTTTTTTGGTAAGGAAGAGTGGGCAGATTCTCTTTTCTGGCAGACTGTAAAAGCTTATGAGAAAATTAAGGCTCTGACTCAAAATATAAAAAGACGTCCGTCTGTTGTTACCGAAAAGAAATACGGAGGGGTATGGTATTTGCCCGGAGGCAAAAGCTATATGGCTCATTTTCTCGAAGATGCCGGAGCCACGGTGGGTACAGAAGGAGAACAACAAAGCGGGAGTATCGGATTACCTTTTGAAACTGTTTTTGAAAAATATGGCGATGCAGATTTTTGGTTGATTAAATACAATCGTCCTCAGGATATGAATTATGAAGATTTGAAAAGAGAATATGCTCCTTATTCCAAATTCGGGGCCTATAAAAATCATCGTATTTTTACCTGTAATACAGCTATGGTTCCGTACTACGAAGAAATGCCGGTACATCCGGATTATTTATTGAAAGATCTGGTAGCCATTTTTCACCCGGATATATTGCCCGGACATCAGTTGAGATATTATAAGCCTATGGAAAAGTAAAGGGTCGGAGAATGGTAAAGTATCGGGTAATCTGGTTTCCTCTATTATTGATAGTCGTGTTGTTCATGGCCTGTCTTTTTATAGGCTCTGTGAATATTCCTTTTCGTGCAGTCGTTCGTATTCTGGCAGGTGAAGAGGCCGAAAAAACCTCCTGGGCTTTTATTGTATTGCAGACCCGTTTGCCTCAGGCGGTGACTGCCTTGTTTGCTGGAGCCGCTTTAGCCGTATCGGGTTTATTGTTGCAGACCCTTTTTGCAAACCCTCTGGCAGGCCCGTCTATTTTGGGAATAGATTCCGGTGCCAGTTTAGGGGTGGCTTTAGTGATGTTATTATTCGGAGGAACTGTCGGAAGTTTTTCTGACGGCCTTTCTTTCTCAGGATATATTGCTGTTATTCTGGCTGCTTTTGCAGGCGCTACAGCTGTTTTGGGACTAATTATATTTTTTTCCACTTTGATCCGGAGTAATGTGATGTTACTCATTATTGGAATTATGATTGGTTATATTACTTCTTCGTTGATTTCTTTGCTGAACTTTTTTTCTACGGCAGAAGGTGTTTTTTCTTACACAATGTGGGGAATGGGAGATTTTTCCGGCCTTTCCGTTTCTCAATTACCGGTTTTCTGTCTATTGTTGTCCGGAGGACTTTTAGTGGCTGTATTATTGATAAAACCTTTAAATGCACTTCTGTTGGGAGAACGTTATGCTGAAAACCTGGGAGTAAATATAAAAAGAGTGCGGATTTTGTTGTTGGTGAGCACTGGGTTGTTGACGGCTGTAACGACAGCTTTTTGCGGTCCGATTGCATTTATTGGTTTGGCAGTTCCTCATATTGCCCGCCTTGTACTGCGGTCTTCCAATCACAAATACTTATTGCCGCTGACTTTATTGTGGGGAGCAGGAATTGCTCTTTTGTGTAATTTGATTAGTGTGCTACCGGGAGCGGCAGGAGTTCTCCCTCTCAATGCAATCACGCCTGTGTTAGGGGCACCGGTTATTATTTATGTAGTTGTTAACCAAAAGAAAATACAGTATTTTAATTGAATTCTATAAGTATTCGTGTACATGAGGAGTGATATTGTCATACAGGCTCAGGAATTGACGATTGGTTACCGGCAGGGAAGAAAGGTGAAAAAAGTCCATGAAGGGCTTTCTTTTACACTCCGTCAAGGGGAATTAACTTGTTTGTTAGGGCCCAATGGGGCCGGTAAATCTACCCTGCTACGTACATTGGGGGGTACACAGTCTCCTATTGCAGGTGATATATTATTGGAAGAGCGCTCTTTAACGGCTTATACTGAAAAAGAAATTTCCCGGAAAATCGGACTGGTATTAACTGACCGAACCATGACAGGAGGATTGACTGTGTTTGATTTAGTGTCTTTGGGAAGGCATCCGCATACCGGTTTTTTCGGACGTTTACAGAAAAAAGATAAGGATATTATATGTCAGGCTATGGAAGCTGTGGGGATTGCTGCTAAAGCTGAAAGTTATGTTGCAGAGCTTTCCGACGGGGAACGGCAAAAGGTTATGATTGCAAAAGCATTGGCGCAGGAATGCCCTTTCCTGCTGTTGGATGAACCGACAGCATTTTTGGATGTGGTGAGCCGGATTGAAATTATGGATTTATTACACGATTTAGCTGTAAAAAAAGGAAAAACCGTACTTCTGTCTACACATGATTTGGAACAGGCTTTATTGTTAGGGGACCGGCTTTGGTTGTTAGCCCGGGAGAAGGGATTCGTATGCGGAACTCCTGAGGATTTGATTTTTTCGGGAGCCATCAATCGCTTCTTTGCCCGTAATGAAATTGTATTTGACCGGGGAAAAGGAAATTTTCGTCCGCAAATGCAGAAGGAAAAGGAAATTACGGTAAAAGCAAAAGGTGAACTGCTTTTCTGGACATTAAACGCTTTGGCTAGAAATGGTTTTCAGATAGAAGAAAATGCCGGCTTGATTCTTGAAGTACTCTCTCCTTATGATTTCCGTTTAAAAGAAAAAAATAATAGTATAAATGTTTTTACATCCTTTGAAAATTTAATTGCTTATTTGAAATAGTACAGATTCTCTTGTACAGTCAATTTAAGTAGATTTTTTCAATAAGAGTAAATAGTGAGGTGTAAAAGCGAATATCTTCCCGTTTTTTAATTCTAATTTTTAACAAATCGTTATATTTGGACTCTTCTTTGTGTATAATGCGCTTAAAAAATTTTTTATATGAAAAATTTAATTTTTTTACTTCTGTTAATTCTATTGGGAAGTTGTGGAGGTCCGGAGGTATTTGTTCCTGTAGAGGTTTCAAAAACGGTGGCTCCCGTATTTATCGGTAAAACGGAAAATCCGTTGCTTCATATAGAGGTGTATAATCGTACGGAAAGGGAAATAGAGTTGGACAAGTTTGTTTTGTCGGGAGAAGGGACGAGTAATCCGGAAGCAGTTGAAAAAGTAAATATTTTTTTTACCGGTCTGTCTGAAAAGTTCAGTCCCTCTGTGTTGTTTGGTCGTACACAATACCGTATTTCCGGTCTTGAATTTGAAGGGCGGCAAGTACTCCGGCCGGGGAAAAATCATTTCTGGGTGTCCGTACAATTATCGGATCAGGCAAAACTGACGGACAAAATAAATATACAGTGTACCGAAGTTTTAATGGCGGGAGCTCAGGCAAAAATAAATATTTCTTCTCCTTTGTTTCCTTCGGCTGTGGGGTATGCCGTTCGTAAAAGGGGAGACGACGGTGTACATACTTACCGTATTCCGGGACTTGTATGTACTCCTAAAGGGACGTTGATAGCTGTTTATGATATGCGCCATAATAATTCTCTGGATTTGCAAGAAGACATTGATGTCGGCATCAGCCGTAGTTTAGATGGGGGACAAACCTGGCTTCCCATGCAAAAGGCATTGGACATGGGGCAGTGGGGAAACAAATCCGGGCGGGAAAATGGAGTGGGTGACCCGGCTATATTGGTGGACCCTCAGACGGGACGTATATGGATTGCAGCTTTATGGTTGCACGGGAATCCCGGAAAAAGGGCTTGGTGGGCTTCACAACCCGGTATGAGTCCGGAGAAAACCGGTCAATTGGTAATGACCTATAGTGATGACGAAGGGGAAACTTGGGCAGAACCGGTGAATATTACTTCTCAGGTAAAAAAAACGGAATGGTATTTGTGTTTTAACGGACCAGGTATGGGAATTACAACTAAGGAAGGGGTATTGGTTTTTGCAGCCCAGTTTAAGGATAAAGATCAGATTCCGCATTCTACGATTCTTTACAGCAAGGATAAAGGGAAGAGTTGGCATCTGGGGACAGGGGCCCGCAGTAAAACGACGGAAGCCCAGGTTGTGGAATTAAATGACGGAAGTCTGATGCTGAATATGCGGGATGACCGCGGGGGCTCCCGGGCTGTTGCGGTCACAAAAGATTGGGGAAAGACCTGGGAAGAGCATAGTTCTTCCCGTTCTGCTTTGCCGGAACCTGTTTGCCAGGCCAGTTTAATTCGGATTCAATTACAGGACGGACGGCAGGGACTGGCCTTTTTTAATCCTGCGGATACCCTTAATCGCATACATTCAACGTTAAAACTGAGTTTTGACGAAGGGCGAACCTGGCCTAAGAAATACCAGAAACTTATTTATGAACCAGGGAGTTTTGGTTATTCCTGTCTGACACAAATTTCTTCCGGCCGGTTGGGGGTTCTTTATGAAGGGGCAGGAGATCTGTATTTTCAACAATTGGATTTGGAAGAAATCTTGTCTGGGAAACACTGATTTTGAAGGGATCAGAAAATTTATTCCTCATCAGGGATTCGGTTTTCTGATCTTATGCGGCATTTCCATCGGAATCTCCATCGATAATTCCATAAATCCTTGATATTCTCCCTCTTGATACCAAGGTGTCTGGTAAATCAGTTTTTTTATCCCGTTTTTTTCAATGGTATAAACATTTGTACGGGGATTTACAAGCATGTCAGCTAATAATGAATGGGCAGGTTCGGGATGACAATCCAGTACATTTTTGCCTATTATTTCTTCTTGTCCCGGTTTCATAAATGTTTTCCGGGATTTATCATTCATATCGATAATTTTTCCTTCTTTATCGCATACGGTAACGGCTACATTAATCTCCTTGAAATAGTTCATATTTTTTAAAATTTGTAAAATCACCTATTCGTTAAATACAGATGCATCCGGCGTTTTATTTCCTAGGACATACAAACTTAAAATATTTCGTCCGCTTCGCCAAAAAAACAGTCGGTTTAATACCTTTGAATCTTCAATCGTTCGGATGTTTAAGTACTTTCTCCTGGAAAAAAAGTATGCGCCGGAAACGAATCAACTAAACGGATATTCCGCATGTATCTTTTTTATCTGCGGGACAGTCAGACGGGCATTCTTCAGACAGTCCTTGATCATTTGAATCTTTTGTACAATTCTACATTTTTACGTTTATCCATTGACATCTTTTTGAAGTATAAATTTTCTTTTTCTTTTTATATTTTTGTAATGAAATTTTGCAGCTTTCAAAAAAAGGCCTATCTTTGCAACGCTTTTTGAGAAAAATTCCTCAGTAGCTCAGTTGGTTAGAGCGGCGGACTGTTAATCCGTAGGTCGTA
>NZ_CALCLB010000029.1:0-6316 GCF_937966165.1 uncultured Odoribacter sp.
GCCATGCAGCATCTTGTTTAAATTTAGCCCTGAGTCTTTTTAGATTCGGGGCATTTTTTTATTTTTGGGAAAACAAAACTCCATGGCAGCGGAAGAAGAATATCAACGAACTGGTTTTGAAGGAAAAGACCTGAAAGCTATAGATACCCTTTTACGTACCTATTTCGATGCTTCGGGCTGGGAATTTAGTGAACTGATACAGGCGAATAGGAATTATTACATCAAACAAGGAGCATCTCCCCATCCCGATCAATATGAATTTTTCAAGGATAAAGATATAATAATCGATTATCCCATAGATTTATACACTAAATTGGAAGACTTTACCCGGAACGATGAATACCTGATTGCCGATGACCGACAGGATACCATTATCTGGTTATTACCTGATTTCTACAGCTACAATTTTGCCAGCAGTAAGTTATTCGAGGCAACCAATGATTCCGGGTTTTATTATTTCTCGGAGTTCGTCCGGCCTGATATGCTCCGGTTATTTAGATCCATGCACGAATTATTTACAGCCCAAAAACCTTTCGATCAGTTGGGTGTTTCCTCCAAGCCTATAAAAATCGTATACGGTAATAAAGAAATAGCTCTGGATAATGAGGATAACTGGTTCTTTCAACACCTGAAAGAATACCTCGATACCTATTTAAAAGAGAAAACCATTGAAGAGGTACATACAGAACTATCCCAATACAAAACCAGGGTGGGAGCAAAATCCGATCATACCATCAACCGGATCATCACCCAGCTTTACCACTTCTTACAGGAAGAGACGCCTTACCATGATCCTCAGGGTAAGAAAACGGATAAAATCTGTACGTTCATCGCGCGCTTTCTTTCGTTAATGGGCTATATCACGATCCTCCCCGATGAAGAGGAATTTAATATCAGGCAGAAAGAACGGAAGAAATCAAAGATCCTGAGAGACTGGATCGCTACCATCCGCACAAAAATATCCGATAATCTGAAGTGGGAAGAAGTCAACGGAAAATTTAAAAGTGTCACCAACGAAATTCTTAGCCATAAGTCTTATAAGGAATATAATTCTGAAGGAGTGACTCTGGACACCCCGCTCAGTGAATTATTCCCCAAATATTGGTAAATAAAAATTTCTTCTCTGTTTTCTATCTAACCTATTGATTCTTATTACATAGGAAATACCCCTTCAACTCCCGGAATTTCCTATTTTTAATCCTTTATTTCCCACCTTACTTTTGCATCGTAATCAAATGCAACTCCGGAGTTCTGATGGTTACATAGTTCATTGATCAATGACAAACCGATAACGAAGGCAGCTACAAATTGAGTCTTACAAGGTAGGACACTCCAAGAAAATAAATGGGAGAAAACAGTTTGAGAGGCCGTAAGTTATCACCCCCGGAAGGAAAACTTAGCTAGTTGGAGCGGAAGGGGATAGTATTAATATTTTAAAATAATAAGATATGAAAAAAAATTATTTTATTAACGTAAAAGATTTTCAAATAAATATGAGTACTGAAAACGCATTAGCAACCTCTGGTTCAGAACTGGAAACCCTGCAAAATCAGTATTTGGCAACGAAAATAGCACTTGAAAACAATCAAGAGCCGAAGAAACAGCAGAAGCTTACCCAAGCCTGTAATAAAGCCAGAAAAGCATTGGAAAAATATTATTACGAGCAAAGCCTTCCAACGCTTCCACTCCAAATCCATGAAATGACAGAAGACGAAGATACCCTTCTTATCCAGAAGATTAAACAAGAAATAATCATCGCCTTCCCCGTCAATGGTCTGAAAACCAAGTCAGCCGAGATCCGGTCAGCCTGTTCCCTGCTGGAAAGTGAATACTTCGAGCCTGATGAACTGAAAATAATCACTCCTGCAGGGATATTCTTCGATGCTGGCATAGAATTGAAAGACCTGAACGGAAATACCATCCCCGAAGGTACTGAAAATGTCTATTGTCTGGCCGGAGATACGAAACTCCATGCCCTCGTTAAAGCTGCCTATACACTTAATATCAGAGCACAAACCGGAGAATGGGAAACGGTCATACTCCGAAATGTCCGCATCAGGGAATTCGATAACATACGGGAATATGGCAGATATATCAGAATGAACAATTCACTCGCCAGGCATTTACGCCTGCAGGAAAAAACAGAAATCGCTGAAATGGCAGAACCCGGTGAATTTATCCGGGCTGTAAATAAAGCCATCAGGGAATATCATCTCCCGGGGAATATAGCCATGAGAATATTTAATAACAATCAGGCAATTACCCCCAAAAACATGCGGCACATCATGCAAGGCAGCTTTGAATCCTCCGGGCAATATATAAAACAGGGAGAAGAGTTCATCAATATGATAAAAGAGAAATTCGGGGAAGATTGTTATAAGCAGTATCCTTTTAAGGCAGTTCTTAAATTATCCGAATCACTTTCTTTTGAATCTTTAGTCCCTATCGGCTTGGAAAAAGCAATGGTTTTATTACAGTCTCTTACACCGGATGATATCGCTGAGATTCAAAGACAGACAACAACAAAAGCTGAAATCCTGTTCAGTATTTTAAACCAGAAACAAACAAACCAGCCTGGGTAAATGGTTTAACCGGGAAAGCCTGTGTGACAGGCAGGCTTTTCCAACAAATTCTTTTCCGGAG
Organism: uncultured Odoribacter sp.; assembly: GCF_937966165.1. Classification (NCBI taxonomy): domain Bacteria; kingdom Pseudomonadati; phylum Bacteroidota; class Bacteroidia; order Bacteroidales; family Odoribacteraceae; genus Odoribacter; species uncultured Odoribacter sp. Next base: position 2,644 of record NZ_CALCLB010000029.1, read on the forward strand.
TGAGTGTTATTTATTCTGAATACCCCTGTGTTTCCCCATGAGTGATCACTACCTGGGGTGACTTTCAGGATTTAAAGATTAAACATATATAACTTCACAACCATTGGAAGATAATTACCCCGTTGCTTTATTTACCGGATTATTCCCGGAAAACCGTTCCTGTTTCCTCTATAATCCGGTAAAAACACCCATTAACACAATAAAATATTATGAAAATAAATTTCTCAAATCACTTGGATGTGACCTGAATTGTAGGTAACTTTGTGTCATTAAAACAGAGGTGGATTAACCCCTTCCGGTACGCATACTAAAATCATAATTCCAGATATATACATTTGACACAAACAAAATAGAATCTCATTGTTTTATCCGATGGGATTTTATTTTGCCGGTCAGGGTACATTTCATATGATTCCTAATTGCGACACTCACCTCTTATAAATTTCAGAGATAATGAAAGACGGGAAGTGTTTTTCTTTCCTGTAACCTTTACCAGATCATTTCTTTTCAGAATCCCCCAGATACAATATAATTAATAAAGCTTATCAGATCATTCGGGGAAGATATCGGTTTATATACACTTCCTGAGCCATTCTGCTCCCTGAAAACCTGGCGCACTTCATGGTAATTATATATATAAAAAATACCCCGAAGTGCAACAGTGAATATTGACACAGGAAGTGTGTTTTATTTCATTTTTAATATGACTGTCAAAGATTATGATTTTAGTAGAAATCTTTCAGAAACGAAGCTATTGGATGAACTTGATTTCAATTCTTCATTTAAAGTAAGCATAGAATGTCCGGCAGGAGGCGGGAAATCATTCTATCTTTTAGATTACCTGAAAAGGAAAAATATTCCTTTCTTATTTACTACAGATACATTATTATTAGGCCGCAGATTGGCAGCGAGGCATGATCTCCCGTTTTATTGTGCCGAGGACAGGACCTGTTATGAAGCGGAACAACTGATCACGGTTTATCAGCATATTCCTAAATTTATCCACCGGGATACAACCCTGATAATTGATGAAGCCCATTCTCTGATAACTGATTATAGTTGGAAGAAAGAAGCGATTGAGCAGGTGCTGACCTTCGGTTGCAGATATAAGAGAGTGATATTGCTGTCCGGAACACCTTTATATTCCCGGGATTCGTTTTATGAAGGGATGACTATTTTCAGGGCTGTCCGGAAAGAGCCGCAGGTCCGGAATTTAGTTGTCGTAAACTATAAGGAGCTGATCGGGGGAATAACGGAACTGACCATGGGTTTAAGAGAAAACGGGAAAACTGTTGTTATCTCCCTGCTTGATAAATCCGATAAGCTTCCTTTGCTTGAGAAAAGCCTGCGTGACAGAGGGATCGTAAAGCTGGCCGTTATAAATTCCATGACTAAGCAACACAAAAAAGAAACGGATGAAACGGATATAGAGGTAGAGGGAAGCACCGGATATTATGACCAGCTTTTGCAAACCGGGGAATTGGATGCGGAAGTGATCATCACCACTTACCGTCAGGGCTATGATTTAAAAGGGAACAATTATGAACTGATCATCGCTCCCGGGAAAAATAAGCACTCCTATACCGATATTGTGCAAATGATGAACCGTTTCCGGGATCTTCCCGGTATGAAAGCTTATTTTCTGGTGAACAGTGAATGCGGGGAAGATCATCCCTTCGGGCTGCAGGAGGTGAATAAAACGCTTACAGATAACTATACCCGGGAAACAATGAAGTTAATGGAGAAGATGCGGAATACCGACTACAGGAAATTAAAATTCAATCAGTACTTTGAAACATCTGCTTTTCAGAAGTTTATTTATACTGAATACTATATCAACCACCACCTGATCAGTTATACCGTTTATCAGAAGATCAATAACGAACTGTACGGGAATCTTTTTAACCTGAAATATGTCCTTTCGGAATATGGTATCGGTTTACATACCTCGGGAGTTAAAATTAATTTGGTAATAAATAATAACTTAAAAAAAGAAAAAATGATAAAATATACAAAAGAGGATATCAAAATCGCTGTAGAACAATTCTATACCTACTTCCTCCAGCCTCAAACATTAAACTTTGAAGCATTCAATGCGCCAGTCAAAAATGCGTTACACCGGAAAATACGGGAATATTACGAAGAATTTAAATACCTGGGTCTTTCTGATGAAAAGATACGGGATATTCTGGAAGAGAATATGGGAAATACGGAAAAAATGAATAAAATCAGAGATATCTGTATGGTCAAATACAGCCCTGATGTAACGATGCGGCTTTACAGACAATTATTGCTCCAGAATTTTGAAATCGGAATGAGGATCAGCGGTGAAGAAATCGAACAGAAAATCAATAGTTTGAGGCGTGAGGTCGGTCTGCCTGATCAGAAACATAATACAGCAGTGGAATATTTCAATTTATTATTTGAAACTAAGAGAATCAAGTTTTCCGATACCCGTAAAATGGGTTATGAAATAATTTCTGCATTTTAAATATGAACCTATGAAAAAGCGAGAACTTAAACCCAAAAAAACATCCACAACATTTGTGCTGTGGAAAATCACAGAAGTTTACCACACCGAGGTGGAATACTTCAATGAAGCCGAATTGAAAAGAATGGCGGAGAATTTATGTAAGTTGATGGATAATTATTTGAAGAATAAAGAGAGGGAAGAAATACATATCTGTCTCTGATTCATGGAGGATCTGATCTGTGTTAAAGATCGGATCCTTTTTTTATATCCGGATAGTAGCCGTCTTAAATTCAGGCATTTTATATTTAACTACTAAAAATCCGTCATTCCCTATATATTCGTAATACTCTTTTTTGCCTTCCGTCCGGAAATGAACGGGAGGCTTTTTTTATACCTGTCAATATAGAGCTCCGGGTAAAGGTACTTTTTAAATACCTGATCAGAAAAAAAATTTTATAATATAATTTCAGATATACGGGGATTATTCCCTTCCCTACGCCCTGGGGTTACCCCATTGAAAACAGTTTCTCTCTTTCATTAATCATTAAATTTAAATTAAAAATGATGGAAAATAACTTTTATGACGGATCGGTAACAGCGGGAATCGTACCCAATACCCATTTTTTTCAGGAAGTGGAGGTGGTTTATAAACCCCGTAAAAGTCTGGAATTATCGTCTAAAATAAGGTGTTCCCGTGATGCTTTTCTTTATATCAAAGAATTTTTTAAATCTTTTATGTCCCATCATGAAGAAGTTTGGATGATTTTATTAAATTCGTGCATGCAAATAATCGGTTCGTCGCAGGTCTCGAAGGGAGGTTTGGAGCATGCTTTTGTCGATGTAAGGATTATATACCAGACGGCTCTGATGGCGCACGCAACAGGTTTTATTTTGGTACATAATCATCCGACAGGTGTTTTGCATCCCAGTAAACCGGATGAAGAGTTGACGAAGAAAATAGTCGGAGCAGGTAAGATTTTAGATATAAGGCTCCTGGATCACCTGATTATTTCTGAGGATACTTATTTCAGCTTTGCGGATGAAGGAATTATTTTATGAATGCGGTGATTTGTGAATAAAGATTTATTTTTGGCCTACGACTACCCCTATGAGCGTTTGATAAAACGATTTAATTGATTACATTTGTTCCGTTGTTAGAGTAATTTAGCAACGGACATATTGTTTTAAATAGAAGCGTTT
>NZ_CALCLB010000030.1:0-51204 GCF_937966165.1 uncultured Odoribacter sp.
ATTAGCCATCCCCTCATTAGTTAAGGAGACAATGATTTCTTTCTTCAGTTCTAATTTTTTTGTTTTCATAGGTATAATTATATAGGTTACAATTTATAAAACAGACTCAATTATTGAATACTGAATTTCCTAATTACAATAGCATCAAGGACAAGTATCTGTTTTAGCAATACAAAAATCACTGAGTATACAATCATCAGTCTTTACTACGCAATATTTTGTATCCGGTATCACACAAAGGCAGGTATCCCATTTTGTCATAGCACAATTCTTTGGGCTTTTTGTAATTTGTACACAAATTCCGCTTCCGCAACCTCCTCCTGCCGAAGGATGTATACAATCGGGGGTATTTCCGACCAGGTCTCCGCCTAGTACATGAGACATTGCATCATTATTCAAAGCTGCAATTACTTCTTTTTTCAGTTCTAATTTTTTTGTTTTCATCAGGAAGTTTTTTTAATCGTTAATTTAAAAGAAAAGAAACAAGTACAAAAAGCACCGATTGGCATTTTAGATTCATATAAATTTTTCAACAGCCTTTTAGAAAGTAGAATAACTACATCTCTACTTCACAATGTACTTCTGTACTGGGGATACACGCGTGGCAGATGGAAGCCACTTCGGTTTCACAGATCTTAATTTGTGAGTCACAATCCAACGTCCGGGAAAGGCACGTCCCTGACAAGCAGACCATATCTTCCGTAACGATACAGCGATTGGTCTGGTTAACGCCTACTTTTCCTCCGTATAATTCAGCCATAGCTTTCTCATTTAAAGTGGCGATCACTTCTTTTTTTAACACTAATTTTTTCATAACTCATTCTTTATTAAAATAAAACATAGGTTAAGCCAGGAAAAGTTTTTACGATAACAGGTTTTCTAACAAAAATCTGTTACTTTACATGCCATATCAGCAGTAGCACAATTTAAGAACATCGTCGGACATTTTGATTCGGTACGGGGAATACAGGCTCCACAAACAGAAGCTTTTGTCTCATCGACACACTTCACTTCTTCTGTTAACCGGCAAGGTTGTGTGAAGCAAGCTATTTCTTTCAGTGAAGCACAGTTTTTATCTGTGATTATCTCAACCCCGCCCAATACTCCAGACATTGTACTTTTATTTAAAGTAGCAATGATCTCTTTTCTCAATTTCAATTTTTTTGTTTTCATGGCAAGACTTTTAAACGTCAATGACAAAAAGAGAGAATTAAAATGAATAAAAGTTATAAACAAACAGACGAATGTTTAAACCAGACAAATAACGAAACGGTCAGCACAACCGTCTGCAGGCTTACCCGGATCCAGAGGTCCACAAATAACATCTGCATTGTTTAAATAAACAACACAATTATTTTCCATTGTTAATAAAGAGCATTTACTTCCGGTTTACAGAATTCCCGGAATAAGAACATACGATCTGAAAATGTTTTTCACTTCCCGTACATTTACCTTTATTTCACTATTTAAGGAAGCAACCGCTTTTTTACAATTTCAACTTTTGAAACTTTATATAAACAGGTCAAAAACTACTTTGAATACTTTTAAAAGCAGATTCTGTAATCAGGGTAACCCACTTTCCAGAATCGGAAGGAATCCTGGAAAGCATAGGGATAGGTCAGTTGTGAATCTTCCAAACACATCGGGAACATTCAGTTTCTACGTTTACTTTTTTATTAAATTTCAAGATTTACAATGATACCCAGACAAATTATTTTTTTTAAATCTTTATTTTACAATTAACAAAACTCCGATATAACACAGTCAATTGACTTACAGGGTGAAACAGTTGTTTTAACAGGAATACATTCATTTACAGTATCACAGGCATCTGATAATTTACAAGGAAAATCCGTTAATTTAATACAATTAAATCCTTCCGTTTGACAAGGAGATTTTTCAGAAATCATACATATGCAATCAGAGGGAGCATGAGTCGGTCCTAAAACATCTCCTCCTAATACGCCTGCCATCATGTTCTTATTCAAAGAAACAATGACTTCTTTTTTCAATTCTAATTTTTTCTTTTTCATACGAGTACAGATTAAATTAATATATAAGGATCGGTTTTTAGAAAAAACCGATAAAACTCGTTTTTCACTTCGACTTGTATTCTTTTTCTACTACTTTAACCGGAGAACAAAAAATCATTAAAAAGATAAGTGTATAATTTTCAGAATAATAACGCTATTACACTACAGCGTGGCACTTTACTACAGACTCAAAGGACTGCATACACCGAAAAAATCTTTTCTCTAAAGAACGAGAACAATATACAAAAAAAATTAATATAAAATATAGAAAAGTAAAGTATATGAAAAATTTTTTATATTTTATTTTACTTATATATAACATTAATTTACAAATACATAATTAAACATAATTATTGTAAGTTATATACATTTTACTCCAAATAATTGGAAGATAAATAAGAAAGAAAAGATGAAAAATTAAATTTTTTATTATTACAGGAGTATATTTTATTCAATGGCATGGTCTTTAGGGAAATTTTGACTGTTCCAGGCTTTTTTCTGGGTCCATGCTTCGTCCGGAACAGTCCAAAAAGAATGTTCTGCCGGTAATCCTAATGGCAGGAATACCAAACTTGTCAAATACAGGCTGCCGTTATTTGTATATACGTCTGCCAACGCGGGCTGTTGTCCTACAAAACCCAGTTGCAGAAATCCTTTGGAATTAAAATTACCGGCAGTAGTAAACATCCGTTTCATCGTACAGGTCAAAGCTGCCCTTACCTGTCCTTCGGTTAATTCTTTCGGTAAGTTTTCTTGCCAGGCCAATAAAGACAAAACATGAAAAGTTCCCAGCCGATAAGTCATGGATCTGCCGATAGCCGGATAACTACCTTCCGGAGAAATAAGCCTTTCGAGTATCACTCCGTAACGTTGCATTCTGCCGATAGCCTTTTCCAAACGCATTGCACTAACTTTAGGAGCTTTTCCCTTTTTTCGTAAAGCCTGTAAAATTTCCACATACATAGGCTGAATCACGTAACTGTTGTAATAATCGAAAGCAAAATCCTTTCCATCGGAATACCATCCATCGCCCACATACCACTCTTCTGTTTTGCGCAATCCCATCTCTATCCGATAGACATCGTACTGTTCCTCTACCGTCATCAGAAATGTCTCTATCATACTCACGAACAATAACCAATTGGAATAAACCGGCGTAAACCGGCGTAATCCCTGAAATTCGGAAATATATCGCTTTTTGGTCACTTCATCCAAAGGGGCCCATAAGCGTTCGGGAGCCCTTAAAAAACTCTCCGCAAGGTAAGCAGCATCTACCAGCGCCTGACTATGCCGATTCCAGAGCAAATAATCCGGGCTCTCCGGATCTACAGCCTGTGCATAACTTTTCAATGCCCAATCCCTTAGTCGCTTCCTTTGCTTTCCTTCTTTCGTATCGTCATCCGGTAAATTTAACCAGGGCGCCAAACCGGCCATAAGCCGGCCAAAACATTCCATGTAAGCAACTTCCGGACAACGACCGTCCCAAACCGGACTCAATTCAAGCTGCATATTCTTTTTCAATTTCCCCTCACTCATATTTTTCAGCACAGGCTCCGCTATCCTGTAAAGCAAATCAGTCCAATACTCCCGGTCCGCCGTACAAGCTGTATTTTCAGCCTTTCCCCCCACCCCAAACAATACGATAAAAACAATAAATAACCCGCTTTTTTTCATCCGTCCAGTTTCGAATAAATACTATCTTTTACTTTCCCTGATTTTCCTGTATCTGAGTAAAGCTTCTACAAAATAATAATCTGCATAGGTCAAAGGGACGTCCACTTCTACGTCTTTCATAAAATGCCCCACGCTGTGTTTCAGAATAAAATTGGCATTTTCCCCCGAAGAAGACAGATAATCAGGAGAACATAGCGTTTTCAACTGTCTCTCGGCCACGTCCATATATTCAGCCGCTTGTTTGGGCTCCACATATCCGCTTAACTCTAATAAAGCTGAACAAATAATAGCTCCGGCAGATGCATCCCGCAAAGCTTCAGGAATGTCGGGAGCATTGAAATCCCAATAAGGGATTTTATCCTCCGGCAAGTTCGGATGGTGTATGATAAAACCGGCAATCGCTTCCGCCTGTTGCAGATACGCACTGTCTTTCGTTTCCCGGAACATCATCGTATACCCGTATAATCCCCATGCCTGTCCCCGGGCCCAAGCCGTTTTATCTCCGTATCCCTGCGAAGTCTGACGAGCTTCCACTTTTCCCGTAAGTGTATCGTAGGAGATCACATGATAACTGCTGTGATCCAGACGGAAATGATTCTTCATGGTCGTAAGCGCATGCGTAACGGCTACCTGCTTAAAATAAGGCTGCCGGAACTTTTTGGCGCTCCAAAGCAGCATCTCCAAATTCATCATATTATCAATAATTACCGGAAATTGCCATTGTTTCGTTGCAGCATTTGCATTCCAGGAACGGGTACATCCTACTACCGGATTAAAACGGGTACATAAAGATTCGGAAGCCTGCCGGATGGGACCTAACCATACCGAATCCCCGGTTATACGATAAGCATTTCCGAAGCTACAAAAAATCATAAAACCAACATCGTGATTATCTGTACGGTATTGCTCTTTTTCCACTCTATAGGTATAATTTTCCGCCCATTTTTTCAATGCCGGATTCCCGGAATATTCGTACAAATACCAAAGCGTCCCCGGGAAAAAACCACTTGTCCACCAAGCAGAACCGGAAGTCTCTAATTTACCTTTATAAATACTTTTCGGTAAACGATCCGGTTGTGATTCCAATAATTCGGCCATCCGTAAACTCTGCTCCAACGCAATATCCAAAGCGATTTTTGTATCCGCCAACAAATGTTCCTGCCGCTTCTTTTCACAAGAAATCATTGTCATGGCTATTATTAACCAAAATATCCAGATTTGCTTCTTCATTTTATGCTTCCATTTTATTGTGGTGTGTATTTCCTCTTTATTGCCTCTTTTTCCAGATAGAGAAGACAACAAAGATAGATAATTATTTTTAAAGAATCGACATATTTATTTATCTATTTTAACTTTAAAGGACTAAATTTCGAACAAATTCTTGTTTATGTTAATATTTGAAAATAATTCAAAAAAATTATATTTGTTTTATATAAAAATACGCCAAAGATTCATGCATTTTATATCAGATTCACATCCGCCTGATAAAACCCGCTGATCAACGGACCTTCAGCCCGGAGGAAAAGATTTGTCCGGAATATTTATTCTCTTTCTCTGGAAAGCGTTAATTTATTTCTGTCAGGGGAAATCGTCCGATAATCAATTAAAAGGATGATCTTCTGCCGTTAAGCGTAATATGCCCAGACAAAGAGCAATTTCGTCCGGCTCACCGGTATGTTTCCCTTTTGTATCAGAAAGTTTTACGGTAGGGATAAAAAAGGGACAACCTTTCGGACGGCATTCGAATAATTTAATCACCATATTCAAAGGTTTCACTCCGACATCATTGGTAAGATAAGTTCCTATACCGTATACGTCATGGACACGTCCTTTTACAAATTCCCGAATTTTCCGGACTTCTTCCAAATTGAGCGCATCGCTATAGACAATTGTTTTGGTGTGGGGATCGACCCGATGTGAACGATAATGGGCGATCGCTTGTTCTGTAAAATCAAAAGGATTTCCGCTATCCCAGCGCAATCCATCAAACAGCTTTGCATATTTAGTTGTAAAACTCCCGAAAAAATTAGCAGATGTATAGGTATCCGTCAAAGCGATACCCAGGGAACCGTCGTAAACGTTCACCCAGTTTGCCAAAGCCAATTCATTCGCCGCCCGGTAACCATAATGGGCTCCGTGATACATAAACCATTCGTGCGGATGAGTACCCATAGGAATCAGATCGTGTTTCATTGCCAGATAGACATTACTGCTTCCGTTAAGCAGGGGGCCCATATATTGTTTTAATATCCCGACCACTTTATCCTGCACATCAAACGAAAACCGCCTACGGGTACCGAATTCAGAGAGTTCCGCTCCCATTTCCGTAAAAGCCCGGGCTTTCTGTACCGTCTTCTCTTCTACCCCTCGTGGTTTCTGGGCAGTCATCTGATAATAAAGTTCAGAAATAATAGCCATCAAAGGCACTTCCCACAACACAGTACGATACCAAAGTCCCCGGATCTCAACCGTCAGCTCTTCTCCTTTCTGCCGGATCATCACCTCACGGGGATCGAAACGGAATCCTTTCAATAAATCAAAAAATACGGCGTCAAAATAATAACATTTCCGCCTCATAAACTGTTCGGCTTCAACTGATAAAAAAAGCGAAGCCATAGCGTCTACTTCCTGCCTGAGTTTTTCTGCAAAACCAGGCGGGAAACGCGTTTTTCCCCGGTCGATAAAACGATAAGCCACTTCTGCTTCCGGAAATTTTTTCTGGATAGCATTCATGGTGGTAAATTTATATAAATCGTTGTCTATAAAATCCCGTATAATCATCTTTTCTTCATTTTATATCTCCCTTGCCGTAATTCCACAGAAGTCATAAAACGAACTCCCATTTCCCTGGCTTTATCGAATACAGCTTCTGCCCGCGGATAATCTCCGGGGACATCACTCATACAATCTTCCACTATTACTATTTTGGGAACAATTGCCGGGAAATCCAGCAATTGTTTGAGGGTAGCCGCTACACAATGAGTGCGGGCTTCTCCTGCTATCCAAATCGTATCGTAAGCATTCAGAACTTGCAGCAAAGACGTATTAAACCAGGTTGAAGGGGCTTCTTCAACGATAACTTCAGCCCTGAAAACACCGAATTGTTCCGCAAAAGGATAAGTTCCCTTTTCCACAATAGATATAAAATGTCCTTTGGCAGCCCAGGCCCGCACTTCCCGCATCACCCTCGAGACAATAGCAGCTCCCTCGCTACCAATAATACAATGTTCCGGCCAAACCCTGTGGAAATCATTTGTTTCCGATTCGAAATGCTGCAAATAATTCAGCACTTTCTCTTTCTCCATAAAAGGAATCCAATCCCCTCTTTCCACCTCCACTGCCTTAATAGGTGTACCGGGTTTCGGATGCCGTCCCCGTATATCCGTCCAAAAAACAGTATGTGTTATATTCATTACCTGATGAGCATCCTGTGCCAGAATAATTCCCTCAATTTCCTTTGTACAACTGGCAATCAAACGGGCAATACGACCCGCATCAAATTCTGCATTCGGAACGTACAAATTGCTGTATGGCCGGCAAAAATCATTCTGCATATCTATAATAAACAAACACATCTTCATCTCTCTATAACATTCCTAGTTCTCTGAACATACTTTTATATATCTCCGCCTTTTCCGCCAAAGGTTTGGGATATGCTCTGGAAGAAGAAGGCATACGGTAAATCCGGATTTGCCGGTCACCCGTTTTATACTCTGAAAAATGCCCCACCCGGGGTTCTTCTGCCGGCAAAAGGGTAAGCAGGATATCCGTGGCTTTCTGCCCTGTCGTAACCAACGCCCGGCACTCCGGCAATTGCGCTAAAATTCCTTTTATATCCGCTGTCTTTACAATCTCTAAAAATTTATCGGAAGCATTTCCCTTTTGACGGATAATCTCCCGGGCCGTATCGGATAAAGCAATTTTTCGCTCCTCTAAAAATTGCCGGATACAAATTTCAGAAAACGATTTCCGATCCGCTGTCAAAAAATGATCTTTGTCGTTGAAAAATACACAACCGAAGATTCTCCACATATCGTTTTGAAAATTCGGATAGTAAAAATTTATTTTCCACCTGTTTCTGGCCGGGGGAAAACTCCCCAGCATCAGCACCCGGGCTCCTTTCGGGAAAAAAGGTTCCAGGGGATGCAGTTCTGTTTTTATCTCATTTGCCATATTCTAAACATTATTCCGGTTGCACACACTCCCGGTATTTTCCGGTTTCTAATAAGCTATCACTCAAAATTATTATTTATATAATCCATCAGATCCAGTTCTTTTTTCATTTCAGCTTTCCCTATTGAGAATATCTCTGTATTGATAATTAGTATCTGTTTCTGCCAGACCAATTTATCCAGAAAAATCTCAATTTCTCCTTTATTCTCCTCCATGGGTACCCCCGCTATTTCATGCCCCGCATTCAAATATACACAAAAATAATGAGGAATATCCATTTTTGTCAGTTGGCGGGCGATGTAATCCGATCCGAAAAAACCTCCCTTTTCATCCCCAGCCTTATAGAAAGGAACCCGTTCATCCGCATCTCCCTGAAACAAAAGCATGGGCACAGGAGACTGTTGCCAATGTAAATCCGGTTGGGTACCCAAAATGGCTCCGGCAAAAGCAACTATTCCGGCATAGTTAAAACCTGAAGGCAATGTTGAAATTGCATTTCCTTGATTACAAATCTCATACTCTCCCTGAAGAACCGTAATCGCACCTGCACTCGAACCACTGGCAATAATACTTTTCCGGTCAATCTTCCACTCTTCCGCCCGGGACAATATATAATTTGTAGCCGTATATAAATCTTCTACAGCCATGCGGACAGCTTCAGTCAAAACAGGCAAAAACTGATCCGGGTTCTTATTTTCTTCCTTCCCTATACCTTTTAATCCTAACCGGTAATCTATAGCGACAACCACATATCCTTTTTCAGCCCAATAATGAAAATAAGGAATATAACGGGCATCATCCCTTTGTCCCCCTACAAATCCTCCGCCAAACAAAAATATCATACAAGGCTTCGGATCTTCTCCCCCTTTCTGCTCATATTTGTCCAAATACAAATGATCCGCCTCTTTTACTGCATATAAAAATGTCTGCTTTTCCACTTCTTGTATATTCTGAGCATTTATACCCGAACATAAAAACAATAAAAATACATTTACAATTCCCAAAACGTTTATCATCTTCCTTTCTCTCCTCCGATTTACGAACCCAATTTCCGGATAAAAATAATTGTTCCTGTTCTTTTGAAAACATACGAAATCTCTCCCTTTTGTGTTTACGGAATTTGCCTGTATTTTAAACCAGAAATAGAGAAGCAGTCTTTCCCTTCAGCCGGACTTCTGCATACAATACAATTACCTATTATTTTCATCTATAGATAAAATTTATAGCTTATCCTAATTCCCTATTTATTTATTGAAGTTTTTGATTAGTTTTGTACTTTTTCAAAAAAGAAGTATAAATAACAGGTGGTGACTTTTTTTCAAATTAAATATAAAACTTCTATTTTTTAAATTATTACAATGAGTACGACAGCAAAACCAAAAGAAAAAATCCGGTTCAGTAAAGCATTTTGGGTAGCGAACACGGTAGAATTATTGGAACGGGCTGCCTATTATGGGGTCTTCATCGTCATCACCCTCTATTTAAGCCGTATTTTAGGATTCAACGACCTTCAGGCAGCAGCCATTGCGGGTACATTTTCAGCTTTTCTTTATTTACTGCCCACTTTTGCCGGAGCAATCGCCGACAAAATCGGCTACCGGCATTCCATGTTACTGGCTTTTACGCTTTTGACAATCGGATACGGAGGATTAGCTTTATTCCCGACTTATCTGGAAAGTGCAGGATTGGTGGAATACGGGAAAACCACTGTATTCAAAGGATTGACGGAAAGCGGAATACGTTATGGCATTATTCCCATCATGACTCTGATTGTTTTGGGAGGTGCTTTTATTAAAAGTGTCATTTCTGCCACAGTAGCAAGAGAAACGACAGCAGAGACCCGGGCAAAAGGTTTTGCTATTTTTTACGGTATGGTAAATATAGGAGCCTTTTCCGGAAAGACAATTGTAAAGCCTTTGCGGGAAGCGATGGGCAACGAAGGTCTAATTAACCTGAATTATTTTTCAGCTTCCATGACTTTACTGGCTCTGATTGCGATCTGGTTTTTCTATAAAAGTGCCCATCACAGCGGGGAAGGAAAAACCTTCCGTCAAATCTGGTACGCTCTTCTGAAAGTCTGTACAAACGGCCGGCTCATCACACTCATCGTCATCATTACCGGTTTTTGGATGGTGCAACACCAGCTGTACGCCACTATGCCTAAATATGTATTACGTCTGGCCGGAGAAGGAGCTTCCCCCTCCTGGTATGCCAATGTAAACCCGCTGGTTGTGGTATTTACTGTAAATCTGGTAACTCAAATCATGCATAAGCAGACAGCTTTGACGTCTATGACCATTGGTATGTTTATCATGCCCGTTTCTGCCCTCTGTATGGCCTACGGAAACATGCTGAATCCCCAAAGTACAATTTTAACCATGCATCCGGTTGCCTTTATGATGGTAGTAGGAATCGTGTTCCAGGGATTGGCAGAAACCTTTATTTCTCCCCGTTTTCTGGAATATTTTTCATTACAGGCACCGAAAGGGGAAGAAGGTCTTTATTTAGGGTTCAGCCATCTCCATTCTTTCCTTTCTTCTATTTTAGGTTTCGGATTGTCCGGTTACCTGCTGAGTAAATACTGTCCGGAACCCGACCTTTTTTCTACCCGCGAAGAATGGCTGGCCGCCAGCAGCCACGCACACTATATCTGGTATTATTTTGCAGGAATAGCCCTTCTATCGGCTATTGCCCTCATTGTATACGGGCAAATTGTCAAACGGCAGGATGCCCGCAAACTGTCTGCTTAATCCTGCTTGCTAAATTTTTCACAACTTTTAGGCTGACAAATATACATCGCAAATCAGAAATACTTCGCTGATTAAACGGACCAAAGTTCAGAACCGGTAGTTCCTTAATCAGCGAAGTTTTAAATCAGTTTTTAAACATAAATATCTTTAACCGTTATCCGTATCAACTGATAACGGTAGCTACCATTCTCCGTTCCCCGCCCAAATGCCTGAACTCACACAAATATATGCCTTGCCAGATCCCCAGATTTAATTTTCCGTTTTTTACGGGCAGGGTAAGACTTACCCCCGTCAAAACAGTTTTCGCATGGGCCGGCATATCGTCATCCCCTTCTGCCGTATGGCGGTAAAAAGTTTCTCTTTCCTTCACTAAACGATCGAATATAGCCTCTAAATCCACCCGTACGTCCGGATCTGCATTTTCATTCAGGGTCAATGCAGCAGAAGTATGCTTTAAAAAAAGATGAACAATCCCCTTCATCGGTAAATCCGGTAAATGACGCTCGATTTCTTCCGTTATTAAATGTATTCCCCTGGAACGGGCCTGCAGCAGAAATTCTATTTGTCCTACCATTTTGTTTCCCTGTTTTGTACAACGAATATACGGAATTTTTCATTAGTCAGCGATGTACTCGATATTTCCGAACTGGAATCCGGTAGTTTTCAAGCTGATTTTATTCCTTGTGATGTCGTCCAGCTCAGTAGTAAAATTTTGAAAGCAGAAGCTGAAAAGAAATCGACCAATGCCCGGTTTATTTTTGATTCTTCCCTCAATTCTTACTGGTTGGAAACAGATATAAAACTACTGAAAAAACTACTGACTATATTACTGATCAATGCTGCAAAATTTACATCCTCCGGAGAAATCATTCTAAAGCTCCGGCCTGCTGCGGAAGATTTCATTTTTTCCGTAACTGACAGCGGATGCGGTATTCCTCAGAATAAACACGGTATTATTTTTGAACGGTTTGAAAAACTCGATCCATTCACTCAAGGAACCGGCCTGGGTTTGCCCCTCTGCAAATTGATAGCTGACACCCTGGGCGGCCGCATCTACATCGATTCGAATTATCAAAAAGGAGCCCGTTTTGTTTTTCACCATCCGCTCTCGAGTCCGGCACCGGCAGAAAATGAAACCGACTTTCTGACATTCTTGTCTGCAGGGAAAACGACACCCAACTGACGGCGGATTTCATCCGTAATTTCCAAAGTTATTAAAGAATGCAGGTGGGAATTGATTTCCGACTCTGGTTTTCCGTCCTGAATTAAATTTATAAATTCAGCTATTTCGTAATAATACTCATCTTTATTCGCCGTAACATCCAGCTTTTGCCGCAGAGGAGAAGCCCCTTTTCCGGAAGTGGCAACACCGTGAGGAATAAAAACTACTTCTGAAATTTTCTGTATTTTATCCAGCAGCAGCGTTCCTTTCTCTCCCTGTATTTCTGCCGGTAAATAAGAATCCGAAATTTTAGAATACAATACAGTCGCATTCATTCCTTCGTAAATCAAATGTACTGCAGCCTGCCCGTCTGCTCCTGTAGGCAATACTTCCCCACATGCCTGTATGGTAGAAGGACGGCCGAATAACACTACCAGCGGATAAATCGTATACACTCCCAGATCCATCGTAGCTCCATTTGAATATTCCGGTTTAAAAGCATTCAATACTACGCCTTCTTTTAATTTATCGTAACGGGAAGAGTACTGGCAAAAAGAAGCAAAATAACGGCGAACCCGGCCTGCATACTGCAAATGCTCCCGGACCCTGTTAAAATGAGGAGTCAAAGTCGGCTTCATCGCTTCCATTAAAGTCACTCCGCAACGCCTCGAAGTCTCAATCATCGCCTTTGCCTCAGCAACATTGGAAGCCAAAGGTTTTTCACACAACACCGGCTTTCCCGACTCCATACACAATATACTCTGGGAAGCATGCATAAAATTAGGTGAGGCGATATACACCGCATCTATGTCAGAACGACCTGCCATTTCTTCCAGAGACGTATATACATACGGAATTCCATGCTTTCGGGCAAACTCCTTCCCCTTCTCTTCCGAACGGGAACAGACTGCTTTTAACTCAAAACGGGCATCCTGACGGGCGCCTGCAATCACCCAGTCCGTAATAAAATTAGTCCCTACGACTCCAAAACGTACTTTCCTCATTTTCTCTCTTTCCATTTTTACACATTAGGGACGTGCCCTTTTGTGTAATTTTACTCTTTCCTGATCCCCTTTATCTTTTATAATCAATACCTGCGCGCCGGGCCTGCGAATGCTGAAACTCCCGCCGGATCCGATATAATTTTCCTCTCTTCCGCAAACGGGCGCCGGTCTGATGAAAACAAAACGGCACCCCTTTTTCCATACATTGCCGCCGGATATCCAATACCCAATCATACTCACAGATTCTCGCCTCCGAACCGGAATCTCCTCCCACAGCAACTTCTTCCACCGAAGCATCCAGATAAGAGATCAAATCTAATTTTTCCAGTAAAGGAGCGCATATAATGATCTTATGCTTAATCGGTAATTCTTTATAAATAGGCAAACGATAATCTGCCATGGCCTGATTTTCCACTGTACAAGCGATAGACACGTGTTCGTATCCTTCTCCCCAATCTTCCGGCAAGGACACCTGAAACCGGTCTATCCGCTTTGTAATCATAAAAAACTTCAAATCCCGTCTTTCGCTGATCATCGCCCAGGCCTCAGCCCGCCATTTATCGGCATCCTGTACAAAAAAATCAGATGTAAAACAAGTATACACGGTTTCTCCGGCAGGTACTTTATAAGTTTTATCCCGTTTCCGTTTTACCGGTAAAGCAAAATTAGCTGTACGGATCACAACACTGCTGTCTTTTCCATATTGTTTATCCTGCCGGTATACATAGCAATGCCGGCATCCTTCACTTATTTTCCGGCATCCATGCCATAAATTCCACATGACAGCCATATTATCTTGCTTTTATTTTCTTCTTTAAATCTACTCTGACGATCTCCGATCTGTATGATCTTTGAGAAAATATCTTTTGCAAAAATAAACATCCAAAGGTTAAAATCTTCACAAGGAAGAAAATAATCTTCTGTCCCTCTCCTTTTTTACGTTTCTAAATTCCCTTATTTTTTCCAAATAATTATATCTTAGCAGTTCCGAATCTGAAAAATCCAGCTCAATCTTTCTTTCAGATTGGAAATTTACTCTATTTTATTGATAAAGATATGAAAATCATAAGCAGTTGGGTTCAAAAACTTTTGGAATATTTAGGAGTTAGTGAAAACATGAGCGGTGTTGTCAATCACCTTGTCATTCTTTTTATAATTCTCATTATTGCTTACTTGGCTGACTTTATTTGCCGTCAGGGCCTGATCCGGCTGATCCGTCAGGTCACCCAACGTACAAAGGCGACCTGGGACGATTTATTGTTCAATGACAAAGTGATGAACAACTTCTGTCATCTGATTCCTCCTGTCATTCTCTATGCCTGTCTTCCGCTAGCCTTTCCGGATGTCACGGATCTTTTCATTTTCCTCCGGAAATTGTGTATGATCTACATTATTGCCGTCTCCATCCGGTTTTCCAATATTTTTTTAGGCACCTTATTTGAATTGATCAACCAAAAAGAAGCCTTTCGGGAACGTCCTTTAAAAGGAATATATCAAATCATTCAGGTCGCCTTATTTTTTATAGGGAGCATTCTTATTATCAGTGTACTCATCGGGAAATCTCCCGCCCATCTTTTAGCTGGCCTGGGAGCCTCGGCTGCCATCCTGATGTTAGTATTCAAAGACAGTATCATGGGGTTAGTGTCCGGCATACAGCTCTCTGCCAATGATATGCTTCGGCCGGGCGACTGGATTACTATGCCGAAATACAATGCAGACGGAGTGGTGATAGAAGTTACCCTCAACACCGTTAAAGTCCGTAATTTCGACAATACGATTACGACCATTCCCCCTTATGCTTTAGTAAGTGACTCTTTTCAAAACTGGAGAGGAATGAGCGAATCGGAAGGCCGGAGAATCAAACGTTCCATCAACATTGACATGAATACGGTACATTTCTGTACCCCGGAAATGATTGAAAAATTCAGGAAAATTACAATTCTCAAAGATTACATTGAAAAAACAGAAAAACGGGCACAGCAATATAATAAAGAACATCATATTGAGGATTGCCTGCTAATCAATGGACTGCATCAGACAAACCTGGGGGTTTTCAGAGCTTATCTGGAAAACTACCTCCGGCATCTGCCTGTCACCAGTAAAAACCTGACCCATATGGTGCGTCAGCTCCAGCCCACAGAAAAAGGTATTCCTTTAGAAATTTACTTCTTTTCTTCGGAAAAAAATTGGGTTCCCTACGAAAATATACAATCCGATATCTTCGATCATATCCTGGCGGTTATCCCTGAATTCGGACTGAGAGTTTTTCAAAATCCTTCTTCTGCAGATATCCGGGAAGTTTTAATTTCCGGTAAAACAGACTCTGCCTTTTATTTTTAGCGGACCTGCCTTACCTGATTTCTCATGAATACTCAGAACCTGACATATAAATGAAATATAAAATATCAGAAAGATCAGGAAGCAGATAACAGGCGAACATTTAAAATAAAAAACATTTGTAAAGCTAAAATGTCCGGTGGAAAAACGATTATCAACGTATACTATTATCCCCAAAAACTGCTGGAAAAACAATTCATAGCTTCCAGCTTTTACAAGAAGTTTTACATATATATTTCTTTGTTCTATCTTTTTTACATATTTTTGTAAAACAGATGGGACACATGACTTTTGATGATATTATATCTACTTCTAACTTAAAAAAATTATTTTACTCTTCTATCCGGTCTTCCGGAACGAGGGGAATTGATTTTATTTCCCCTATTACTTTCGAAGCCCGTTTGGAAAAAGAAATTCGTATCATTCAAACGAAGAGCAGGGCACAAACCTATAAGTTTACGTTTTACCGGGAAAAACTAGTCAATAAAGGAGCCGGACGTCCCCCCCGGGTACTTTCTATCCCTACGGTTAGAGACCGTTTATTGCTTCTGGCTTTAAAAGAATATCTTCAGATTACATTTCCGGAATGCATCAACCGGGATTTGCCCAATAAAAAAGTAGCGGATATATTCCAATACATCCAGCAACATCCGGGTATAGCTTATTTAAAAACAGATATCAAAGGATTTTACGATCATCTCGATCCTCATCTTTTATTTCAGCTATTAAAAAAGAAAATTAAAGACGAACGGATTTTATCCTTACTTTGGAAAGCTATTCATACCCTTACGGTTCCTCAAAATTTTAATTCCAAAACAACCCCAAAGCAACAAGCGGACAGGGGAATTCCTCAAGGGTTATCCGTCTCCAACATTCTGGCTGAAATTTACATGTCTGATTTCGACCAGACATTGGGAGCTCATTTCCCTCTATATAGCCGTTATGTTGATGATATACTGATTTGTACAGAAGGGACGCTTCAGGCATGCAAACGAGAAGTTAAAGACTTTCTGAAACAAAAAAAACTGAGCTGGAATCTGTCAAAAACAAGTTGCGGGAAACAAATGCGGGAAATTGTTTATTTGGGTTATCTCCTTTCTCCACAAAAAATTACAGTACCGGAAGAAAAAATAGCCCGTTTTATCAGGCGGATTGCCGGTATTTTCACCGAGTTAAAAAAACAATACTTACAACCAGAATACTGTCCGGCTTATTACAAAGATAAACCCGAAGCCCTGAAAGACTATTTCCTGGAAGAAGTAAATAAAAAAATAACGGGTGTAAAATATGGTAAGAAACGATACGGCTGGATTTGTTATTATTCGCAATTAACCGATATAACGCTATTGAGCCGTATGGACCACATCATTACAACCTTTTTTAATCAATCTGAAATTTTTGCATATCAAAAACCGAACCGGCTAAAATCTATAGTACGGGCCCATTACGAACTCAGAAAAGGGAAAAATTCCTATCTCTTTGACTACGATTCTATCAATACATTGGAGAAAAAAAGGACCGAACTGATCCGGCATAACCTAATACGGGAGGAACATCCCTACACGGCTGAAATGCTTGAGCGTCTGTACACGAAATTCCTAGCCAAAAGCCTATACAGTTATGAGAGAGACAGCGATATCATGAACGGAAAAAACAGTGGTTAATTATGGATATTCTCATTGAAAATTTAGAAAAAAAAATCTGGAAAACCAGAGGAGCACGGTTTAATGCACACAGAAGGATGCGGTTAAACAATCTTTACTCTACTTTGTCCGTAACCGTTCTCACCGTATCGATTATTGGAATGAACTTGTGTATTTTTCTGCCGGATTACCAATCGAAAAGTACGTTAGTAACCCTCTTAACGATCGGTTTGTCTGTATTTGTCCTAGCTATTTCCCAGCTTATTGCAGCCCGGGAATACGGATTGAAAGCCATCAATTTCCATAAATGCGGATGCGAGCTTTCGGCTTTATTGGATGAACTCAGTATATTAAAAGTAAGGAAAACAGTATCCGAGCAAGAACTCAAACAAATCTTCGAAAAATACGAAGCCCTCCTTATCAAATATGATAACAACCATGCCGGAATCGACGTCAAACAATTTAAAGCTCAACATCCTAAAGAATATTCTTTATCCCGCCGACAAATTTTGTTTATCTGCCTGCAATGGATTTTTCAAATTTATCTTGTCTATTTTCTTTTAGGAATCGTTCTTCCCATTTTAGGGTTTTATTTAATATTCAACTAAACTTATTCAAAAACATCATTTCTATGCAAATCCGCGTAATTGAAAGTTTCATTCCTCTGTTAGCAAAACTAAATAAAAAGACAACTTTTTATCTCGTGCCCCAAAAATGGAATGATTATAGTTATACGACCACTTATGAATTATATGCCAATCAGATTGTAAAAGAACCTTTAGATTCATACTTAGTCGGGACCGTGAAAATTATGAAATCCGGATTAAAGAAAAAAACCTATCCTTTAGCAATAGATACAGATTTCGAACGATTAGATGAAAATTTTTGTTCCCTGGGTCAATCCGCTGACTATTACAGCAATTTAAACCGGCTCGTTCCCGCCTATAAAAATGGATTATTGGAATCTTTAAGGGATATTGTGACTTCGCCTGATTTAAAACCTTTATATGAGGATGAAGATGTATTTTGTTTATCTTTAATGCGTGATTTTCACGAAAGACCCTCGCTTCTGGAAGAAATAAACTGTATTTGCCAACAAGGGAAACTATAAAGTCCGCCTTCGGCCTGTGCCGAGATCTGTCCCCGGACAGATATTTGTAATCCTGCTCTTCCTAAGAGACTTTATCCTCCGTTTTCGGAGGAATAAACCGTAAACCTATGGGCGGCTTTATGTTTTCTTTATTTTTAAATAATACAAAACTCTACCCATTGAAAAGTTAAAATGTAAATTCAGAGGTTCAGGATTCTTTTAATGAGCGATATTTCCCGGCAGATCAGCTAAAAGGGAAATCATTTCTCCGATCAGCCTCCTGACCGGGACAGGAGGTTTGCGAATCAGCGAATCGTCTGAAGGGGATTATCCCGGAGCGAATGGTATTCATCTCCCCAACATTTTACATTTTAACATTCGGTTTTCTCTTTTCTGATTTTTAAGTCTAAACTGAAAACCTTAAATTTGCCAAAAAGCAAGTTATGATCGACGAGTCTGTCATTTGTGCAATTTCCACGGCTCCCGGAGCAGGAGCAATAGCTTTAATAAGATTATCCGGGAAAGGATGTATTGAGTTAGCCGATACCTTATTTGTTTCCCCCTCCGGAAAACAACTGAAAGAAAGTGCGGCGAATACGGTACATTTCGGACAGCTTTATGATGATAATCAATTGATAGATGAAGTCTTGATCACCCTTTTCCGAGGGCCTCATTCTTTTACAGGCGAAGATTCTGTAGAAATATCCTGTCATGGCTCTGTCTATATTCAGCAACGCCTTTTACAATTGTTGGTCAGCAGAGGTGCCCGTCTGGCCTTACCCGGTGAATTTACTCAACGGGCCTTTTTAAACGGAAAGATGGATCTTTCACAGGCCGAAGCGGTTGCCGATCTGATCGCTTCTTCTTCTGCAGCTTCCCACCGGATGGCTTTAAACCAAATGAAGGGAGGATTTTCCGCTGAATTAATAAAATTAAGGGCGGCTTTATTACACATCACTTCCCTTTTGGAATTAGAACTCGATTTTTCCGAAGAGGATGTAGAGTTTGCCGACCGTTCAGAACTAAGGCGTATCGCTGTCCATATCGAAACACTTTTAAACCGCTTATGCCGTTCTTTTTCCCTGGGAAATGTAATTAAAAACGGAGTCCCGGTAGCTATCGTAGGAAATACAAATGTAGGGAAAAGCACTCTCTTAAATGCATTATTAAAAGACGACAAAGCCATCGTTTCCGATATTGCCGGCACGACCAGGGATGCCATCGAGGACACCATCAACTTAAACGGGATCTTATTCCGCTTCATCGACACCGCAGGCATCCGGAAAACGGAAGATACAGTAGAAAATATCGGTATCGGACGCACCTTTGCCAAAATTTCGCAAGCCAGTGTTGTTTTACTACTGACAGATTTAAGCCGGGGGACCGATACCTTCGAAAACTATTACCATCAGGTAAAAGAGCATCTTTCGCCACAAGCCCGTCTTCTGATCATTTTAAACAAAACGGACCAAGTAGAAGACCCGCTAACCACTCTGGAAACAATCAAATTGCGGACAAGCGGTGAAAAACTGATCGCCATTTCAGCGAAAACCGGTCATAACCTCGAACTCCTGATAGACGAACTTCTCAGCACCGTCAATATAAACAGCCTAAATTCCGGAGATGTCGTTGTCAGCAACATTCGTCACTACGAAGCCCTTTCCCATGCTCTCTCGGCTATTCAGCGTGTTATCTCCGGCCTTGACTCCCGTCTCAGTGGTGAATTCATCTCCCAAGACATCCGCGAATGCCTCCACTACCTCGGCGAAATCACCGGCGAAATCACCACCGACGAAGTCCTCGGCAACATATTCAAACACTTTTGCATCGGGAAATAGGTTGTGATTACCAACGATTAGCATATATTATCAATGATTATTAAGACGTTCATTTTGAGCGCCTTTCTTTTTAGCCTTATAAGCGATGGTGATCATTTATAGAGAGATTTTGTTGGAACAATGTTTTGAATCCCAATGCTCGGTTATTGAAAGCTAAGTTAAAAGCATCATCGGTGAATGATGTTGGCTCAATGTCGTTATATCCTATTGGGAAACTTGAAAGCGACTTTTTCATTGCAGTTCTGAACTCAAACCTAATATTCGATGTTTATTGTGAGTTCATAAATTGTACTGTGAATGTTCAAATAAATGATCTCAGACAACTGCCTATCAGAATTCCTGACGAGAAGCAGTTGTCTAAGATAAAACTACTGGTTAGTAATGTTTTACAAACAAAGAAGTGCATATCTGCCAGTTTCAGTTCGTACTCTTCTAACAAAAAGTCAGACAATTTAGAAACAGAGATTGATACGACCATTTCAAAGCTATATTTGATATAGTTCCAATGCCAATTTGTCTATTTCCTTCTGTATGCATGCCAACTTCTCTTCTGCCTCATCTTTAGATCAAGTAGAGGAGAAGAAACTTCTCTTAATTGCAAATGCTTCATCACAAACCTCCTTTATTTCTGATAGCTGTTGTTGGGTAGAAATAACTATTGGAAGTTGTCGCGCATCGTTAATTTGAAAATGGGAAGTGTTGTTAATGAAATTGTCAACATAAAGACTAACGACTTCTGTATTAATTAAGCTAACATAATACCAGCCGGGAAGTTGTGTCATTGTAAACAATGTCATACTAAGCATATCAAACACTCCATTTCTTTTTAATCGTGCTTTGAGATAAGTTGAATTCACATCAATCCAACAAAATCCCTCAATCAATCAAGACCATATAGTTTATAGACGCAATTATCAAGTTGCTTTTGAAAAGATTTCCAATCATATTCATTATGCCACTTCTTCTGTTATATTGCAAAATTTACTATTTTATCAAAGCAATTTATTTGTTCGCTTGTTGGAACAATGATTGGTAATTGTCTGTCATCATTGATTTGAAATGTCTGAGTGTTATTTACATAACCATCCACATAGTGGCTGATAAAGCTTGAATTTATCATCGCTATGATATAATTTCCTGGCACTTTGTTTCCCATTGCAAATATGCTCATACTCTTCACGTCATGTATGCTTTGGGGCTTCTTCCGACACTTTAAATAAGTTGTATTGATGTCACTCCAGCATAATCCCTTTCTAAAGAAGAACTATGGATTCCGAACAACAGGCATACCAGCACCTTTCTTGCCTGAATTTGTCTTCAAAAAGCGGACGAAATCATACGACAAATGACAGTTAGGCAGACTGCTCAAACGGGTACAGAAAGACGACCTGATATATTGATGTTTTAAGCTAACTTCAAAGAAGGTCAATTTAATGTGATATGGTCAGAGTTTGAACACTAAAACATATACGACATATCTATCTGTTCAAAATTTAACTGTTTTATAACTTACTGCGAAAGTCTGCCAAGCCGCTCTCTTAGCAAATCACTATACTTTTCTTTTAGGTCAGCACTTAGAAAAGAGTTTTGAATGACAGTCTCAAACTTAGACAATAGTTTGATATACTTATTTATCAGTCGTTCTACAATCACATTCTCTATACCCAGAGTGGCTGCTGATTTGACAAAATCTTCCCTTTGTAACTTCTTCTTCCGCCCATTCAAGGTCAATGCCAGTTCTTCATCATCCTTTGGATTAATGATAGCTGCATTCAGTAAGTCGTAAGCCAGAGCCAAACGTATCTTATCTGTTGTTTCATACAAAGAGAAGTTTTTTAAGTGCATGTCGTTGTTTCCTGTCAGCCAAGAAAAAAGTACCAACTCGAAAAAATTGGTAACATCCATTTTAGGCAGAGACGAGTATCTTAAAACCGCCTTACCGATACGCTCATAACTACTCTTATACTTATACTCCGTTTGCCTTTCTGTCAGTTGGCACATATCTTCCATCGCAATCTTCTCTCCGGTAGGAGTTCTGTCTATTCGACGTGTAAGATAGCAAAGTGTATCATCTGCCATCCGCATCAATGTGTGAGGAACCACATTAATACGTGCTATTTCTGCAAGGTGCATGGTCAAATCCTCCACCTCAGGCATCATTTCATATTGCGAAATCTGAGGCTTACAAATGTAACCGCCCCAAAGCCCGACAATAGTCAATCGCTTACTACCCTCATGCTCATTCAAATGCAAAGACAACTTCGGCTGAACACCAGTCAGAGAGGTTTGGTCTCGAATGATTTGCAGAGCAAGTTGGTCAAGTTGCTCTGTCGTATAATCAAGAACAGGCAATGTCGTTGTTCCAAAGAACTTTTTGATACAAGCCGGATGCATATCCTTTTCTCCTTTCAGAAGTGGACGATAACAATACAAGCAATTACACATGAACATCCTCCTTTCTTTCAATCGGAACGACACTCACCGCCCCGATACAATCCTTGCAACAGGTCAGCAACAATGACATTCGGTCAAGTATGCTGATGTCCGTATTCCGCAATGCAACATCCAACAACCACCCTTCAGGAATCAAACCATCGAAAAATGGGAATAACGTAGGACTTATATATGCCTCTTCTTGCAAAGGTAATGTCAAACTAACAGCCTTTGCTGTTTCCAAAGACAGATACTCCGGCAAATAATGAAACTCATATCCGGTATCGTTTTCAGTCAGAATCCCAGCTAATTGGTCTTTGTAAAATATATGGGCTTGTCTCATTGATTATTAGTTTTTGACATGGCAACCATTTCATAATTGAAGAAATCAAGAAGCTGATTCACCTTATCGAGGCGCAGCGTTTCCTTCCCTTGTTCAAGATCACGAACAAAGCGCAACCCTACACCCGACTTCAACGAAAGTTCTTCTTGTGTCAGGTTATACTGCTTTCGCAACATTTTGACCGTAATAGAGAGATTATTCATAAGTATCCAACTTTATACCTTTTCGGGTACAAAGTTAATACAAATATTTGACATTATACCATAAGGGGTATAATTTATTATTGTACGCCACAATTATATCATATAGGGTATATTCCAAGAATATTTTTAGCACTTTAAACAATGCAATTCCAAGAAAAGCCCTACCCCTGTATTCAACAAACGTTCTGTAACATACATGCGGAAATGTCCTATCATTCAATACATTGTATCTGATAGCGGATATTTCGCAAAACGGCTGAAAGAAAGCGGTACAACACGTATATGCAAGGCAATGAAATACAACGATTTGCATTTGTCCCCGCATTCTGTGCATTTGTAAAAACAGAGGTTGTACCGATTAAAATGAATTGCCACTGATAATCAGTGATATAAATGTGTTGCATCGGAAAGAGTTAGAAAAAAGAAAATTGAATAATTCCAACAACGGTACACGGAAGAGGTAAAGTCACACTCCGAAAAAGAGTTTCTAACACCGAGGGAAGTTTCTTCTTTTTTAAGTGTTGGAAGAATCTCTGTTTATAGGTACTTGAGAAAAGGTAAAATCAAAGCTGTAAGATTTGAGGGTAAGACTCTTATAAGACGTTCTGATATAGATAAAATGTTTGATTTCTTAATTGTATCAGAAAAGCTAATGCACCTAAAGAGAAAACACCTATTTCAGATTTCTACACCACTGCCGAGGCAAAGGAAAAATTTGGTGTCGCAGAGTCTTGGATTTTCAAGGTCGCCAAAGACAATAACATCCCCGAACCTTTAACCGAGTCAAAACATACTGGAGTAAGAAACACATTAATGCTTACTTCGAAAAGAAAGCCCCAAGCTCAGACATTACTAAATGGTATAGTGTTGCTGAAATTTAAGAGGAATTCGGCATGACACTAAGTGTCATATATTGTTTTGTTTTAAAGAATATGATTCCAAAGAAGAAATAAGGGATTACAGTATCTTATTCTAAAAAGCATTTTGATATAGCCAAAGGTCTATCAGCACCTAAGTATTACACCATAGCCGAAGCTATAGCTAAATTCAATATGACACGTGACCAATTATATCATTGTGTAGCCTAATTCTGCCCTATACCAAGGAAATAGTAAGAAAGCTACTCCTGTAAATTGACAATTATAGTAAACAAGTTGACAAATTTACAGACAATAGCCATGGAGTAGATCCCTTCTCATTACCTCTTGACCAGTCATCTGGTATTGATCCTGAAGAGGTACAATTCAGACGACAGATGCAAAAGAAAAAGAAAAAACAAGATTAAGATCCTAAGCATATGGGAAATGTAGTAGTAACTCAGATGTTCAGCGAGTTGAAAAAACTATGTGGTAAACGTCTAAACAAAATTTTAAAGCAATTAGAGAACAACTCTAAAGTAGAACGACCAACGCAAGCGTTTACACCGCCTCCAGCTTCTGAAATAGATTGATCAGGGATAGAAGCCTCTTTTACCGAAACCCAAAGCGAGGTGCAACAATGTACCAAGCAAACGAAGGATGAGCTAAAGCTGTTACATGAGCACATAGATGAAACTGCGCATAAGCCATTGCCACCCAAAAAGTTGATTCATACAATAGATATTCGCTCTTCAAAGGTAATGATTGCACTTGTGTCGTCGTTCTTTCTGTTACTCTGCTCTATTATCGGCAATGGCTATGAGCTCTCTCAGAACTTAGCTCTGAGAGATACAGACATCAAGTATCGTCACATTAAAATGACAGATGGTATCGACGCGGACAATCGATATAAGTTGGAAAACATTTTTAACGATGAGTCCTATCGGGAACAGCAGAAGATTATCCGTCAACGTGTAAACGAGTATGAAGAACGTGTTGCCCAACGAACTGCGGAACTAGAGCGTGTAAGGCTCAAAGAAGCCCAAGCAGAACAGCTCCGCCAGGAAGCTGAAGAGTTGAAGAAAAAAAGGAGTATTAACATGAAGAAGGGCGTTTACCCCTCCTTCCTAATTCATGTTTTTTATCAAGGTCTTTTACATAAC
Source organism: uncultured Odoribacter sp. (assembly GCF_937966165.1). Lineage (NCBI taxonomy): Bacteria > Pseudomonadati > Bacteroidota > Bacteroidia > Bacteroidales > Odoribacteraceae > Odoribacter > uncultured Odoribacter sp. The sequence goes on from NZ_CALCLB010000030.1 coordinate 24,704, forward strand.
GCTAGTCTGTAACTATATCTGTGTTCTTTTTTTATTGTCATCATTGAATATCCTGCTCTGAAATTAGGAAGCCTTAGGTCTAACTTTGGGTATTGTTGCTTTAGGGATAATGATGGTTTAAACAACCTTTTTTCTAGAATTTTGCCGGAATCAACCTCATATATGGAAAGTTTTATGTTATATTTAATAAAGTGAAATAAATTCACCAAATTCGCAATAGAAAAATAAACTTGATATGGAAGATGTCGATATTACCGAAGAAGAGTTCAATACTCGCCTGAACAATTACAAGTAAACACTTACAGAGCAATTTGCAGAGAGCCATAGTCTGGAAACAGAGATTATGAAGCAACTTAATTCTATAAAATTTAACAGCTATGACTGATTCATTGAAAGATATTCTTTCCGATTTGCAAGACATAGTAGAGGACAACAACAAACTCGATAATGAGATTGAATCGCTTAATTGTAAAATAAATCATCGTATTGATGTTTGTGAACATACACAAGATATTCTTGATAATGCAACGAAGGAATTTAATAGCCTAACATCAATCATCAATAAGAAAGACATTCCGTTCTTTGTATTTTCTGTACTTCTTCAATGTGCAATGAAGTACTATATCAAAACACTCCGTGAAATGAGTGATAAAGAATTGGCTAAGAAAACTCCATTTCACAGAGATGAGAAATCTGATCGTCTTGGTAATGCGTATTATGCCTCAAAGGAAGAAATTATTTCAAATCCCGTTCCATTCGATGCTATTCAAAAAGAACATGATAATAATTGGTATAAACTAAATAAAGCTGAGCGTCCAGGATTCACTGGTTTTAACCATCGTGTTATAGCATTGGGGCACGACCCTCTTCTTGGTTTAATATTTGGAACAGCAAATATTATGACTGCGACAATAACTCGTTATGATTTTGCTAGTTGGCATATTAATACTATGGCACATTTAAGAAAAGCAAGAAACGGAGAAGAGTACTTCGCACAGCTTGACACCATTTGCGAACGCGCTAAAACAATTGATATTTTCAGAAGTATTGGAACAAGGCTTAAAGAAGAAGGTGAGGAAGGTTGGATAACTCTTGGCTATGCTTTGTTCAAGGAAATAGTTCATTTAATGTCTGATTTACCCAGCAAGCAAAGTTTACCAATACCCATAATCTCAACATTTTCACCAAAGCTTGCTCGAGAGTTATCTTTATACGGATTAAATACAGGAACAGTAGTACAAGGTGGTATTGCAACAATGGTCATTAATTGGACAATAGGTTTTCTCCATGGTATTACTCGTTCAAAAGATGAGAATGAAAACCTATTTAAGGTCAGAACATGTAAAATCATAATGTATTCTAACATTTTAGCAACTGTTTCTGATATTGGTTATTCTATATTCACTGCTTATATGGGAGACAAGAATACCATGAGAAAATTCGACTTAGGCGGCTATTTAGTTACACTCTATCAAATAAGTCATAGTTCAAATGTCATTAGTGCAATTGAACAAGAGTTTTATACAAAAAAAATAATTGAACAATTAAACAAATAGTACATACACTGTCATGGACAAAGTTATTAAAATCATATTATCAATCCTAGGTGCGCTTCTGTTATTCCTTGCTGGTTGGTTTGCCAAAGCATGGGGAAATAGAGGTAAAGTAACCAAAGAGGTTAAACAAGCTATGACCGATCTAAATAATGAACATAAAAAAGCATTAAAGGCTTTACTGAATGATCATGAAAAAAAAATGCGTAAGAAGGACGAAATTATCACGAGATTACTTCAGATAATAGAAAGACTTATAAATACTTCATCAGCTTTACCTCACAACAACGTTGTTGATAAGCTATTACGTAATCTTGCGATGAATAAAAATAAGTTGCATAAACTTAAAAATTAGAGTTGTATAAATTTAATAAAATATAAGCTAAGAGACATAGCCGAAATACTAGTTAACAGTATCGATAAGAAATCGAAAGATAATAAACCCCCTCTAAGGCTGTGTAACTTTGTGGATGTTTACCATAATTGGGCAATCACCGCAGACATGATCCCCAATTTTATAGAAGCTACAGCCAATGTTAAGAATAGATTCTCATTGAAATAAGGATATGTAACATTCACAAAGGAATGCTTTTCTTCAACTTCTCATTCCACACCATCTCACCACCACCAGACTTGTATGGTTTTACTTTTTCATTTGGAAAATCAAATTGTACAACCAATAGTCGTACAGCTGTTTTGCCATCGCCTTTAAATTATGATTTATCTCATCCCGTAAAAATACAGCCTATATTTATTATTAAAAGATATAGCATTTTAACCCAGTGGTTAAAATGGTTTAGCTGAAGTACGGAGGCATATCGCCAATTAGAGAGAGATGTAAGTAGGCAAACTATTCGTACAGTTAAACTATCTGAAAAATTGAGATAGTTTAATGAGGAGACTAGACGACACAACTATTCTATCATCTTGATTCTATAAGCGATAAGAAAATTCAGCTATTCGAAAAATCAGTATCCTTAATCCTGACAACTTGATTTTGGTAATATCCAACATTCTTTTTGTGCTACCAATTCCATTGTAGCCCATGTTCCATTCTATCAGAGTAATGCTAGTACTCATGATCACCAAGCACGATAAGCACTTGCTTGTAATTTGACGAAGCCTACTTGCACAATGTTGATTACGGTCCTATAGTATTTTGAAGGTAGCAGATATCGCCAGTCAACACAAGCATTTCTCCTGTTATAGGTCGCTCATTTTACTGAAAACATCTACCTTTTTTGAGAGTTATTTATTTGAAAAACAATTACATACACTTTTGAATCGGCAAATAATAGCTTGGAAACAGCCGTAACCAACCTATTTTGTTGGTAAGGTTCTTATGCAGTTGCAAAATATAGGCAATAAAGTTTTGCTAACTTATTACAAACATCATGCTTAAGCGAATACTATAATTCCCCTTGCCAAAAAACAGTAGTAACCCAGCTACACGCTTTCCGAACTCAGTCACAGCATACACTTCCTGAATAACATAGCAAAGAATTTCCTGATTTAACGATAAATTTCTGAGAAACAACTAAATTTGCATTATGATCTCTTGCAAAATTCTTAAAAATATCCATTATGGAACTGTTTGATTCCTTAGATTTGGTTGCCGTATATAAACTTCTTTCTCCGGAGTTTAAATTCTTTGTTCCTGCATATCAAAGAGGGTATCGGTGGAGCTCAGATCAAGTCGAGCAACTTATCGATGACCTTATGGAGTTTGGAAAATATCATTATCAAAAAGATAAAGACAAATTTTATTGTCTTCAGCCCCTTGTGGTCAAAAAAAGAAATGGTGAAGATAATTCTCTTGAGGTAATAGACGGACAACAACGTCTTACCACGATTCTCCTTGTTCTACAAGCACTCCATTTAGTAGATTTCGAAGAAAGAGGATATGGTGATGGTGCATCGGTAAATGTAGCTCCAAAACTGTTTTCAATCAAATATGAGACGCGTGCTCATAGTAACGAATGGCTCAAAAAGGTTAATTTGGTAGTATGCGACAAGTCCAAATATATAGAATTTGAAAATCACAATTGTGACTACAGTCATTTCGCAGAAGTATTTGTTGCCGCTTACAATCGTTTAAAAGATTTGGATCAGGATGAAAGAAATAATTTTGGCGAAATATTAAGAAAAGGTACCAAGTTTATTTGGTATTATCCAACCTTATCTTCAGGCTCAAATGCTGATATTTTCGACCGTCTTAATGCAGGCAAGATTCATCTAAATAATGCAGAACTTATAAAAGCCCTTTTGCTCCAAAAGAGTAATTGGCAGTCAAATGATATTGCTAAAGCAAGATCTCTTGCACTAGAATGGAATGAGATTGAAAACACTCTTCAAGGTAAGGAGTTTTGGGGATTTATATATAGCTCACAACATCCATTTTCATATGATACCCATATTGAATACATATTTGATTTACTTCAAGGTAAAGTGGAGTCTCTACATGAAAAACATTTCTATACTTTCAACCAATATCTCAATTCATATAGATTAATGATGGGTACTGGAGGAAAAGATATTAACGGAAGAGAGAAATGGGTACTTGAACAATGGCTGAAAGTCAAGAATCTATTTGATACTCTTAAGGAATGGTATCAAGAAAAATCCATATATCATCGTATTGGTTTTATACTTGAATATGTTACTGGTGAAACTGTTCTTACACTTAAGAATAAGTTGGAAGGCAAAAAACATACGGAGAGAATTGCCTTTCTGGACGAAATCATAAAAGGGGAAGTCTCAAAAATACAAAGCAACCGTCTTTTCTATGGCAAAAAAGAACTCTCTGAGATTCTTTTCCTTTATAATATTATGCTTGAAGACAAACGAATTGCTGACAATGCCCGTTTTTCGTTTGCTGATTATAAAGGTGTACGAAAAGATAAAGGCTGGGATCAAGAGCATGTAGCTTCACATATAGATTATTCTCCTGACATTAAAAAGGCTGAAGCACTTTCAAAAGACATACTAGAACTTCTCACGGGTTCAACACCTACGAAAGATGCGGATGAAATATACTTTATTGCTCCAGATATCATCAAAAACATTGAAAAAGAGGAACTATCGATTTGTTATAAAGCAATCGACATATTGAATGCCCAGATAAATCCGACAACAGCTGATAAAAAGAATACAGCTGAACTTTCAGATATTTCTCCTAAAGAAACAAATGATATTGAATCTTTCTACAATCAGGTTACTAATCATTTCAAAAGCGATGACGATGAATTTAAAATTATACAAATGAATAACCGTGACATAGATGAAAAAGATTTTATCTGGAACTTTGTGTTACTCAATGCCGGTACCAACCGAAGCTATGGTAACAATATTTATCCAGTAAAACGTCGCCGCATACTTCAAGATGAATTTCAAGTTTACACTCCCGTGGGAACACGGAATGTTTTTGAAAAGGCATATTCCCGGAAAATCAAACAGATGCTTTTTTGGTCAAAGAGCGATGCCATTGCTTATTGGGAAAATATCTGTTCAACACTCGAGCCATATGTTAATTTAACCTTACCATTCTAATATTATGAATGATAAAATAGACGTCAAAGAGATGTCGTTCCTCGACATCTTTCTAAAAAATAAATATGAGATAGTTATTCCTTCTATCCAAAGAGATTATGTACAAGGTAGAACGACTGATAAAGCTAAGAAAATTCGCAAAGATTTCATCAGTGAACTAAAATCATATATTCTGAATGGAGGGTCACATAGTCTCGACTTCATCTATGGATATATTGATAATACTCGCTTTATACCCCTGGATGGGCAGCAGCGCCTTACCACCCTATGGCTTCTACATATTTATCTTGGAAGCATTAAAGGGGAAAAGTCCACATCTTTTGTACTCTCATACGAAACCCGTGATAGCTCTACACGTTTTTGCAAAGAGTTACTAGTCAACTGCGACAAAGTCTTTTCTGTGGAAAATATAAAAAAAGAAATTAAAGATAAAAACTCGGGAAAGAAAAGAAAAATTAAACCAAGCGAGCTAATAATGAATGAAGCTTGGTGGTTTTATAGTTGGCTTGCAGACCCTACGGTTAAAGGAATGCTTACCATGCTCGATGAAATTGACAGCCAGTTCCATGATGTCGTTCATGAAGCCTATACCAATCTTTTTGACAATAAGATTAGGCCCATAGTGTTTGAATTTCTGCCATTGAAAGAATTTCATGACATTGATGACCTTTACATTAAAATGAATGCACGTGGGCTACCGCTAACGTCTTTTGAAATCTTTAAAAGCAAATTTATAGAAGATGTTGAACAATATCTTCCAGCTATCGAAAAAGAATTTAAAGCAGATATTGATGTGAACTGGTCTGATACTCTTTGGAGCCACAGAGACCGTGGAGATAAGAATATTGATCATTTCCTTGAGCGCGCTTTGAAAGTACTTCTTGCCAATGAGGGGCCGCTTGCAAGGAGAGAGAGTTCATTAAAGCCAGAAGATCTTGATTATCTTTTTGAAGCAAACAATAAAATTATCACATTTGCTCACAATTGGTATGAAAAAAGGGGACTTGTATTTAATTCGTCTCTTTTGAAAAGACTTATTGCAGATCTAAAAATTCTTCTGGACTCAGCACATACAGCACTTGAGCATAGTAATCTTTTTGGCTATCAGACTGACTGGTTTGATGTTGTCAAAGCTATTGAAAGATGGATTTTTCAGGGGAAAAATGTTAGCGATGACGGAAACCTTACCTATAACACACGCTTAAAAATTCATGCATATCTCCATTTCTTGCAGGATTGTGGGGACTTAGGAATGAGCGAACTATCGGAATGGATGCGTCTCATATATAATCTTTCTGAAGCAGCCGGACTTGACAATTCAGAAGATATGGTAAAGGCACTTAAAAGCGTTGAGAAACTTCTTGATAATTTTAATACAAAACGTAAGATATCCAATGGATTGATTATAAACGAATGGATTGCCATATCGAAAGACTTAAAGCCCGATTTCTTCCCGGCTTATCAGTGGGAAGAAGAAGTAATCAAGGCTCAATTACGTCGTCAAAGCAATTGGAAAAATCTTATAGACCATGCCGAACATCATCCATATCTGAATGGACAAATAGGCATTACATTATATCTTTCCGGCGTGTTACCGAATAAGACTCCTTTCCAGCCTTTGGAAAACATACCAAGTGCAGATATTTATAAAAAAAGCCTTGACAAGGTTCTGCCTTTATTCTCACAAATAGGTCAGGCTGACTCCAAGATAACAAAAGAATTCTTGATGGTAAAAGCCATGTTATCCAAAGATGACTATATGCCTTGGCTTTCAAGTTATAGAAAAAACTTTTACAATCGTCCTGGACATCGGGACTATTCATGGAAAAGATTGTTTAGAATTGATGATAATTCTAACATAATCAGCCTCAATTGCCTCAAAGCAATAATAGATGATTCAGATTTCGACGGTAATCAGATTGAGGAATCGCTAAATAAGATAATTTCTAAATGCAATGATAGACCACTATGGGTAAAAATACTAACAGGAAAGTTTGGAACAAATATCATGAGTCATGCCAAACAAGGTTTCATAGCTTTCGACAATAACAACATCCTTATTTATCATCAAAGTCAGAGGAATCATTATCATTCTGAATTGATGACATGTATTCTTTATGAAGAACTTAAGCATATCTATCAGATGAAACCAGAATACATATCGGTTAAATCTCAAGAGGATGATTGCAGGATTAACGTGAACGGATATTCTATATGCCACTGGAATGGAAAGTGGACTGTTTGGGAAGGTTATAATGAAAAGAAATATGACAAAAAAGACGATGTTATCAAATTTTTAACGGACTCTGCAAAAGAAAAATAATTTCGACTTTACTTTATCACCGTATTCTGTATATAAGATTATTAAAGTCAAGCTAAATAGAAGGAAGAAAAGAAATGGCTTCGCCATACTGGGTATCAACTCTAATTTCCCCTTTTCTTTTGATTGCAACCAAAATATAAGCGAATGCATCTATGGTTTTACAGAACCAATCGGAGAAATAACTACCAATATACCTTATATTTGTGAACCGGAAGTTTCGGAGTAAACGAGAGCGATTTTTCTCTCCTTCCTTCCGTTTTCTGGCATAATATGCGGCATCGGAGAATAGGTTGATTAATATAACGGCAATCAACTAGTTGCAAACAAAGTATTAAAAATCAATATAGCAATAAACAACTATTCATCCACCAATTAGCACCAAATAAACTATAATCTCATTTTTGTCGCCATTTGTTGCTCAGAAATATTTGAGCAATAAGAGGAATAAGTTTCATATAAAACTAAAAATATAAATTTTATAAACACGCTATAGGGAAACAAAAAAAGAACGCTGATGGAAATATCCAATAATCCAGAAAGCATGACTGAAAAAGAAAAAGAGGATATGACAAAGTTGTTTGAGTCGTTCAAAGCATTGGTAAAATCATATGAGCCATATAATAATATTGAACCTGTACTTAAAAATATCGCAAGCACATTATCAGAGTGTTTTTATCAAGAATATTTTATTATGTCTGCCATATTGGAGGCTTTCATCAAAAAAATGAGATTTCATTCAAAGAACTTAATGAAACCATTGTCAATGATGTTCCCAAAGAATTCATCTGGGAGATATCCATAGCCCGAATAAATCTTGTTATTTCAAAGATGACCAGGTTAGGATTGGTTGAAGCTATCGAAACGGATAATAAAGATACCCCTGATTTCAAGATTACAGATGATGGCATAAAAGCAGCATACTTTTCAAACATTAGCCACTTCGTCTTTCTTCAATTATCAAACCTATCAACGAAACAAAAAAGCAGATAGAATGTCGAAATTAATGCTGATGACAACAATTATGTCTGTTTTAGTCGCTATTCTGTTTATAATAGTGACAATTTATGCAGCTAGCAAATAAAGTTGTAAAAATTACTCAAAGTAAGCATTTTTGTTGTTGCTGGTTTATTGCTCGGGAGAGTACATTTTACACATCAATAAACTCATTTATATTAACTAATTTTTCGAATTTTACATCGGCGAGAAAACCAAACAATGCACTAAATATCAATAAATTATAAAACATCGATACTATAAAAGTTTGTTCCTTTTGTCTGTCGTCTCTTTGCATTAAAGTTAAGATAAACAATGAATTTTCTTTTATAAAACTTGATGTATCTATATTGATGGGAGTTAACTTATTGTTTGTTTATCTTCCTCATTTCTTCTTTAAACACATTCTCATTAAAATGGATTGGCAATAACAATCCGTTTCCGTTATGGAATATCTTTTTATTATTTACAGAGCAACAAAAGGTAATAATAAACTTAATGCGTATTGATAAAACAGATGTATAAACCTTCCGCCGATAAAATGGCTTGTCTTAGGGAGACTTGCAGTGAAAGATAAAGAGAAGGCAACGAGGAAACAAAAAATCCGTTTAAATAAAAACGGAACAGACGACGGGAAACGATTCTAAAACAGAATCAAAAGGAAAATTTTATCCATATCATTTAAAAAATAAAATTATACATATATGAAAGCAATGATTTTAAAGCAATTCGGGGGAATTGAAAATTTTTCCCTGGAAGAAGTGCCTAAACCGAAAGCAGGCCCTGAAGAGGTACTAATTGAAATCCAGGCAATAGGAATTGACCAGATTGATGTAAAAAGCCGGAAAGGAGAAGGAATGTTAAACGATCTGAAACAGGAACATCCGATGATTTTGGGCTGGGATGTATCCGGAATAGTTTCAAAAGTAGGGGAGCAGGTTAAAACCTTCCGGGCAGGGGATGCTGTGTTCGGTACAATCCATTTCCCGGGGCCCGGCAGTTCTTACGCGGAATTTGCTGCTGCCCCTGCTGACCAACTTGCTCTCAAACCCGAAAACATATCCCATGCGGAAGCGGCAGCCGCCACCCAATCCCCGCTTACGGCCTGGCAAGCCCTGATAGATACGGGCCACCTGAAAAAGGGAGAGCGGGTTTTGATACACGGAGGAGCCGGGGGAGTGGGAAACTACGCCATACAGATTGCCAAACATTTCGGATGCTACGTCATTACAACCGTATCGGATAGGGATAAAGCATTTGTAAAAGCGCTGGGTGCTGATGAAATCATCAGTTATCAAACCCAGAAGTTTGAAGAAGAAATCAGTGAAGTCGATTTTATCCTGGATACCTTAGGAGGAGACAATTTCGTCCGTTCACTGAAAGTATTAAAACCGGAAGGGATGATTGTACTTCTCCCTTCCAACAAAAAAGCAGCAGCCGACAAAGCAGCTGAAACATATCATATCAAAAACTACAAACATATCCTGATGCATTCCAGCGGGAAAGATATGCAGGAAATTGCGGAAATGTTGCGAAAAGGCACCCTAAAAGTATATATAGATAAAACATATCCTTTCAAACAAATCCCTAAAGCCCATGAACAACTGGAAAATGGAAAAGTCAGAGGGAAAATAGTAATTACCCTGAGCTGAATAAAAACAGGGATATATCAAAAAGGAAAACGGTCGGGGAACAGGTTCGGGTTCCGGCATCGGAAAAGCGATAACTTTTCTTTTGGCATAAGGAGGTATACCGACAACTGTCATTTATTATTCAGATGAAGAACAGACCCTAATCATAGCAAACAAGGGAAAACAAAAGGAAGGAAAGCGAAGGTTTATTGCAAAACAGAGCTGACGGGAAGGGAGTTAGTAAACCGGAAAGCCTCCGAAAGTCAAATTCCAGACATTCGGAGGCTTTTATAAAAAGAAGAGGATTCTCTTCTAAATTGAATTACCGTTTCACACAACGAATCAGAAGACCGCTGCCTTTGGCCACATGAGAATAAAAATTTGAATTAATGGCGAGATATAATCGTCCTCCACAATCCAGACTTTCCACTTGCTCTTCACGTGTCCAATATATTCCCAAAGCTCCGCAATAATTCAAAGCTCCTCCCTTAACCTGCAAAAAGCCGGGCAAAGGATAAAAATCATTCGAACCACCCGTCCAATAACGTCCGTTATTGGTAAAAGATCCCCACTCTTCCTTTATTGTCGGGCTGTTCCACCCGCTGGAAGGAGCTACCATATAACCAGCCGGACAAGGATCAAAAATCGTTTTTTCCTGATCATCGGTACCCCACAAACCAGACTCAACTTTAGCAGCTACCAGCCAATCTTCAAAAGAAGAACTGGTTAAAAAATCAGTAGGTCTTTCAACAGCATATTCCATATTTCCAGGAAGTTCTCTAACATTCCGCATAGGATGGTTGTAATTCCATTGGGCAGATCCATCCCCTACTTCATTATTATAACGATTAGCTTCAGGAATATTACTAAAATCAGTTACCATATAGGAAGCCCTGGATGGCAAAAAAGGATCTTTCCGTCCCCACTGATAAAGCAATCCCCGATTACTTGTATTTCCAGGTGTATTATTTAAAGCTCCCAAATTACGATCCATCCAAACCAATCCCTTTCCTTCTGTAGTAGTTATCTCTTCATCTACCACCCAGATATGCCAACTCCACAATATCGTTCCATAGGCATCTTTTACGGCAATCAATGCGTTTCCCTGAACCGAACCTGTAGAAAAGTGAATTTCTCCATCCCGATAAACAGGCTGCCCCATGATGATGTCCCGACTTTTATTTTTATCCGCATCAAAAGTAGCCTCCCATAGCAAATCAGCATAAGCTACATGCTGAATCTCTACTCCATAACGATTAATATAACCGCTCTTGCCATCTGTCGTGCCGTTTCCTTTCACATCTGCCCGAAAACTGTAATTTCCACCGGTTTTAGCAATATAACAATTCGCCGTTTCTCCTTCTGACAAATTAATTATTTCTGTAGCATACTGCACCACCGAAATCGAATCTTTTACCATATTTTTCCCATCACTGATGGAAAGCACAATTTGCGAAATCCTTTGCTGAGCGTCCGGATTGGCACTTGCTACAATCGTCAGTTGATTTTCTTCTTCGGTTACAGTTAACCATTCTTCATTTTCAATCTTCATATCTCCCCGATTAGCTACAACAGCTACAACAGCTGTCCCTCCTTCTCCCGGAAATGCCACATTCCAGGAAGAAAGCGTAATTCTGGGTGCATTTAAAATGCCTGTATTATCTTCCTCATCGGAACAACTACCGACAAATAAGGGAAGAAAGGCTAACATATATAATAATTTTTTCATCTCTTCTTATTATTTCAAATTAGTAAAAAATTATTTCCATTCGGCTGGAATAGAATCATAATCACTCAAACCCGTACAATTGAAAAAGCATTTAGTCTTAGTTGCCGGCGTTTTAAATCCATTATCAGTGCTCCGTTCATATAAATGAACTTTTATTCCATTCACCAGTGTATAAGGAGACTCTCCCGTTAAAGCCGTACATCCGTTAAAAGCATTAGCAAAACTACTTACTTTTTTACACTGATCAAAAAGACTTACCGGCACACTCTTTAAATTCGTACATCCGCTAAACAATGTAGCAAAACCGGTAACTTCAGTAAACGAATCAAACAAGCCTTTGGGTATAGAAGTCAAATTGGAACAATCTTCAAATAAGCTAGCTGAATTTTTAGTTTTAGAGAGCTCCGGACAATTAAATATATCTGCCGGCACCGTTTCAAGTGCAGCACAACCTTTAAATACCCGGGCAAGACTATTCACTAACGGACTATTTTTAAATAAACCGGCAGGAACAGTCTTTAAAGATGTACAATTCTGAAAAGCCCCAGAGTAAACAGTACACTTCGTAAACGAATCAAACAAGCCAGCCGGTAGGGTCATAAGAGAGGAACAACCGTTAAATATCATATTAGCATTTACTACTTCCGTCATAGAAGCGAAAAGATCAGCAGGAACAGTCTGTATGGACGTACAATAGGAGAACATGTAACTACAACTCGTTACTTTTGTCAATCCAGCAAACAATCCCTGCGGAATGCTATTCAACTGCGTGCAATTGGAAAACAAACTAGCCAGATCCTGCGCGTTTTCACATCCTTGAAATAAGGTTACAGGCACTTGCACCAAAGAAGAGTATGCAAAAGCACTATTAAAATTTTCAGCCAGTTTACAATTAGAAAATAACTTGGCCGGTACAGTGGTAATACCCGTTTTATAGAAAGTATAACTCAGGTCTTTCGCTTTCTTTATATTATCAAACAACCCTTCCGGAACACTGGAAAGAATTGTATTTCCCCAGAACAATCCGCCAAAATTCTCTCCATTCACACAATTATCAAACAGACCAGCCGGTATTTCTTTCAACATAGTACCTGTCCCACTGCTAGCAGCAAAGATATATCTGAAAGAGGTAGCTTTAGAAGCATACTGCAACAAATTAGCCGGTATTTCCTGTAAAGAAGTACATTCACTAAAAGCCGATTCAAAAGAAATTACTTCAGCAAAAGACTGAAAATCATCTCCGGCAATAGCAACAAGATTAGTACATTTTTCCATTGCACTCTCCATATTGGTCAAACCTGTACGTCCCCAGTTAATTACCCGTGTCAATAATTTAGCACTTGCATTCAAATTTGAATTGCTAAGAGCTGTCACTGTACCAGAAATTTTTACCTGATAAACACCGGCTGCAGCATAACGATGAGTCGGCTTAACAGTATTCACATCTTCTGCTGACCCATCACCCCAGTTGACTGTACAATTGACAGTTCCCAGAAGCGGTAAGGTAATATAAGTATTGGGGGAAGTTATCGTATATTCCAGAATCAATAAATCGTCTTCTTTACTCCACTGTGATATATCTATATTTCCTATCGTCACATTTTCCCCTGTCCCACAAATAACCGGAATCCGATAATTCCGCTGATCTTCACCCGTATTTTCTTCCACAGTTACTTCAATGTGGTTTTTTCCAGCAACGGCTTTTATCCAGCTCTCTGTAATTTCTCCCAACTGCCAGGGCTGATTCGCTGCCACCAATACGGTATCTTTACCTCCTGACTTCAAAAATACAAGCTGATCCGGCTGGAATAAAATTACAGGAACCGCTTCATTGATTACTACTAATTCTTCTGTAGCAGCTAATTTTCCATATCCGGCTGTCACTTTTACAACAAGGGTATCATTTGCCACCGTAGCGTTCGGATCAGGCGTTAATACCAACGTATTATCTGCCTCTTTTTCAATCAACAACCAAAAACTAGGTGACTTTGTTTCGAAAAACCATTCTTCTTTTGTGTTTACCTTTATTCTACAAGGTTCCAGATTCTGAGGAGTAAAAACAACTTTATTTTCCTCCAATGTAAGTTCAGGATCTCCGGAAGCTCTTTGATTTACGTCTAACACTGCTTTTACTGCTTTTTCACCACTTCCAGCTATAACAGTAACCGTTGTATTCAATGTTTCCTCCCCACTATTTACCTCTACCGAAAAAGTAAGACCTGTGGCATCTTGCTCTATTTTTAACCAGGGACTGTCTCCCTTTTCAACGGTCCACGTTCGTTGATTGGTTTCTACTGTGATACGGGACTTTCCCCCTACCGTTTTGAAAACCACAGTTCCTTCCAACCCACCTTCCTCAATTTGTACATTCGCATCTGTCGAGGAAACAGAAAGAGAAACGTCCTGCCCTGTAATGTCGACCAGCTTATCTCCTTCGTTGTTACATCCTGCAAACAGCAAAACGAATACCGATATGATAATGTATGTTAATTTATTCATAACCTAATAATTGATTAAATTCATATAACTTCCTTTTATAAAGGTTACCGTATAGAAAAAGTTGAAGTCATTTTTCCGTTCAAAGCAGCAGACCGATCGTTGCCAGGAATCTCTTTTTTTCCCGGAATGACAAAATAATGATCTGCCATTTTCGCTCCAGCTCCCCGCTTCTTAAAAGAAATCTCCGTACCCGTAGCGTAATAAAGATCATTGAATTTGGCCAAATTATATCCGTCATTTCCAATAATACCTAAACCGTAACCGTTTTCAAAACCACTCAAAGTAATCGTATTATGATCGGCCGAAAGAGTTCCGGTAATCATAGTTGACTTAGCATTTCCTGTTATCATATTTGTCGCACAAAGATAACAGGCATACAAACCGTTCGTACTCATCCCAACATAACCTCCCAACGGAATACTCATACTACCGTCTTCCGGATTATAATAAACTTCCAGTTGCATACCCTCCAGAATCAGATCCTGGATAAAATACTTATCCTTTGCCACTTCTTCTTGAATCGTAAAGTTTGCATGGCTTCCAGCTCCCAGCGTCTGATCCCCGAATACCCATTGATTGGAATACAGCTCCCATTCTCCTACCATAGCCAGATAAGGATTTTCAGCAACTGTATATTGGGTAATTGTCAATTCAACTGTTTGTAAATTATCTGAAGGCCCTGCCGTTACAGAAATCCGGGCAGTCCGTTTTTCACCGTTATTTTCACCTGCACTCAATGTCAAAGTATTTGTTTCCTTGCCGGAAGTTACCTCACACCAGTCAGCATCTGAATTTACCGACCAAGGATAATTCGAAGAAACTGTCAAGGTAAGAGTTCCTCCGTAAGAATCAAACCCAAATGCTTTGTCTGAAGGAACCAGCGTTAAAACAGGCTCCGAAGCACCTGCACCTAACTGAACGACTTCAATAGCCGCGCTTATGCTACCCGTAATCAACACAGAAGTCTTTTTAACCGATAGACCCGCGTTCTGAGGAGCATGAATTAAAATACCATCAGCATTCTTCGTTACAGTAAACCAGTCCGTATCCCCGCCCGAAACGAGAATATCCCAATCGAAACCGCTCGTCGCAACCGAAATAGTTTGGTCACCACCCGAAGCACCAAAGGCACAACTTGTTGTGGATAACTGAAGACGTATATCGTCATCATCAGAACAAGCTGAAAACAAGACAAATGCGACAACAAATAAACCCGTTGCCAACTGTTTAAGTGCTTTCATAAAAAAGATTTTAATTATATTTATAAATATTAGTTGAAGTTTCAAAATTAATGAAATTAAATCAATACCAGTCCGTTTTTTAAGATATTTTTGAGCATTTTTAGACAATATTTAACACTTGTATCAACCCAGTTTATTTCCATTTACATAAGAATAGGAATATAAAAATCAAAATATTCACTGTTTATTGATACACAATTTTTTATTTCCAGCCGGGCTCAATACCAAGTAAAAGTTTATATTCTATCAATTCGTCAAAAAAATTTCTGTCCCTTGTCTGCCGTTTAGGCTAAATGAATAAGGAAGAACGGTAACTCTCTTTTTTAGTCAGTCAAAGTCTCCTTTTTTAATTTTAGTCTTTTTTAATTAATCCTTATAAACTCATGGCTTATTTTTTGCGTATATGAGCATAAATTAATAATCGGATGAGTGTCCAGCCCTACAGGCCCCGGATATAAAAATTTAATAACTAATTAAATTACCTACCATGAAAAAACTATTTTTACTTTTACTTATGGGTATGTTTATGATGCCAGCTACAGAAATTTTAGCACAAACGCAAATCCAGACTCACACCCAGGAACTGACTAAAAAACAAATACGTCAGGCCAAAAGAGATCAGAGACGGCATGCCAGACAAGTTGCCAATCAACAAGCTTTCAATGCTGCTGTTCAGGCTCTGAAAGACAATAATTGGGTATTAATGGCTAATACGTTATACGGACCAAGAGGAAACTCCATTCCTGTATCCGACAATACGAACTTTATACAGTTCAAAGGGAACACAGTATATTTACAATTGGCATTTACGGGTATCGCAGGACCAAACGGATTAGGAGGGATTACCGTACAAGGTACCCCTTCGAACATCAGTTCGCAAACAGATAAGCACGGGAATATTACGTATTCTTTCAATGTTATGGGAACAGCAATTACGGCACAGGTGATCATCAATTTATCTTATGGCGACAACTATGCACAAGCCACGGTATATCCGATGATGAATAATAATAACCTGACGTTCTCCGGGATCTTAGTGCCAACCGACCAATCCAGTATTTTTAAAAGCGGATTTATCAGTTATTGATACTGCATCCGAAACTGCTAATAAAAAATGGGGTTGTTACCAACCCCATTTTTTATCGCCCTTCTTCTTTCGCTAAAATCATACGTATTTCGCCGTAAGAATCAGCATTCCGGTCACTTTGTATCTTCGCCCGGATATAACATTCGTTATTTCCGGTTGCACCTTCCGGAATTTTAAAATAGAAGAAATTATCCCGGTTTATATCTCCGGTTGTACCGTTTTGCACCACTTTACACACTTCTTTGCCGTCAGCAACCAAGGTCACTTCACTTATATCCAACTTACAAGCCCCTCTCACATATTCAAACAATATTCCTCTTAAAACAGGCAATTTCTCTGCCGGAATATTGTAAATCACTTCTTTCCACTCTGTGGAAACATCGGAAGGAGTCCAATAGCCGATTACAGTTTCTTCTTCTTTAAATGTTTCCACTTCTTTTGCTTTTTTCATCCAACGGATAGCTGCCTTTACCGGATCAGCATAAGGAGTAAGAGGCGTAACTCCTTTTTTCCGGGTCACCCATTCACTTTCCCAAGGAGCCAAATCGTATTTACTGCCTGTTGCCTTACAACGGAAGTACTCCTGCCAACGGGGCATATAATAATCCCGGATTAAGCCGGACCAAAGTTTACAGGCATAATCGCTTACAGGAGGTCCCCAGATGGTGACAATCCTCCGGGCATTCATTTCGTAGTAATCCTTCAGTTTTTCCGTATCTCCGTGCTTCCGGGCAAAATCAATCCATCTTTGCAAACGGTATACCGGATGAGACTCCAGCAATGAGTCCAATCCAAATCCCAGTTCTTCAAACTGCTTTTGCATTTTTAAAGCATCTGCCGTATTCCCATAGAGATATGATTTTCCGATAGCACCGGCTAATGCCTCCATTTTCCCTCCCAAATAAAAAGCGGTCATTTCCAAAAAGTCTGCCTCAAACAACAGGCTCCCCGCCATTTTAGAAGCACAATCTGCCATTTTTTCCACTGCCCGGTAAAAAGTAGAATCCGTATTGACAGTCCCTTTTCCGGAACGCCCCGGCCGCAATTGCCAAAGAAAACGGGGATGATCGGTGAAGGTACCGTAAACGGATTTACAAAGCCCGTCCCAGACTTCGTCCATTTCCGGATAACTTTTTCCATAACGACACAAAGAATAGTCTTTCAGCCACTGTTTTACATCAATTTCCGAAGAACTCCAGCCAGCATCACAAATCATTTCATACACAACTTCATTGTTTTCCGTTCCTTCCGGTGCCATACCGAAACCGAACAAATGACCCCGGTTCGGAGAATTCAATGCTTCCAGATGTCCGTTCGCATAAAATGAAAGAATGCCGGTAGCTCCCGTCTTACCACCCATATTCGGGATAACACTGTAAACCCAAAGTTTATCGAAAAAACCTTTGTAAAAATCCCAATTCATCCCATTCCCCCATACATTTTTATTGTAATCGGCAGCTAAATCCAACAGCATCATTTTATCATCCGGGACCCGGCTGACCAAAGCCTGTAAGGTTTCGTAATCCCAGATATCCCGCTGATAACCGAACATCCAGCCTTGCATAACCCAAACAGCATCCGAATTTCCCCCTTTAATGCCTTTATACACCTGCTCCCCGTAAAAAGCCAGCATGTCATATCTTTCCTTGGTACCGATAGGAGGAAAAGGTACATCCATCTCATTAAAACTGTCCGCCAGATAAAAATCATTTTTCCCGAATTCTTTTTCCCACTCCTCAATAAATAACTGTCCGATTTGGGTAAACAATTCCTCTTCCGGGGAAAGCATCCAATTGTGGAAACCCGCCCAGGTAGTCTCTATAATTTTTACATCCGGATACAGCCTTTTTAAAGCTAAAGGTACAAATCCTGCAAAAGCCGGACAAATAGGTTTCATTCCCAACAATTTCATCCGTTTTAATATTTTATGCTGTAACCCGATTTGATCCTGATGCCACTCTACAGGCATAGGACCGTCAATCTGGGAAATATTTCCCATCCGCATCCAAGGCAGATGAGCCGGTCCTACAAAATAAGACTGGATTTCCTCCTCTGTTAATCCCAGTCTTTTCCATACCCTGGCCGTTATCGCTTCATTTGCAACCAACGCCAAAGGCATATCGACCCCGTGCAGAGACATCCAGTCGATCTCTTTTTCCCAACGCTCCCAATCCCAATAAGGAAGAGTATAACCATAAGTCACTACATTGTAATAATAATGACGCGGAAAAGGAGAAACAACCCGTTTCTCAAAATTTTCCGGTAACTGAGCCGGAAATACACAGCGATTTCCCGACCAGGCCGAAATACCGGCATGATTGGACTTTATAAAATCGTAAAACCCCCGGCAAAGTGCGACTCCACTGCTCCCCCGGATTTCCAGTTCTCCCTTTCGGACTTTGGTCTCAAAAACATCACAATTGTTTTCTTTCTCAATTAAGGAAAGCTTTAACTTCACCGGCAATTCCCCAGAAAAACGGTGAATAACCTCCCGTGCTTCCCGTACAGTCTGCTGACCATAAAGACAGGAAAAAGAAGCTAAAACGAAGGATAACAGAATAATACGCAACATATTGAAAAAATATTTAAATTTTTCAAAGTTACTAAAAAAAGACAAAAATGTTCTTCTTCCCCTTATTTTTAAAGGGAAGAAGAACGTTAAAAACAAATTGTTTGGTAAAAAACGGAAAATCTTATTTGGCTGGCTCCAATTCTACAGTAAAATGGCGCATGATCGGGAATTCTTTTGTAATTACATATCCCCTGGTAATTTGTTCTCTCCTGTCGAATACGTTTTTCAAAGCAGCGGCAATAACATCCATGTGATTATTGGTATAAGTACGTCTGGGAATAGCCAAACGTAATAATTCCAATTTCGGATAACGGTTTTCACGGGTCACCGGATCCCGGTCAGCCAGAATAGATCCGATTTCTACTCCCCTTATCCCGGCTTCCAAATAGAGCTCTATGCCTAAGGTTTGGGCAATGAATTCCTCTTTGGGAACATGGGTCAGCACCTTCTTTGCATCTACAAAAATAGCATGTCCTCCGGCTGGCCGCTGGTAAGGGATACCGTACTCATCCAGTTTTGCCCCTAAATATTCTACCTGACGAATACGGGTTTCCAGATATTCAAACTCTGTTCCCTCATCCAACCCTTGCGCTAAAGCGTTCATATCCCGGCCAGACATCCCTCCGTACGTAATAAATCCCTCATTCATGATACAGAACATCTGGCATTTTTTCCACAGTTCTTCGCTTTTAAAAGCCACAAAGCCACCCATATTGACAATGGCATCTTTTTTAGAAGACATCGTCATAATATCGGCATAAGAGAACATCTCCTTTACAATTTCCTTGATTGTCTTATTCTCATATCCTTTTTCACGTGTTTTGATAAAATAAGCATTCTCGGCAAAACGGGCAGAATCAATCTGCAAATTCACCCCGTATTTTTTGCAAAGCGCTGACACTTCCCGGATATTCTGCATAGAAACCGGTTGCCCACCGGCCGTATTATTGGTAATAGTCAGTACTACCGCCGGTATTTTTTCTTTGGGATATTTTTTCAAAACAGCTTCGAGCTTAGCCGGGTCCATATTCCCTTTAAAGGGAATTTCCAACTGCGTATCGGCAGCTTCATCTATAGTACAATCCAGGGCAATGGCTTTCCGGAATTCGATATGTCCTTTGGTCGTATCAAAATGAGAATTACCGGGTAAAATATCCCCTTCTTTAATAATGGTAGAATACAATACATTTTCGGCAGCCCGCCCTTGATGAGTCGGCAAAAAATATTCGAAGCCCAATATTTCCCGGATAGCATTTTTCATCTTGTAATACGAACGTGCTCCGGCATAACTTTCATCCCCGAGCATCAGCTCAGCCCATTGCTTATCGCTCATAGCCCCGGTCCCCGAGTCTGTCAGTAAATCGATAAACACCTGGTCACTTTTCAGGTTAAAGAGATTGTATCTGGCCTCTTTTATCCATTGTTCCCGTTCTTCACGGGTACTTTTCCGGATGGTTTCCACCATCTTGATCCGAAATGACTCTGCAAATGGTAATTCCATAATAATATTATTTTAGGTTATAAATATCAGTCGATAAAATCGATGAATAAATCATACAAAAGATCCTTAAAATACGCCTTCTGTATAAATTAAGAAAAAATGAGTGATTAATGAGTTTCAGAAGACAAACTCATCCCGCTTTTTAATGTTTAAAAAAAGCCGGTTTGAAAATATAATACTTACCTGATGCATACGATTGCAAATATATAAAAAGGAAAAGGAAATCGGAATCCGATTTCCCTTTTAATTTTGAAAATTAAAATTTCTTTTATTTTCTTTTTTTACCTGGGGTCTTACTGTTTTTAGCAGAACGGGCATGAAAAGCGCCTCCGCCTTTGGGTCTTCCCTTCTGATAGACAATATTAGCAGTCTGTATTTTCTCTTCGTCCAGCAAAATATCGGATATTTCCAGTTTTTCCGGTAAAGCTTGTAATACGATCTTCTGACCGATCAATTGTTCTATATTTTCGATCCGTTCTTCTTCTTTAGGTGAAACCAAACTGACCGCTACCCCTTGTTTGCCGGCCCGGGCCGTACGTCCGATCCGGTGTACATATTCTTCAGGTAAAGCCGGAATATCGAAATTGATGACATGCGATACATCCTGAATATCAATCCCCCGGGCAGCAACATCCGAAGCGATCATAATCCGGGCTCTTCCTTCCCGGAAAGCCCGCAAGGCATTTAAACGGGTATTCTGTGCCTTATTGGAATGGATAACACTCAATTCGTCTTTCCAGAAATCAGCCAATTTATCTGTGATACGATCGGCATTTTTCTTACTTTCCGTAAATATCATAACACGCGTATATTCCGCTTTATCAGCCAAAATTAATTTTAAAAGATTGATTTTCGTCATAATATTGGGAATATCATAGCGCAATTGCAATACGGTATCTACTGGAGTCGCCTGAGGAGCGACTTCTACTTTCACCGGAGCTATCATAAATTCAGAAGACAAGGCCGTTACCGTAGCCGAAAAAGTAGCCGAAAACAGTAAAGTCTGGTGTTTTTCCGGAATAACTTCCAAAATGCTCCGCAATTGCGGCATAAATCCCAAATCCATCAAGCGGTCAGCCTCGTCTACCACTACCGTCTTCACCAAAGGTGTGCGAATTATGCCATTCATATAAATATCCATAAACCGCCCCGGAGTTGCCACTAATAAATCCACTCCTTCATATACGGCATTTTGCTGGGTACGTATATTCGTTCCCCCGTATATACCCACACAGCGGATATCCATATATTCAGTCAGCAATTCCACACTTTCACACACCTGAACGACCAGTTCCCGTGTCGGTACAATTACAATAGCCCTGGGATACTTTCCCTGTGCATATTGCAGCTTCATCAATATCGGTATCAGATAAGCCAATGTCTTACCTGTACCTGTACGGGCAATCCCAATCATATCCTTTCCAGACCGAATCACCGGAAACGCTTCCTTCTGTATGGGGGTAGGCTCTTCAAATCCCGCCTCCGCCAAAGCATTCAATATTTGCTTACTGATATTCAAATCTGTAAAAGCCATAAAACAAACGATTTTAAATTAAATAATAAAACGAACCGCATTCCCGGTATTCCAAAGGCAAAGATAGCAAAAAAAGCGCCTCACAAAAATTCAATTCTCTTAACAAAGAAAAACACAAAATTAAACGTTTATAAATCAAAACCTTATTTGGTATTTCATTTATACCTCCCCTTTTTTAAACTATAGTGCAAACGTTTTATTTGGTTTTCTCAAAATTAAGTTATACATTTATTCCACTGAATAACCATTAAACTATTAAGAATATGACAACAATGACATTCAATGAATTGAGGAGAATCAAGGATCAATTACCCTCAGGTAGCATGCAACGGATTGCAGATGAATTAGGCATTGATGTTGAAACGGTTCGTAACTATTTCGGAGGAGATAATTACGACGACGGAAGAGCAGTCGGACTGCATTTCGAAAAAGGCCCGGAAGGGGGAATTGTCCAAATCGATGATACAACCATTCTAGAAAAAGCAAAAGAAATGCTTGCAAATTAATTTAATCCGGGAGCTGCACCTAAAAAAAGCTCCCGGATTTTTTTGTGACAAGGGGACGGTTCTTTTGTCACCAAATAATCCTCTTTCCTCCTTCCTTTCTTTCCTTTTTACGGCTATCCATTTCTGGTTTTATTTTTCTTCTATCCGGGTATCGATTTTTTTACCTATTTTTGCCGCCAATAAATTATACACCGGATGAACAGTATCATATTAAAAAACGGAAAAGACAAATCCGTCTACAGGTATCATCCCTGGATTTTCTCCGGGGCTATTGATAAAATAGAAGGAACGGTTCAGGAAGGAGACCTCGTAAAAGTATATAATGCAGAAAAAAAATTTCTAGCCATCGGTCATTATCAGATCGGCTCTATTGCCATTCGCATTCTCAGTTTTAAAGAGGAAGAGATAAATTATACTTTCTGGACCAGGCGTCTTCAAAAAGCCTATCGGATGCGGTATGCCCTGGGACTTTGCAATGCGGTGAACAATAATGTATACCGTCTGGTACACGGCGAAGGAGATGACCTTCCAGGATTAATAATCGATATGTATGCCGGAGTAGCCGTCGTTCAGTTCCACTCTGTCGGGATGTATCTGCAAAGGGAAATCATTGCCCGGGCTTTAACCGAAGTAATGGGCGAAAAAGTCACTGCTATTTATGATAAATCGGAAACCACACTTCCTTTTAAAGCAGCCCTTGAGCCCCGCAATGGTTATTTATATGGGAAAGCCGAAAACTTCATCGCATTGGAAAACGGGCTGAAATTTCATGTAGACTGGCTGGAAGGGCAAAAAACCGGATTCTTTATTGATCAGAGGGAAAACCGGAGCTTACTGGAAAAATATGCACGAGAGAAATCGGTATTGAACATGTTTTGCTATACTGGTGGTTTTTCTTTTTATGCTATGCGTGGCGGAGCCAAACTGGTACATTCGGTAGACGTTTCAGCCCGGGCCATTGAACTAGCCAACCGGAATGTTGAACTGAATTTCCCTCACGACTCCAGGCACGAAGCCTTTGCAGAAGAAGCATTCAAATTTCTGGAACATTCCCATAATAAATATGATTTGATCGTTTTGGATCCTCCCGCTTTCGCCAAACACCAGAATGTGCTGAACAACGCTATCCAAGGTTATAAAAAATTAAACCGGAAAGGAATTGAAGTAATCAAACCCGGAGGTATTCTTTTCACTTTCTCCTGTTCCCAGGTCATGACCAAAGATCTTTTCCGGCAGACCGTATTTACGGCAGCTGCTAATACCGGAAGGAAAGTTAAAATCCTGCATCAGCTAACCCAACCCTCTGACCATCCGATCAGTATTTATCATCCGGAAGGAGAATATTTAAAAGGACTCGTATTGTACGTAGAATAAAAAGGTCCGGAATCCACAGGACACCGGACCTTTTCTAAATCGTCAGGAAATCAGCAAAGTTGTTTAGCAGCCTCCATAACTTCCTCTGCCAAAGCATTCGCAGCAGCTTCATCTCTTGCTTCTGAATAAATACGGATAATCGGCTCTGTATTCGATTTACGAAGATGCACCCATCCCCTTTCAAAATCGATCTTCACTCCATCGATGTCCGTCACTTTCTCGTTAGCATATTTAATTTTCAAACCCTCCAGAATTTTATCCACATTTATTTCCGGAGAAAGGGTAATCTTATTTTTCGAAATAAAATATTGAGGATAATCTTTTTTCAATTCTGTCATTTTCTTGCCTTCAGCTACATAATGAGACAAAAACAATCCCACTCCGACCAAAGCATCCCGGCCATAATGACTTTCCGGATAAATCACGCCTCCATTTCCTTCTCCACCGATTACTGTATGGGTTTCTTTCATTTTAGCCACTACATTCACTTCCCCGACAGCAGCTGCATTGTATTGTTGTCCATAAGCCTCCGTTACGTCTTTCAATGCCCGGGAAGAAGACAGATTAGAAACAGTATTCCCGGGTGTATGTTTTAACACATAATCCGCTACTGCCACTAATGTATATTCCTCTCCAAACATTTCTCCGTTTTCACATATCAAAGCCAGTCGGTCGACATCCGGGTCCACAACTATACCCAAATCAGCCTTGCATTCTTTCATTTTAGCCGAAATTTCCGTCAGGTTTTCGGGAATCGGTTCCGGATTATGATGAAATTTACCTGTAGGCTCACAATTTAATTCGACAATGTCTTTTACCCCCAACGCCTTCAGCAAACGCGGGATCACTATCCCGCCAACAGAATTGACAGCGTCCACAACAATCTTTAGGTTGGCCCGGGCTATTGCTTCCCGGTCTACCAATTTCAAATCCAATACATGCTGAATATGATAATCTGTATAATCTTTTTCCGTTATGGTACCTAATTCATCCACTTCCGCGTATTTAAAATTTTCTTTTTCCGCCAGCTCCAAAACCTGAGCCCCATCAGCTGCCGTCAGGAATTCGCCCTTATTGTTCAACAACTTTAAAGCATTCCATTGTTTCGGATTGTGACTGGCTGTCAAGATGATACCACCATCTGCATGTTCTGCTGTAACAGCGATTTCAGTAGTAGGAGTAGTTGCCAAACCGATATTTATCACATCGTGCCCTAATCCATTCAAAGTAGCCGATACCAACTTAGCATACATATCTCCCGAAATACGGGCATCCCGCCCCATCACGATTTTAGCTTTTTTCTTCCCCGTCCCTTCTTTTAACCAGCTCGCATAAGCAGAAACAAACTTAACAATATCCAGCGGAGTCAGGTTATCTCCGGGATAGCCTCCAACTGTCCCGCGAATACCTGAAATTGATTTAATAAGAGTCATTGGATTTCAGATTTTAAATTTAAGATAGGGTAATCCCCCGATGTATAAACCTCATTTCCCGGACAACAATAACACACTTTATCCTTTTTGTATCCGGTCTAGCTATAAAAACAAAAAAGCTGTGCTTTCAACGGAGAGCACAGCTTTGTATTTTAATTAAATAAGGGCTTTATAGCCTTCAGCATCCAGCAAATTATCCAATTCTGAAGGATCGCTTACTTTAATGCGGATAATCCAACCTTTTCCGTAAGGATCTTTATTTACCAATTCCGGTTCCCCTTCCAGTTCCGGATTAAATTCCAAAACTTCACCGCCTACCGGTAAATACAAATCAGAAACAGTTTTTACAGCTTCAACGGTACCAAAAGTATCCCCTTCTGAAAGAGTTTCACCTTCCGTATCGCATTCCACAAAAACGATGTCGCCCAATTGACTTTGAGCATAGTCTGTGATACCAATCACTGCTTCCTCACCTTCAACACGAATCCATTCATGTTCTTTAGTGTACTTTAATTCTGCGGGTACATTCATTATCTTAAAATTTTTTTTAATTTAGTAATAATTGTGACCTCAAAGTTAAATAAAAAATCTAATAAGCAATTTAACATACAGGATATTTTTTATTGCTTCCTCATGAAATTATTTACAGCCTTGCAATCAAAAGATTAAGTATATTAAAAAGAAATAAAATTTTTAAATACTTTCCGGTATTCCGTTTTAAATCCCAAAATTTCACATTTTTCCCTTTAATTTATTTGCTATTTCAAAAAATCGTCCTACATTTGCACCGCTGTAAGAGATACAGTCTTAACAAACTGGTGCGGTAGTTCAGCTGGTTAGAATACAGGCCTGTCACGCCTGGGGTCGCGGGTTCGAGTCCCGTCCGCACCGCTGAAAAGTTCTTCAATTTTTATAGTTATTCTGGTGCGGTAGTTCAGCTGGTTAGAATACAGGCCTGTCACGCCTGGGGTCGCGG
>NZ_CALCLB010000031.1:0-13852 GCF_937966165.1 uncultured Odoribacter sp.
ATTTCAAACCTGCAGAAACAGAAAAGGTTTTTCAGGTGCAGATAGACGAACAGAAACAGAAGCTTTTATTTCCCTGGAACCTGGAAAATGCGCCTATAGAGATAAAAGTGAAGGCGCGGAAACTTCCTTACTGGCAGTTGTATAATGAAATGGCAGGTCCTCTGCCTTATAGCCGCGTGTATTCGGTTTATCCGGATTCTTTAGCGGATACGGAAATAACCTTAATTCCTTATGGATGTACGACATTACGGATTACTGAATTTCCGGTTGTCCGTAAATAAAGAAGGAGTTTATTGCCTGAATTCCCTTTGGGTGAGGATGTCCGGACAAGGGAGAGAGAGCGGAAGATAGGGAGGATGGTTTGCCCGTACCGGGCAGATGTCTATACCTCCGCGGCGGGTATAAAGGCAACTGACTGACAGAATTTCAGGATGAAAGAAATCGGTGAGACGTTTAAACACCATCTCACAGATTTCTTCGTGAAAATGGTTTTCATCTCTCAGAGAGACGATATATTTTAAAAGAGAAAACCGGTCCGGTAAAATAGGAGCCTTGATATGAATATAGATACTTCCCCAGTCCGGTTGACGGGTGATTTTACAATTGCTTTTCAGTAAATGACTTCCTACTTTTATTTCGCTTGCCGTTTTTATTTCCTTTTCTTTTAAAAGGGTTATTTTTTCCTGATAATCGGTAAAAATACAGCTGTCAGTTCCCGGCAAATTTTCCAGGATTTCATAGTCTGAAAAATCAAAGGGAAGATTTTCCGGACAGCTGGAATAAAAATTTATACCGACGGATGTCTGCAGGAGCTTTTCCAAATCTTCCGAAACTTTTTTACAAAAAATGGAAATACTTTCCTCAACCGTGTTTCCTAAACGGTACATCTGAAAAGAGCCCAGATAGAGCTTTAAAGATTTACTTTCTACGAGAAATTCACTGTTGGCGGGGTATACTAATTTCAGTATTCCACTTACAGGTAAGCCCTGAGCGGTGAGAAAACTGGCTTCATAACAGTGCCAGATATCGTAACCGCAAAAAAGTCCTGTCGGTTGTTCTATCTGATAAATCTTCCGGTTTATATGCCGGGGCACGGCGACCAGTATAGCGGGACAATATGTTTCAGGATATCCGATGGATTTCCCCAGAAGTTTTTCCTCTTCCATAGGTTCGTATAAAACTTTGCAGGATTTCGTTTAAAACTGTTTTTGTAATCTCTTATAGGAAAGAATGTTTTACAATTTCTTTCCCTATACTGATAGGATTTTTGGAATATTTCCCGTTTAAAAGTTTTGCATATTATACAATTTGGTGTATATACCGTTTTGTTTGAGCAATTCTTCGTGAGTTCCCCTTTCGACAATTTCGCCTTCGTGGAATACACAAATCAGATCGGCATTCCGGATGGTGGAAAGGCGGTGAGCAATGACAATGGAAGTGCGGTTTCTCATCAGGTTATCCAAAGCTTGTTGCACCAGCTTTTCAGATTCCGTATCCAGAGCGGAAGTCGCTTCGTCCAGAATCATAATAGGAGGGTTTTTCAATACGGCCCTTGCGATACTCAGGCGCTGCCGCTGTCCTCCGCTGAGTTTGCCGCCCCGGTCTCCGATAACAGTCTGGTACCCTTTCTCCGTTTGCATGATAAAGTCGTGCGCATTGGCTATCTTCGCGGCATTTTCAATTTCTTCCGGACTTGCATTTTCTACCCCGAATGCGATATTGTTGTAAATAGTATCGTTGAAGAGTATCGGATCCTGGTTGACATTTCCCATCAATCCCCGAAGATCGTACAGGGAAATATCCCGTATATTTATTCCATCAATAGAGATACTTCCTTCATTGACATCGTAAAAACGGGGAAGTAAATCGACAAAAGTACTTTTCCCTGAACCGGATTGTCCGACGAGTGCAATGGTTTTTCCTTTCGGGATTCTCAGATTGATGTCCTTCAGGACTTGCTTACTCTCATTGTAGGAAAAATAAACCTGTTTGTATTCTACCTGGTTTTTAAATTCTTTGATTTTTTCCGGATTTGCTTTTTCCTGAATAGTCGATTCTGCTGATAAAATCACATCGATCCGGTCCATCGCTGCCAGCCCTTTTTGGATGCTGTAATATGCATTGGTCAAATTCTTGGCAGGATTAATAATGCAATAGAATAAGGCGATATAAGCGATGAATTGTTCAGCCGACAGGGATCCCTGGTGTTTGAGCACAAGGGTACCTCCAAACCATAGAATAATGACGATAACGATGGTCCCCAGAAATTCACTCATCGGATGGGCCAAAGAGCGCCGGCGCATCAGGCGATTTTGAATACGCCGGTATGCTTCATTTTCTTCGGAGAATTTTTGTGTCATTTTTTTCTCCGCATTGAAAGCTTTGATAATTCTCAGTCCCGATAAAGTTTCTTCCATTAAGGAGAGTATTTCTCCCATTTTGGTTTGCCCTTCCCAGGAGTGACGTTTTAAGTTTTTACCGACTTTACCGATTAGAGCACCCATCAGAGGGAGCAGGATAAATACAAATAAAGTGAGCTGCCAGCTCATGATCAACATCGTTGCCAGGTAAACGATAATCAGTATCGGGCTCTGAAAAAACATATCCAGGGAACTCATGACGGATGCCTCCACTTCCTGTACATCACCTGTCATACGGGAAATAATATCTCCTTTCCGCTCTTCTGAGAAAAAAGGCAAAGGCAAGGATAATATTTTAGTGTATATTTTGCGGCGGATATCTCTTACAACTCCGTTCCGTATGTATATCAGTTCGTAGGCAGCCAAGTAAGCAAATCCGGTTTTAAAAGCAGTAGCTATGACAGCAATCATTCCTACAAAAATTAAAGTAGCGGATTGCCCGTAATTTATTTTAATTTCTGTGATATAGTAATTGAACAGATGACTGAGGGTTTTCATATCGAACGCAAAAGGAACGGAGGTGGTCACTTCCTTTTGGTTGTCAAATATAATACCTAATACAGGAATTAACATGGCTATGGAAATACTTCCGAAGATAGCATGCAGAAAATTGTAAAAGATACTTTTAGTAACCCGGAATTTATAAGGCGGTATAAATCTTTTTAAAATGATCAGTAAATCGTGCATAAGTTTTTGGTCAAAATTGCCCTCCTTCGGTTGGAACGTTATTGCCTATGGGTTCTGTAAAAGAAGGGCAAATTATTAAATACCCGTATAATTCGACGGGGTAATTTGCTTTAAAGTGCGTTTTAAATCGTCAGAAATCTCTAAGGTATCGATGAATTCCGCTATGGATTCCTGCGTGATTTTGCTATTTGTCCGGGTCAGCGCTTTCAAGGCTTCGTAAGGATTGGGATAGCCTTCCCGCCGTAAAATTGTTTGTATGGCTTCTGCTACTACGGCCCAATTTTTTTCTAAATCTTTTTCAATTGCTTCTTTGTTGATAATCAATTTGTTTAATCCTTTTAAGGTAGATTTGAAAGCAATAATGGTATGGGCCAGGGGTACCCCGATATTGCGCAGTACGGTAGAATCCGTCAGGTCTCTTTGTAAACGGGAAATAGGAAGTTTGTTGCTCAAATGTTCAAAAAGAGCATTGGCAATACCCAAATTCCCCTCTGAATTTTCGAAATCAATCGGATTTACTTTATGAGGCATGGCAGAAGAACCGACTTCTCCTGCTTTGATTTTTTGTTTAAAGTAGGTCATGGAAATGTACGTCCAGAAATCCCGGTCCAAATCGATAACGATAGTATTAATACGGCGTAAATTGTCGAATAAGGCCGCAAAATTATCGTAATTGGATATCTGAGTGGTATAGGTTTCCCGCTCTATTTTGAGTTTTTGAGTAAGGAATTTGTTTCCGAAATCCGCCCAGTCGTATTCCGGGAAAGCCACATGATGTGCATTAAAGTTTCCCGTTGCTCCTCCGAATTTTCCGGAAATTGCTACTTTTTTAAGTAATTCAAGCTGACGGCTCAAACGGTAAGTAAACACTTTCAGTTCTTTTCCCAGACGGGTCGGAGAGGCCGGTTGTCCATGTGTTTTTGCTAACATCGGTACGTCTTTCCATTCTTCCGCTAATTCTTCCAGTTTAGCAATCAGTTCGTCAATTACCGGATAGTATACATCGTGTACAGCATCGCGGAAAGAACAGGGAACGGCCGTATTATTGATGTCCTGGGAGGTTAAACCAAAATGGATAAATTCTTTATACCGGTGTAAATCCAAAGCGTCAAATTTTTCTTTGATGAAATATTCCACGGCTTTGACGTCGTGGTTGGTCACTTTCTCAATTTCTTTTATCTTTAGTGCATCTTCCACCGTGAAGTCCAGATATATTTCGCGCAGAGAAGCATAGAGAGAAGGCGTAAAATCTTTTAACTGGGGTAGAGGAAGTTCACAAAGAGCAATAAAATACTCAATTTCTACCATTACCCGATAACGGATTAATGCACTTTCGGAAAAATAATTGGCAAGATTTTCGACTTTGTCCCGGTAACGGCCGTCGATAGGTGAAATGGCAGTTAATGCTTGCATAATATCTTGTTTTAATTTGTATAACCGTGAGGATAAAAATACACCCTTTTTTACAGGTTTACAAAAGTACAAAAAATAGGGTTAAGAAATCGAAATTTGAAATTCGAAATTTGAAAATTGTGTTAAAAGAGAAATATTATACCTTTGTTATCGGAATGCTTGAAATTGTAGTCGTTTGAGCACTGGAATATTTAAACATTTGAATATCTTGAAATGAGTGTATTAGAAGGTTTTTTTTCAGGAATCGGAGTTTACGGAAAAGCTTTTCAAATTCTCTTTTCCCGGAGATTTTTCGGATTTCTCTTTTTCCCTTTTTTGGCTTTATTGTTGTTGTTTTGGGGAGGGGGATGGCTGGTGTCTTCTGCAGGAGATAGCCTGGCTGCAATCGTTCAGGCGAAAATAGCCGCATGGGTAGAAGGAATATCATGGTTGCAATGGCTGCATAATACGCTGGGATTTTTGGTGAGAATTGTTTTGAAAATAGCTTATTTTTTCCTGTTTATTACTTTTGGAGGATATATTGTGTTGATTGTGATGTCTCCCGTTTATTCCTGGTTATCGGAGCGTACGGAAGCTCATCTTTCCGGTAAAGAATACCCTTTTAGTTTACGTCAGTTGATCTGGGAAATTTTTAGGGGTATTCTGATTGCACTCCGGAATATGGTTTTTCAATTATTGTTTACTTTATTGCTGTTTTTTTGCTCTTTTATACCACTGATTGGTTTGTTGTCGCCCTTGGCTCTATTTCTGGTTTCCGCTTATTTTTACGGTTTTTCTTTTGTAGATTATGCTATAGAACGCAAACGCTTCAATGTTAAACAAAGCGTTCGCTATGTGAATAAGAATGTAGGTATGGTGACGGGAGTGGGGGCTATTTTCGCTTTTTCATTGATGATTCCCTGGTTTAGTATCATAGCCTGTAGCTTTGTCTCGATTCTTTCTGTTATAGCCGGAACGATAGCTATACATCAGGTAACTCAAAAAGAATCCGAAGGGATGGAAATAAAAAGGTTGAAGTAAAAGGAATTCCTTTAAAAGATGAATGTGCAGACAATAGCATTGAGAATATTCAATTGTTTAAATGTTGGATATCTGTTTAAAGGGTAGGAGAAGGAATACCTGAACCGGAATGAGAACCGTATTTTTTACAGCTGTCAGTGCGGGAGGACTTTCCGGTTTTGCTCCTGTAGGGAGGTCATGGCTATTTGTAAGGAGTTGTAAAATAGGTCCTATCCGTCGTTTTTCCTTTCGATCATTTTCTGTTTTTGTGGAGATATTTTTATAGATTTGTCTGTTATTAAAGATTTGGAATTATGCGGAAGTCGTTTTTATTGACGTTGTTGTTGGTTTTTACTACTTTGTGGGGAATAGCCGGGGAAAGGCAACCCTTGGTGTTTAAAGTGGATATTAAAGATGAAATTGGTCCGGAAGTATGGAGATTGGTAAAAAAGTCTTTTGAAAAAGCGGAACAGGAAAAAGCGGATTATATACTGATTGACATGAATACCTATGGAGGATTAGTGGTATATGCCGATTCTTTACGTACTTTAATTTTAAATACACCGAAACCGGTATGGGTGTTTATCAATAATAATGCTGCTTCTGCCGGAGCATTAATTGCTATTGCCTGTGATAAAATTTACATGAGAGAAGGGGCAAATATCGGAGCTGCCACAGTCGTGAATCAAACGGGAGAAGCGATGCCGGATAAGTATCAGTCTTATATGCGTTCTATGATACGGTCTACGGCACAGGCACATGGGAAAGATACGATAGTGGAAGGCAATGATACTCTTTACCGTTGGAAACGGGATCCTCATATTGCGGAAGCTATGGTGGATCAGTCGGTCGTTGTCTCCGGAGTATCTGATAGCGGGAAAGTGGTGACTTTTACTCCGCACGAAGCGATGAAGTATGGATTTTGTGACGGAATAGCGGATCAGGTGGATGAGGTATTACAGAAAGAAGGTATTGATCATTATACCCTATCCGTTTATACCCCTACAGCGCTGGATAAGATCATCGGTTTTTTAATAAATCCTTTTGTGAGGGGCATATTGATTATGGTTATTGTAGGGGGTATTTATTTTGAACTGCAGACCCCTGGAATCGGTTTTCCACTGGCAGCAGCAGCTATAGCCTGTTTGCTGTATTTTGCACCTTTGTATTTGGAAGGTTTCGCTAATTATTGGGAAATTATTCTTTTTGTGATAGGTGTGCTGCTGTTACTTCTGGAAATATTTGTAATACCGGGTTTTGGAGTGACGGGGATTACGGGGATTATTTGTATTGTGATGGCTTTGGTGATGGCAGGAATTGAAGGATTTTCCTTTACGTTTATAGACGACTTTATAGGAGGTTTGTTAAAATCTTTGCTGATCGTTTTGGGAAGTTCTCTGCTCGGTTTAGGAGTGAGTATATGGCTGGGCGGGAAGTTATTCGCCTCCCGTCGCTGGGCTTTTGCACTGCAAGCGGAACAACGGCCTGAAGAAGGATATGTGGGGGTAGACATGTCAGTGGCAAAGGAAATTGAGAAAACCGGGATAGCTTTGACAGATTTACGGCCGTCCGGTAAAGTCATGATAAATGAAGAAGTATATGATGCCGTCGCGGATCAGGGCGAATATATTCAAAAAGGCTGTACGGTGAAAGTGTTGAAGTACCAGGCCGGACAGTTGTATGTGTTGAAAGAGAGAGGAGAAGAAGGGAAAGGGGAAATTACACATTAGGACACGTCCCTGTTGGGTAATTTTGCGGGATTGATGATGCCGTAGAACATGAGGTCAATGTATTCCAAGATCGTCCGGGAGTTTTTATCTTTCCGGTTTGCCAGGATAAATGCTTGTTCAAGGCTTTTAAACATCAGCAATAAGTTTTGGGAAAATATTTCCGGATCACTTACGCGGAATATTTCTTTTTCTTTTCCTTCCTTTACAATTCCGGTAAGGAGATGAATTTCTTTCCGGTCGATGTCCTTGCGCAGATGTTCTATACGGATGTTATTGAAAAGGAAGTCGTAACGGATGTAGCGGTTGTTCCGGACTAAATTATCGATGACACCGAAATGCTGCAGGATATAGAGTTTAAGCTTTCTTTCGGGAGGAAGTTTAGAGTCGGCAGCTTTCTGAAGGATCTGGTTAATGGTGTTTACTTCGTCTTCAATGACATATTTATAAAGTTCTTCTTTACTTTTGAAATGAGTATATAAAGTACGCCTGCTCATTTTAGCTGCAGATGCAATGTCGCTCATCGTTGCTTTATACGCACTGATTTCACGAAATAAATTTTTCGCAACGGAAATAATTTTGTTTTTTGTTTTACTCATTCGGATTGTTTATAAATTTATAAGTGTTATACGGAATTGTTCATTCCGTAATGACTTACAAAGAATGTAGACAATTGGGCTTTGGATTTTTTAAAAAAGCTAACCGATCTTACGGGAATTTTATGCAATGATAAACATTTTTTCCTTAAAAAGGAGTTTTTCTCCCTAAATTTATTCCGTTTTGAGAAGAATTAAAAATATGACAAATATCATATTTTTTTGTGAAAGGGGGAAGTATATTTGCGCGCGAAAATAAAAGGGGTGCGCCCGGTACTTCAAATGAATTAAATAATCTGTAAAATGAATGTAATGAATATTTCCTTTTATAAGGAAAAAATTTTCTCTGCCCATTGGTTTCAAACCTATGCAACACTTGTATTGGGAGCTTTTGTAATTTCTGTAGGTTATACTTTTTTTATGACCCCTTACAAGATTGTACCGGGTGGTATTTACGGTATTTCTACTATTTTGCATTATCAATTAGGCTTCCCTATTGGTATGGCTGCTTTGTGTTTTAATTTGCCCCTTAGTTTATGGGGAGTAAAAGTATTGGGAAAGCAATTCGGAGTAAAAACTTTTATCTGTTTTTTATTGGTGGCTATGTTTGCGGACGGCATGCCTCTTGTATTAAAAGCTTTGGGGCATCCTCATCCTTACGACCCTTTTCAATTGCAGGATGAAGTTTTGTTGGCCAGTATATTCGGTGGGGTAGTCATCGGGATAGGAGCCGGATTGATATTGAAAACCCGTTCTTCCAGCGGGGGAACCGATGTATTGTCTTCTATCCTGAATAAACTGACGCGGAAACCGATCGGCATGTTGCAGATGACCATAGATTCTGTTATTGTTATGTGTGGTTTGATTGTATTTCAGGATTGGAAGGTACCTTTTTACTCCTGGTTGACTATTTTCCTGATGGGTAAGGTGATTGATATTGTGATCCAGGGATATTCCAGCGATAAGACGTTTTTTATTGTTTCTGAGAAAACGGAAGAAATCCGGCATTATATTTTAACGGAACTGCATAGGGGAGGTTCTATTGTACCGGTAAACGGAATGTTCAACCGCTCTGAAAAAGAAATGATTATGACGGTGGTGAACCGGAAAGAAGTCGTTACCCTGCAACGGGCTATTTATAAAATTGATCCCAAAGCTTTTACAACTATTATGGAAGCAAAAGAAATTATGGGAGCCGGATTTAAATCCATGGAATAAGGAAGGGATTTTTTGTCTAAGCGCTGCGTTTTTGCCGTTATTTTCCGGTCGGTTAAGCGATTGATGGACAAGATCGGCATGTGGCAGCAGAAAAGGAAAAATATATTATACTTTTTCCCATTCCTGGATGGAACGTTCAAATATGCCGTTTAAAAATGCCAGCGTCATTCCGTAATTGCTTACCGGCACCCCTGACTCGATAAAAGGAAGAAGGCGGGTTTGCAATTGACGGGAGGTGACCATACATCCCCCGCATTGGATGACGAGAGCGTAAGCAAGGGGCGGTTTTTCAATGGGATCCAGGGCCGGAATAAACTCAAAATTCAATTGTTTGCCGGTATACTTTTCCAATAGAAACGGGATTTTTACCCTTCCGATATCTTCGCAACTGCTGTGATGCGAACAAGATTCCAGCAGGAGTATACTGTCTCCTTCTTTCAGTTGATCTATCGTCCGGGTTCCTTTTATATACTCCTGAAAATAACCCTTCCGATGGGCCAGAACAATACTGAAACTGGTGAGGGGAATATCTGCCGGTAGTTGGGCGGCAACTTTTTTAAATACCTGACTATCCGTAATCACTAAACGAGGACGAATACCTGATGTTTGCAGAAAACTTGAAATTTCAGCTGGCTGTAAAACGATGCTTATCCCGTGATTGTCCAGAATGTCCCGGATCATTTGTACCTGAGGCAGGATAAGGCGTCCTACCGGGGCTTCCGAATCTACCGGAGTTACGAGTAGTAAAATATCCCGGGGCTGAATAATTCCTTCCAATAAAGAAGGAGTATTTGAAATTTGTTTTAATTTTTGTATCGTTTCGAATACTGTGGAAATGTTTGCTGGCCGATGGCAACAGAAATCGATGACTTTGGTTTTATATTTTGTTTCCAATGTGTTCTTTACATCCGGATGCAAGGGAAGCAGGTCGGATTTATTGTGTATGATGAGGAAAGGGATATGCAATTCCAGTATTTGCTGAACCACTTCCTCTTCAGTGGTTTCAAATCGATTTCCGGTGATCAGCAAGAGTATAAAGTCAGACTGAGGAAGCATTTCCTTTGTCCTGGCAGTTCTTTGGCTTCCTAATTCTCCGGTATCATCTATGCCGGCGGTGTCAATAAAAATGACGGATGCAAAACCGGGAATTTCATAGCTTCGTTTTACGGGATCGGTTGTTGTACCGGGGATATCGGATACGATAGCTACTTTTTGACCGGTGAGCACATTGATCAAAGAACTTTTTCCGCTATTCCGGCGACCGACAATAGCAATCCGCAGTTTTTCCATCGATCCGTTATTTATACTGATTTAAATCTTCTGCCGTGATTGTAGGGCCGCAAAGGATAATCAAACGTTCCACCACGTTGCGTAACTCCCGTATATTACCCGACCATTCGTATGTTTTCATCATTTCCAGGGCTTCCAGAGTAATGGTTTTAGGTAAAATACGCATTTCCGTACAGATTTCGTTTATAAAATGTGAAACCAGATCTTCTATATCTTCTTCCCGCTCTTTGAGAGAAGGAACATTTATAATAATGACGCTCAGGCGGTGGTAAAGATCTTCCCGGAAATTTCCTTTGAGGATTTCTTTTTTCAGATTTTTGTTGGTAGCGGCGATGACCCTTACGTCTACAGGTATGTCCCCGTCTCCTCCAATTCTGCTGATTTTATTTTCCTGCAATACTCTCAGTACTTTTGCCTGGGCACTGAGGCTCATATCTCCGATTTCATCCAGAAAAATAGTTCCTCCGTGAGCCAGTTCAAATTTGCCTTTTTTTTGCTTGATTGCTGAAGTAAAAGAGCCTTTTTCATGTCCGAATAATTCACTTTCGATCAGTTCTGCGGGAATGGCCGCACAATTGACTTCTATAAAAGCATTGTTTCTCCGGTTGCTTTTTTCATGTAACTGGCGGGCGACTAATTCTTTCCCTGAGCCGTTCGGCCCCGTAATTAAAACGCGGGCATCAGAAATGGCTACTTTTTCTATCATTTCTTTCACTTTTTCCAATGCTTCAGAATGCCCCACCATATCGTATTTTTTGCTGACTTTACTCTTTAATGTCTGGGTTTCCTGAATGAGTTGGGTTTTGTCCGTAGCATTTTTGATTGTAATCAGAATACGGTTCAGATCCAAAGGCTTTTCGATAAAATCATAAGCTCCTTTTTTGATGGCTTCGATAGCTGTATCTATGGTGCCATGACCGGAAATCATGACGACAGGGGTATCCCGGGAAAATTCCTTTATCCGTTCCAGTACTTCTATTCCTTCCATATTCGGCATTTTGATATCGCAAAATACCAGATCCGGTTTTTCGGTTTTAACGGCAATTAAGCCTTCCATACCGTTTTCAGCTACAATAACATCGTGTTTTTCAAAAGTAAGTATGTCTTTCATCGAATTGCGAATACTGCGTTCATCATCGATGACTAATATTTTCGCCATATTATTTTCCTGAGATTTTTATTTTAAAGGGAGGATTTTTTCCTATACCCTAAAAACTTAAAATTTTATTACGCCTGTTTGCAAAAATAATGAAATATTCTGCTAAATTAGGGTATCAGAACGCTAAAATTTTTTGAACGGGAGAAAAGAGGGCTGAAAAAATAGATTTATACAGATAAGTACCGGTTTCGGTATTTTTCTTACTATTTTTAACGTTATATCCTGAAATTATTTCTTAAAATAGAATTAAATTTGTTCTATTGTTTCATATTTAAGAATAACCTGATGAAAAGAGTTGTGTTGGTCTTAGTTGCTTTATTTTTATTCGGAGGCGGACTGCAGGCAGAACGGAAGAAAGTCGGGTTAGTTTTGAGTGGCGGAGGGGCAAAAGGAGTCGCTCATATCGGTGTATTAAAAGTGCTGGAAGAGGCAGGGATCCCTATAGATTATATTGCCGGTACGAGTATGGGTTCGATTGTAGGAGGATTGTATGCAATCGGATACGATGCGGGTATGTTGGATACTTTGGTACGGAAGCAGCAATGGACTTTTTTATTGAGTGACCGGGTATACCGGTATGATTTGCCGTTTTCAGAAAAAGAAAAGGACGAAAAATACCTGGTTTCTATCCCTATGATCGGAGGAAAAGGGATTCAGATGCCTTCGGGGTTTATCGGTGGACAAAATATATTCAGTCTCTTTTCTGAATTGACGATAGGGTATCACGATTCTGTTTCTTTTCTGAGTTTGCCCATTCCTTTTGCTTGCGTTGCAGCAAATCTGGTAAATGGGAAAGAGGTGGTTCTGGACAAAGGGAATTTAGCCTTAGCTATGCGTTCCAGTATGGCTATTCCCGGTGTATTTTCTCCTGTCGTATTGGATACGATGCTGTTGGTAGACGGTGGAATCGCCAATAATTTCCCTACGGATGTGGGGAAAGCGATGGGAGCCGATATTATTATCGGGGTAGATGTTTCCTCCGACCTTCGCAAGTTAAACGAATTGAATAATGCCCTGGAGATTGTAGACCAGTTGACTTCTTTTTTAGGCATGGCAAAATACGAGGAAAATATCAAATTATGTGATTTATATATTAAGCCGGATATTCTGCCTTATTCGGCAGCCAGTTTTAATCCGACAGATATTGATACTTTAATCCTAAGGGGGGAAAGGGCTGCAAGGGCCCAATGGGAGGATTTAATGAAATTAAAAGAAAAGATTGGATTAACTCCTTCGGAAAACGAAGAAAAAATTATAGATAATAAATTTATACGGACAGATTCACTGGTGATTGGACGGATTTATATCAATGGGGTGGGAAGCCGGGAAGAAAAATGGGTGAGAAAAAAAGCCGGTTTGTCTGAATACTCTTATATTTCTATTGATGATTTACATCGGTCGATTGCTATTTTATACGGTACAGGGGCATTTTCATACGTGAATTATTCTTTAAAGGGTACGGATGTTTATGACCTGACCTTAATATTGAAAGAAAAATCGATGAGTTCTTTGAATTTCGGATTCCGTTTCGATTCCGAGGAGATGGCTGCTATTTTACTGAATACTACTTTTTCCCATAAACATTTAAGGGGATTTCAGTTGTCGCTGACGGGACGTTTAAGTCAGAATCCTTATGCCCGGGTAGAGTATTCTTTTGGGAATACTTTTTTGAGGAAGGCCGGTCTGGTATATATGTATGAATACAATGATATTGACCTCTACCGGAAAGGACATAAGGTAGATAATATTACTTTTTCCCAGCACATGGCAGAATTGACTTTTTCTGATATTTATATTCAAAACTGTAAATTTGTATTGGGATTCCGTTACGAATATTTTGATTATAATTCTTTTTTATATGCTTCTGCCTATGAGGGAGTAAAAGCCCGGCCGGAAGGCTTTTTCAGTTATCATGCATCGGCTCATTATGAGACTTTTGATAAAAGATATTATCCTACAAGAGGAATTTCAGTGAAAGGAGAATATTCTTTATATACAGATAATGGATTACATTATGATCACGGGGCTCCTTTTTCTGCTCTTGACGGAAGTTTTTCAGCTGTAGTACCATTCACACACCGTTTTTCTGTACTGCCTTCTTTTTACGGAAGAGTATTGGTTGGCCGGGATATTCCGTTTGCTTATTTAAATTATATGGGAGGGATGGTTGGCGGAAGGTATATGAATCAGCAGTTGCCTTTTGTGGGAATTCAGCATTTGGAAACTTTTGATAATACCGTGTTAGTGTTGAAGGCAAAATTCAGGTATCTCATCGGTTCGAATCACTATGCGATAGCTATGTTAAATTATGCGAAGGAAGATAAAAGTTTGTTCGAAATTCTG
>NZ_CALCLB010000032.1:0-253259 GCF_937966165.1 uncultured Odoribacter sp.
TTGACACTGCCCAATAAATTTTTCCGGGTATTTACCGAACCTACATATAATAAATAGTCCTGAGGAATATTAAAGTGATCTATTTTTTTCCGGGATTCTCCAGCTTCCTGCATTTTATAAAAAATAGGCTGTATAGACTGATAAATAACGGCTATTTTACTTTCCGGGATGCCAAAAAAACGGATGATGTCGTTTTTCGTACATTCACTGATGGCGATAATTTTATCCGCATGCCGGCAAGCATATTTGAATTTGAAATCATATATTTTCCGGTCGATAAGCGAATACATATCCGGAAATGTACGGTAAATGATATCGTGTATCGTTACGACCGACCGTATGCCTGTATGTTGTATATGAAGGGGAATTTCATGGCTTAAACCGTGAAAGATGTCGATCTGGTCCCTTTTTAGATCTTTCTTTATACCGGAAGTCCGCCACCATCCTTTAAATTTTCCTTGGGGGATAACGGTATGAAAAGCTGTATTATTCAGAAAAGCCGCTGTAATTTCGTTGCGACGGATAGCCGGCGTATATAAGTAGTACTCATTTTCCGGATAGTAAAGCTGTAAATTCCCGGCTAATGTCCGGCTGTAGTTTCCCAATCCCGTGAAATTTTTGTAAAGTCTTTTAGCATCGTATCCTATTTTCATACGGAAGGTAATTGAGTGAATTAACTTTTAATGTTTTGCATGCCGCTTAAATTCTGCCGGCTTTACCGGTTTATCTATTCCCGGTAGGGTTTATCAAGATCCAGAAAATAGAAATTATGCTGCCTTTGCTTTTCGGCCGGCGGAATTTGCATATAGTCTCCATATTTATTACTCAGGTAGGCATGGTAATTTTCCAAGCCGAATACTTCTTTTCCTTCGAAAGAAATGAGAGTAGGATTACCTATAACAGCATGAGGAAGAATACCCTTCCGGCCGTCATCGTAATCGCAAACCCAGGGAGATGCATCAAAATCATATTTCCTCATCAGTTTTTCCAGTTTTGACTGAACGCCCTGACGGGTAAATAAAGTCCGGGCTATGCGGCAGGGCCAGGAACTGATTCCTCTACCGTGCTTGTAAGGATCGCGGAAAAGGAAGTATAGGGTCTTATTGTAGAAAGCAAATTTCCCGAAATGCCAGAGCCGGGTTAATTTTCCGCCGGGTGCTCCGTCTAAGGGAAATACGTCGATATAAATACCGCCTTTGTATTTCAAGTGTTTTCTTTCAATTAAAGTTGTCCGGGCATCCTGTATTTTGGCAAAGGAGAGAGGATAATCCGGATCGTTTTTCCAGTAGATTGCTTCTAAATAATCCGGCAATAGTGTTTTCGATTTCTCCATAAAAATTTCGTAATCCTTACGGGGCATTCCAATATCCAAATCGTCGTCCCAGGGAATGAAACCTTTGTGCCTGACGGCTCCGATCAGAGTACCGGCCATGATGTAATACCGCAGCTGGTGTTCCCGGCACACTTTATCTACTGCCAGGAGAATGTCCAGTACTTTTAATTGTAGTGCTCTGATATCGTATTTATTCCCCATATTTACAATAAATTAGCGGGTAATTTTTCTGTAGCTGCCTGAAAGTCTTCCTGTGTATCCAATTCCATAGAGAACAGGGCTGAAGTATCGACGATGTGAAAACTCTTTCCCTTTGCTATCAAACGCTGGAATGCTGCTTCATAAAATACATTCCCTAACTTTTCATCCACGATCATTTGATCCAGCTCCTGAAATAAAAGTTTCAGGTAAGCATTGGATATTTTTTCTATTCCGATGGATTCACCTATGGCCTGGGTGGGAGGACAGGTTTTACTGATTTCGGTGACTTTTCCCGTTGAATCGGCAATGACTTTCATTTCCTCTTCACAAAGCGGATGTGAATTCAGGGCCAATGTATCCGGATAAGGGGAATCAATCACGGCTTTCACCAAACCCGGATCAAACAGAATATCACTGTCGAGGAGTACGATATTTTCTTCTTTTATACTGTTTTTCACCAACCAGAGCGAATAGATATTGTTCGTGGAGGCGTATTTTTCATTGTGGATAAATTTTACCTCCAGTTCCGGAAATTTTTTTTGGACAAAAGTTACGATTTGCTCCTGTAGATATCCGGTTACCAAAATCAGTTCCCGGATATTATTGGCCAATAATCCTTGTATTGCCCTTTCCAGCAGACTTTTTCCTCCGATTTCCAGCAGACATTTGGGCGTATGGTCGGTGAGAGGACGCAGGCGGGAAGCGATGCCTGCGGCCAGTATTACAGCTTTCATGCTCCTGCAACTTCTTTAATGGTTTCGACAACCATACAATTTTGAGGATGTGTACCCAAGGTAATACGCATATGGGTATTGATATCGGGTTCGTTCATGAATTTAATCAGATATCCTTTGGCTTTCAGTGCCGTCTGTAATTTTTCCTTTAATTCAATAGGATATTTGACAAGCATGAAATTAGCGTTGGAATCGTAAACTTTAAATCCCGTCAGCGGACGGAGTTCCCGTATATACATTTCCCGGTCGTAAGCCATTTGGTCGGCTACTTTTTGGTAGTAATCGGTTGCTTTTAACACAGCTATTCCCAACTCTTCCGATAAACGGTTATAACCCAGATATTTCGTACTATAATTCAAGAAACGGCTTAAAGCTGTTCCCATAAATGCAAATCCCAGTCTTAATCCCGGTAAGCCGTAAAATTTGGAGAGAGTCCGTACAATCAAGACATTCGGGAATTTTTCCAGAAGCGGCTTGATGTAACTCGTGTCTTTATTGGCAAAAGAGGCATAAGCTTCGTCGATGACAACTACTGTGTCCTTACCGATAAAAGAGAGGATTTTATCCAGTTCCTCTGCTGTCAGTGCATTCCCCGTCGGATTATTGGGAGAAGCGATCAATACCATTTCCGGTTTTTCGCGTTCGATAGTTTCTTTCAGTGCTTTAAAATCGTATTTAAAAGTATTTCCATCTTCGTAGAGAGGATAGAGAACACTTCTGCCTTCCACTTCATCCGCAATAGATTTATAATACCACCAGGAGAATTTGGGAATTAACAGCGTTTTTTGTTTTTCTTTACCTGCCAGAAAGCAGTGAACCACTTGTTTTAAGATATCTTCTCCTCCATAACCCAGGATAATTTGTTTTTCCGGTATCTGGTACAAAGAAGAAAGAAAGTCTGAAAAGATACTCTTTTTCCCTTCGTCGTAAATCCGGGTATAAAAACAAAGTTTGTTGGGGTCGAAATTTTTTAATACTTCAGCTACTTCCGGAGCTGGCCCATAATTATATTCGTTTCTATCGAGATAGGTGGTTTTCTGTGTCATATTCGTTCTATTCCGTATGGTTTGATGTTATTGAAATTTATCTTTCAGGATTTTATTACAAACACCTGATTAAAATTTTAT
Organism: uncultured Odoribacter sp.; assembly: GCF_937966165.1. NCBI lineage: Bacteria > Pseudomonadati > Bacteroidota > Bacteroidia > Bacteroidales > Odoribacteraceae > Odoribacter > uncultured Odoribacter sp. Next base: position 3,396 of record NZ_CALCLB010000032.1, read on the forward strand.
TACAAAAATAATAAAATTATTAGTTATAAAACGGGATTGACAGAAATATCAGTATCTGATTTTATGATTCTTTTGAAGGGCAAAGATATAGAGGAACAGTCTGTTTTATTTTTTCCGTTTAATTATCTCTTTCCGGCTCAATTTTAGGCTGAAACCGATATTTTTAGGCAAAAATTCTCCTACATCACCGTATATTCCCATGTCAATTTGGAAAGGAAGTTTATGTAAATGCGGAAGAGCCGTTTCCACAGCAAAAGAGAATTGCTTTTGGGGAGAATGGGGAAGTGGTTTTATATATAAGCCGTAATTTAAGGTATAGGTCAGCATTATTTTATAGGGAATTTTTTTCCACGCTTGCCCTCTTAGACCAATATGGTGTCCGATGATACGGTTATTACAGACCCCTAATGTAATGCCTTGGGCATTGGGAGCATAGGGGGTTATAAGAGGGGAACCGATCGTCCTTCCATACAGTGTCCATCCACTTTTATATTCGCCATTGTTGAAATAATTGTCATTCCCTCCCGATACCTTTTCGGGATGTCCCGGCGGGTTATGGTAGCGGCCGGATTGGTATTTCGTGTAATTGAACTCGTAAATAATATCGCTTATCCAGCGTTTTTTTTCTTTACTGCCCACATAAAGGGCATATACTCCATCCGGGAAAGAACGGAAGTCTGTTCCGGAACCGTCATCAAAGGGAATGTCGTGGTAGAAAGAAATGAGGTATTCATCTCCCCGGTAATTGATCCGTATGTGTTCCCGTCCCAAATGATTTCCCAGGGCATTTATGATATCACTCTCAGTAGCGCCTTTGCCTCCTTCTTTTCCGCATACTATCCGGATATAATCTTTCAGAGAAGAAGGTTGCTTGCCGTAACGGGAAGAAGTTCCGCCCCATTGTACCCAGTGTTCCAGACCCAGAATAATTTCCAGACGGGCAACAGGGACGATTTTTACGAAAAGGGATTTGTTGTGTAAGCGGGTATGACGGACGTAACGGTCGTCCGGCATCAGGTAGTCGCTCCAATTGAATTTAAAAGAAAGAATTTTATTGGTCCGGGGGATTGTAATGTAATCGGAATACAGATTATATCCCGGCATCGTCCGGGCATTGCCGGAATAAATGATATTTCCGTTTGTAAAGGAAATTCCGTTGTATTCGATTTCCCTGTGAATCATACCTAAATCCAACCGTAGTTTTTTCCATTTCCCGCTGACATACAATTGATCCAGCAGAACAGCATTGTCGTAATTGGAAACATAAGCCGCTGCGGAGATACCATAGGCCAGTTGGAAGGTATGTTTGGGATTAAAATCAGAGAAAAGGCCTGCTTCCAATAATCCTCCGCGACCGTCAGGAACGAGTCCGTAGCGGTTAGAGACAGCCCAGAATGGTAAATTTTTACCATAGGATAGAAAACCGGAAAGGGAGGAGAAATATTGAAATTCGCGCGTCTGAGAAAAAACGGGGACGGTACACCAAAAGAGAAATAGAAATCCGAGAAACTTTTTCATTGATAACAGAATGTTATATTTTATCCATACTTAGCCATTTTTCCGCAAAAGCGATATCTTCCGGCCAGGTCAATTTTATGTTCCGGGGATTTCCGTGCACCAGTCTGATCTTTTCTTCCGGCAAATATTTTTTTATCACTCCGCAATCGTCCGTAGTCTGAAAAAGCGGATCTTTTAAAGCTTTTTCAAAAGCCCGTTGCAGTGTTTCCCTGTCAAAACCCTGAGGTGTCTGGACATTAAATAACCGGGAACGATCCGGAATTTGTACGATATATTCCTGTTTTTCGTCTACTTCAATGATCGTATCGGTTGCAGGTACTGCAACGTTGACAGCATTTACCTCCTGCAAAGCACCGACGACATCACTGATAATCCTTGGGTCCACTAACGGACGAACGGCATCGTGTATTAATATATTGCAATCTGTTTGTGCGTATGCTTTTAAAGCGGAGAGGGTTGAATGATAACGTTCCTGTCCCCCGTGTAAAATATGAACTAGTTTTTTAAAAGGATGGTCCTGGAGAATCCTGTTTGACATTTCTGTATGAGCAGGGGCAATGACTAAGGCGATCTCGTCGATCAGGGGGTGGTTTTCGAAAACACCCAGTGTATGCTCGAGTACTGTTTTGCCGGCAATGATCAGGAATTGTTTCGGAATAATATTCCCCATCCGTTTCCCGCTTCCGCCGGCTAAAATTACTCCTATATTCTTTTTCATCCTATTTTCGTTAACTGGCATCTGAAGAAAGTGGAAAATGAAAGATCATTTTCTTTTTTCTTTTAAATATTAGTTTTTCTTTTTTTCAATCTTATCCGTCAAGATGAATTCCAACTCTCCTCCTTCCATGATTTCTTCGTGGGTTATCCAACTGCGGTCGAGTTTTTTGCCATTCAACAGTACCTTTTCCGAATAAATGAACTTGTCGTTTTCTTTATTGGCTGTGATAACAAAGCGTTTTTCCGGCCCGACTTTTAACGTAACTTTGGGGAATAAAGGGGTCCCCAACTGATACTTGCCTTCTACAGGGTTGACAGGATAGAATCCCATAGCAGAAAAAATATACCAGGCCGACATTTGCCCGCAATCTTCATTTCCGCACAAACCGTCGGGAGTGTCCCTGTATAATTCGGTCATAATCTTATTCAGGTAATATTGGCTTTTATGGGGTTGGTCTGCGTAATTGAAAAGATAAGCTACATGATGGGAAGGTTCATTTCCCTGCGCATATTGTCCGATAAGCCCGCTGATATCCGGAGAGGCATTTTCTCCTTCCAGTTGGGAAGGGATAGTAAACAAACTGTCCAGTTTGATACAGAATGCTTCTTTACCCCCGTATAGGCCAATGAGTCCTTCAATGTCCTGGGGGACAAACCAGGAATATTGCCAGGCATTCCCTTCTGTATATTCGTCGTCCCGGTGATTGGAGTAAAGAGGAGAAAAAGGTATTTTCCATTGGCCTGCTGCTGTTTTGCCTCTCATGAAGCCGGTGGATTTATCGAATAAATAAATATAATTTCTGGATTTTCTTAGAAAATAGAGATAATCGTCTTCTTTGTTCAAGGCTTTGGCCATTTGGGCGATACACCAGTAATCATAGGCGTATTCCAGGGTTTTGGATACCGATTCGTTTTCTTTATCACAAGGTATATATCCCAATTCCCGGAAATATTTCATTCCGGCCCGGTCTGAAGCGGCTGTTTTTTTCATCGCTTCATAAGCTTTTTCAGCATCAAAGTCCCTTATCCCTTTCAGATAAGCTTCTGCAATTACCGGAATAGAATGGTAACCGATCATACAATTGGTCTCATTACCGGCTAATTCCCATACCGGTAATAATCCATATGCATCGTAGTGTTTTAGAATAGAGTTGACCATATCACTCACTCTCTTTTTCTGGGTTATCGTAAAAAGAGGATGAGCGGCACGGAAAGTATCCCAAAAAGAAAATACCGTATATTGTTTTTGCCGGTTGTCTACACTGTGGATTTCCCGGTCGGGCCCCTTAAAATTACCATTGACATCGGAAAACAAATTGGGCGTAAGATAAGCGTGATAAAGGGCCGTATAAAAAGTACTCAGCTGGTAGTCGTCCGGTCCTTCCGCTTTAATTTTCGATAATTCCCTTTTCCAGGCCTGTTTGGCATCCCGTTTTACTTTATCGAAACTCCAATGGGGTAATTCTTTCTGTAAATTGGCTTCTGCCCCTTCAAAGTTAGCAGAAGAAATACTTATTTTAGAAAGAATTTTATCCGTTTTATAGCCGAAATCTACCCAGACATAACAGGAATCGCTGATGAGTTTTTGTCCGTTTTGCAGAGGTTCGAATTTGTTTTTGCCTGCCAGTACTTCTACATCCTGAGAGAATTCAATATAAAAATATACCCTTTGATCCGGTGCCCAGCCTTTGGATTTGCGATAACCTTCCAAAGCCCGGTTATTGACCTTTTTAATACAGCATTCCACGGCCTTGTCCCAATTGCGGGCTGTTGTCAAGTCAATAACCATACCGTGGGTTGTATTCGACGGATACTGGTAATAATGAAACCCGCACCTGGGGGTGACAGACAATTCTGTAATGATACCGTTATCGAATTTTACTTTGTAATAGCCAGGTTCTGCCTGTTCATTATCGTGTGAAAAAAGGGCATAATTAGATGTAAGGTACCGGACTGTATTTTGGTTGCTATCCGGTTTATTCAGTACCGGTAAAAAACGGATGTCCTGTAAATCCCCAATGCCGGTGCCGCTCAGATGGGTGTGTGAAAAAGAAGAGATAATGCTGTCACTATAATGATATCCTGAACTCCAGTCCCAGCCGCTGCGGGGATTATCCGGACTTAACTGAATTCCCCCAAAAGGGTATGCTGCCCCCGGAAAACAATGCCCATGCCCGCCGGTGCCGATAAAGGGGTTTACATACTCTGTGATTTTAAGTTCTTTTTCGTGGCTCTTACACCCGAAAAGGAAAAGGAAAAAACAGAAAAAAACAGCAATATAATTTCTCATCTTATATATCTTTCAGTTAAAATAGCTTGTAAACAAAACAAGTAACCGATAGCATAATCGTCCGGGTAAAAAAGAAAGGAACGAAATTCAGTATAGGGGAAGCCGGTTTCGTTCATTCTTCCGCCGGCTTCCTTATAGAAGTTATTTTTTTAATTCATTCCATACCAGAGCGGCTGCTCCATAAATGGCCGCATTCTTATCCAGTTGGGAAGGTAGTATTTTAACTTTATGGGAGAATATTTTCAATAAATTGATTTCCATATGATCTTTGGTGGGTTCGAAAAGCAGAGCACCTGCTTTGGCTAATCCGCCGAATAAAAAGATGGCTTCCGGACTGGTAATGGCTACTGCATTTGCTAATGCTTCTCCCAGCATTTTTCCCGTGTATTTAAACGTATTGATAGCGATCATATCTCCTTTTTCCGCTGCTTCTGCAACAATTTTGGCTGTCATTTCATTGAAGGGTATCGTACGCAATTCACTTGGATAATTATATTTTGCCATCATTTTATAGGCAGTTCTCTTTACTCCTGTGGCAGAAACATAGGTTTCCAGACAGCCTTGACGACCGCAACCGCATTGCCTGCCGTTGGGGGAAACAATAATATGCCCTAATTCTCCTGCGAAACCGTCATGTCCGTATATCAATTCTCCGTTCGCAACAAAACCGCTGCCTAAACCCGTGCCTAAGGTAACCATAATGAAATTTTTCATACCCTTGGCCCCGCCGTAAATCATTTCTCCTATGGCCGCTGCATTGGCATCGTTAGTCAGATAAATGGGAAGAGCCGGGTAATATTCTTTCATCATGTCGCATAAAGGAATGACATCGTGCCATCTCAGGTTGGGAGCAAATTCGATGGAACCTTTGTAGTAGTTTCCGTTCGGAGCACCGATCCCGATTCCCACCATCTCTAATTCATCCCGCAACGGATCTAAAACTTTTTCTATTTCCAGATATAATTCTTTTAAATAATCGTTGATATCTTCGTGTTTTTGCGTTTCAATATTGCCGTCTGCAAGATAATTTCCTTCTCTGTCGATAAACCCGAAAGTTGTATTCGTTCCACCAATGTCAATACCTAATGCTACTTGTTTTTTCATAATTATTTATCTTTATTTAATGTTGTTGTGTTTAGACGATAACGTTTTCACGCTGTAAATATAGAAAAAAAATAAGAGACCGTAAACGATCTCTTATTAATTACTAACTACTAACCTAAACATACAAACTTATGAAAAAAAAACGTCTTTGTTAGATGACTGTTTTTATAGGAACAAATATAGAGGAAAGAAATAAAAGAAAAGGTTAATGGAAAGTTAAATATTTAAGATAGTAAGAAGTAAAAATATATAAATTACTTAATTAAAATCAAAGATAGTTGACTTTTAATTTTATAGCTTACAGGTTCAGATAAAATTCACGGGTTAGCTCTGTATATTCCGGACTATATTGGTGGCGGCTCAGTTCCAGAAGAATATCGTTTGTTACAACTGTTTTTCCGGTGCGGCTGAATTCAAGGAGTTTTCTTTTGGGAGCTTTTGCCGGAGTGGGAAGTACTCGGGTGATGCGTGATAGATGGAAATGCAGTGATTCTGCTTTTGAAATTAATGCATCGGCTTCCTGGCAAGGGAGGATTAAACTGAATTTACCTTGGGGGTGTAATAACCGGTCTGCTGCTTTTAGTAAATCTTCGTGGGTAAAATCCTGACAATGTCTGGCCAAAGTCCTATTCGGAGAAGGAGTAGGGGTGGAGCGGACGAAGAAAGGAGGGTTACACAGAATGTGTTCGTAAAGTCGGGAAGGGAAAAAGTCAAAAATAGAAAGGTGAAAGATAGAAACACTATTCCGCCAGGGACTTTGCAGGACATTTTCTATGGCTTGCTGACAAGCCAGGGGGTCGATTTCGACGGCATCGATATGCGCATGGGGATTTCGCTGAGCTGCCATTAAAGCTATGAGTCCTGTACCTGTTCCTATATCCAGAATAGAAGAAGCCGTTTTCAGTTCGGCCCAAGCCCCCAATAATACTCCGTCGGTTCCGACCTTCATAGCCGTTTGAGATTGTTGGATCGTAAATTTTTTAAACTGGAAATAATCGTTCATAAGGCGGAAATATCCTGAATAATAAACTGGAATTCATCTCTCCGGACGCATGCTGAAAATATTTCGTTCCTCTTTTCGGTAAAGAATGGATTGTCTGATCTTTATTTTTTGATTCAGGAATGTGTTGAAGACCTCTTTTCCTTCCATCAGCTTCCGGGAAAAACCAGGTAACCGATGATAAGAACATTTTCACATTTAAACTTTAAACCTGACTCTAAATTATCGTTTTATGCTTTCCAAAAAAAACCGATGTATAAATAAACAGAATTTTTCAAAAAGCTTCCGTTATGTATACATCGGTAATCAGCTTGGGTATATTACTCTGCTTTGGGAGTTTCTTCTTCAAAATTTAACATTTTCTTTTCTGCCAACAGATTGTACCACTGGATAATTTTTTTCATATCCGATACGTACACTCTGTCGTGATCATATTCAGGCAGGACTTCTTCGAAGTAAGCCAAAATTTTTTCTGTATCTGATTTATGGGGTAATGTTTGGGCTCCGTTTTCTTTTTCGAAGATCCTTTTTAATACTTCTTTAAGAGGCATATCTTCATTTTCTGTATAAATGGAAATATCTTCTAAAGCGATGATTTTAGAATTGGAATAAGCTGCAAAACGTTTTCCGTCTAGAAGCGATTCTACAATAATAGCGTTAGAAGTATTGTTGATGAGCTTGTAAAGTCCCGGTTTCCCTGAAATGGATAAAATTTCTTTTAACATCATGGTACAAAATTTATTCGTTTGTTAAAACAGTTTGCAAAAATAAGAAAGAATTTATTTGTTTCGTGATTTTTAAGTCTGAATTTTACTTTTTCTATCGGAATTCCTTGTGTCTGTTTTTCTTTGAAACCTGTTGTAAAGAGAAGTGCTTAATTGAGCCCCCTTTGTTTTTTGATTTTTTCGTAAGCCAGATTAATCATTGTAAATTTATCTTCCGCTGCTTTCCGGATATCTTCGCCCAGATGTCCAACCTTATCCGGGTGGTTTTCAAAAGCCATTTTCCGGTATGCCTTTTTCACTTCCTCGTCAGTGGCATTTGAATTTATTCCCAGCGTTTGATAAGCGGAATCGAGGTCGTTATAGTACATGGATTTAAGGGAATTAAACGTGGTGCGGTCGATTCCCAATAAGGATGAAATGTTTTCCAATAAACGGATTTCATTATTGCAGACCTGACCGTCCGATTGCGCTAAGCCGAAAAGGAAATACAAAAGCTGAATACGGGAAGGATGATCCATATTCATGCGGATTTGTTGGCAAACTTCTGCTAAGGGGATCTCTTGGGTGCTCAGTTTTTTGATCATTCCCAGGGCTTCCAGAGTGGCTTCTTCTCCGAAATTGTTTTTTAGAAAACTCTTTACATAATTCAGTTCATTGCGGGTGATTTTGCCATCGGCTTTCATGATGGCCGTTGCTAACACCGTCAGACTGAACATAAAATCACCCCTGCCCGTAGAGTAAGGGGGGTGTCCGCCTGTATTTTGTACTGTTATATTTACATTATCCAGTACAGATCCCATAAAAAGACCGAACAGGGCTCCCAAAGGACCTCCCAGTACAAAGCCTAATCCTGCGCCAATCCATTTACCATATTTTGCCATTGTGTTTGTTTTATTGATTTTCTTTGTTACAAAGTTATATACTTTCGGGAGATCTGAGGTATTTTGATTCTATTCTTTTAACGATTTCTATTGTTTGCCGGGTAATATCCAGATTCCGGTCGGTATAAATAACATAATCGGATCGTCGGCATTTTTCTTCGTCCTCCCATTGGTTTTTTATTCTTTCCATTACTTTTTCCGGGGTAGTTCCGTCCCGTTGGGTAACCCTTTTTATCCGGGTTTCCAGAGAGGCATAAATACAGATAATAATGTCAAAATAAGGGATTAAATCCGCTTCAAAAAGTATGGCGGATTCGAAAAATACCAACCTTTTATGCTGTTGTTTGCTCCAGGAAGCAAAATCTGCTAATACGACGGGATGCACAATATGATTGACAAAAGAGAGTGCACTTTTGTCCTGAAAGATGATATCGGAGAGTTTTTTTTTATTCAATATCCCCTGTTCGTAAATAGAATCTCCGAATTTGTCTGTAAGGGCTTTGCGGATAAAGGGATGGGAATTGATTAAAGTGGAAGCCCGGGTATCGGCTATATAGACCGGATAACCCTTATTTCCGAGAATTGCAGCGATGGTCGTCTTGCCTGAACCAATACCTCCTGTAATACCTATTCGTAACATTTATTGTCCGTAATTAATGAACCGGATTAGCGATTCTTTTTTTCCAGAATATATTCGACTTTTTGAGGAGTATAACTCAGATTTTTTATAAATGAGGGTATTTTTACAATTTCTACCGGTAAATAAGAGGAATTTGGAGTTTGGGAATAATTTACGATAAATTCAAAATCTTTATCCGTGACTTTATCATATCGGCTTAAACCTATTTCATAGCTAATGTCAACTGTGTTCGGAAATAATTTAATGTTGAGAGAATCCGGTAAATTCCAAACAGAAATCGGAATATTGCGTTTGGCTTCGGTGAACCGTTCTAATTCGATGTTTATTTTCACACTTTTTTCTTCTGCAGAAAAGTTTGGGGGAAAATCGAGATCGATTGTACGGGAAAGATTTTTACTGATTTCCCCGGCTTTCCATATTTCAGTAGGAATATAGCTTAATGTATCCATCATGGAAGCAGGACCGCTGACCAGGATACTATCCGGAACGGCGGTAATTTCATCTTTGAGTATGTATTGTTTTTTCAATGAATAATCCACTAGAGGTTTTACCGGGATCATCTTTGTTACTGCATGGGAAAATTTAAAATAGATTTCTTCTGGTTTAATATTTAATAATTTGATATCCGAGTTAAGCTGATTATTAATTCTGTCTTTAATTGTACTCAGTTTTAAAGTATATTCCAGGATATTGTCTTTTTCCAGCATATAATTGCTGTAAGAATTAATGTCCAGATTGATGGGTAAAAAAGACGTACTGATACGGTATCCGACCAGTGTAAACCCTTTGGCTTTTACTTCCAAAGTAATATCGGAAGGTAATTCGGACACCAGATACTTCCCTTTTGGAAGGTCCGTATAGCGGACAGGATAAGAAATCTCACTTGTGTATTCTTTATTCAGCGCATTTAAAAACCATAAAATAGCTGCAATAATTACACATATTGTGTAACTGAGAATATTCCGGTCGATACGGATATTCCGGTTTTTAAAATAAGACCATTTCATTTTCATGTGCAAAATAAAGTCTCGGATTTACGATTTTGATTCTGAAATTCAAAGTCAAAATTATAAATCCGAAGAATAGATATGTCAAAAATGTCTCCTTTTATTTGGCAGGAGTAGCATCTGTCATATCTTTAATAACAGCTGATTTGTCTACTTTCAAACGGACTCCGCCTTCTACTTCCATGATAATAGCATATTCCTGAATTTCAGCAACTTTTCCGTAAATTCCTCCAGTTGTTACAATTTTATCTCCCTTTTGCAAAGCCTCTCTGAACTTTTTCAATTCTTTTTGCCTTTTCATTTGCGGTCTGATCATAAAAAGCCAGAATACCACGATTATTAAAATCAGGGGTAAAAAACTCATTAAACCACTGCCTTGGGGCTGTGTTTCTAGTACAATCATAAAAAATGTGTTCATAATCTTGGTTTGTTTTAAATTATCGTAATCTACTGTATATGATTCGATTACAAATCGTTTTGCTTTTAATTTATCTCTATTTCTCCCTTATATGTTCCGGTTTATTTGCGGAATCTTCTCACTGTCCGGAACGGCTGTCCTGTATATCGGCTGTAAATTTTAAGGTAATTACTTTTTCCGGAACATTTGCAAATATACGGATTTCTTTGTATTGTTTACCGTATCTGCCGGAAGAGTTAAAAGCTATTTCTAATTTTCCTTCTTTTCCGGGGGCTATCGGCTCTTTCGGATAATCAGCCGTTGTACATCCGCAGCTGGTTTGTATATTTTTGATGATGAGAGGCTGATTGCCTGTATTTTTAAAATAGTAGGTGTGGGTGACTGTTTCGCCTGAAGTGATTTTTCCAAAGTTGAATGCTGGCTGTACAAATTCAATTTGAGTATTTTCCTGGGGATCAGTGGACTGTTTTGATTTATTTTGACAGGATCCGAAAGATAAAACAGATAAAAGACAGAAAACAGATATTTTGCAGATATAACGTCCGAAATTTCTTTTTGTACATGGAAAAATTTTCATAGTATATAAGTATTAAAATATAAGATGTTTGACAGAATAATCTTTATTTTTGATATTATTCATGGTTTCTATACCGATTTCTAAATGTTGTTTTACGAATTTTTGAGTCACGTGTTTATCTGATTCGGCTGTTTTTATCCCCTCTGAAATCATAGGCCGGTCGGAGACCAATAATAAAGCTCCTGTAGGAATACGGTTGGCAAAGCCTACCGTGAAAATTGTGGCTGTTTCCATATCTACTGCCATGGCACGGGTTTTTACCAGGTATTCTTTGAAATGGTCGTCGTATTCCCATACCCTGCGGTTGGTGGTATATACAACTCCGGTATAATAATAGCGGTTGTGGTTGACAATGATTTTGGAACAGGTTTTTTGTATGCTGAAAGCCGGTAATGCGGGGACTTCATGGGGCATATAGTCGTCAGAAGTACCTTCTCCTTTGATGGCGGCAATGGGCAGAATATAGTCTCCTACAGAAGTTTTATTTTTGAGTCCGCCGCATTTCCCCAGAAATAAAGTGGCTTCCACTTCTATGGCTGTCAGTAAATCCAGAACGGTGGCTGCATTAGCACTTCCCATACCAAAATTGATCAAAATGACTTCTTCATGAGAAACATTCGGCATCGTTTTGTCGATACCAATAATGGGTTCATGATACATTTCTGAAAATAAATCCAGATAATATTCGAAGTTTGTCAGTAAAATGTATTTTGGAAAATCTTTTAGTTCCCGTCCCGTATAACGGGGTAACCAATTTTCCACTATTTCTTTTTTTGTCTTCATAATTCATTCCTTCCGGATTTACAAAGTTAAAAAAAATATGGAATCCGAAAACAAATGGTTGGGTGGAGAAAGGTTTAAATGTTAGAATGTACAAATGTTTAAGTGTTCAAATGTTTAAGTAAGGGGATGGAAGAAAGGAGAATGTTTCATGGCGGGAAAGGATTACTGTTTTGCTGGTTCCCGGAAGTGAAGTTTTGCTTAGCGGGGACTCTCAGGAAGGTCTAGTCCGGTATAAAGAGGTAGAGGTCACTTAAACAGAGAGGTCTTCCAACATCCGAACTTTTTATTACCTTTGTTTTTCTAAAAAAATGGGAATGGATACACTTTTACTCGATCGTCTCAAGGATATAAAGATAGAAGATTATACGTATGATTTACCGGAAGAGAGGATTGCTAAATTCCCTTTACCTCAGCGCGAATCTTCCAAGTTGCTGATATATCAAAATGGGAAGATTACAGAAAACGCCTTCGCTGCTGTAAAGGAGATACTGATTCCGGGGCAGACGCTTATTTTCAATAATACAAAGGTTATTTTTGCCCGTATTTTTTTTCAGAAAAAAACGGGTGGACATATTGAGGTGTTTTGTCTGGAACCGGCAGAACCGGCAGATTACGCTTTGAATTTTGCAGCCCGCAGGACTTGTACCTGGATTTGCATGGTAGGGAATCTGAAAAAATGGCATGAAGGGAAAATTTATTGCCGTTTTTTTCATGTGGGACAGGAGGTCATTTTGACAGCGGAAAAATTAGTTCAAAAAGGTGGGGAGGTACAAATCCGTTTTTCCTGGAACCGGGACCTTTCGTTCAGTGAAGTATTGGAAGCTTGCGGAAGGATTCCCATTCCTCCTTATTTAAACCGGGATTCGGAAGATTCGGATAAGATTCGTTATCAGACGGTGTATTCCCGGGAAGAAGGATCTGTCGCTGCTCCTACTGCCGGACTGCATTTTACGGAGGAAATTTTGAAGGCATTGGTAGATAAGGGAGTAAAAATTGAGGAATTGACGTTACATGTCGGAGCGGGAACTTTTCGCCCTGTAAAAGCTGAAAGAATCGGGGAGCACGATATGCATACGGAACATTTGATTGTATCGAGGCAATTGATTGACGATCTGGCCCAAAAAACCGGGGAGGTGATCGCTGTCGGTACCACATCCGTGAGAACGCTGGAAAGCCTTTATTGGATGGGAGTAAAAAGACTGCAAGGGGACAGCTGTTTTTATGATTTATCCCAATGGGAAGCTTATACCTTGCCTGCACATTATTCATTACAACAGGCAATGGAAGCTTTACAAGGGTGGTTCGACGAAACCCGGGAAGAGCTTTTAAAGGCCCGGACGACCATAATCATTGTTCCGGGTTATTCCTACCGGGTTATCGATGCTTTGTTTACAAATTTCCATCAGCCTCAAAGTACACTTTTATTGTTGGTAGCTGCTGCTGTAGGAGAAGATTGGAAACGGATTTACGATTATGCCCTCCGGAACAGTTTCAGATTCCTGAGCTATGGGGATACGAGTTTGTTGAGGATAAATAAGCATAAATAAAGCAGTGGAAAATATGCATCTGTCTTTACCGGCTTTTGAATACAAGGTTAAAAAGCAAGAAAAAGGATTGTATATATACGATATAATCCGTAAAAAGTATGTGCTTTTAACGTCGGAAGAATGGGTCCGTCAACATTTTATTCATTACTTGATTCGTTGTAAAAATTATCCTCCTGCTTTGATTGCAGTCGAGAAAGAAATCGACCTTTATGGCTTGAAAAAGCGTTTTGACATCATCTGTTACGACCGTCAGGGCATGCCTTATCTGATAGTGGAATGTAAGGCTGCTTCCGTCCCGCTTTCCCAGCAGGTATTTGATCAGGTATTTGGATATAACCTGACAATGGCAGCTCGTTATGTTGTCATCACAAATGGAATAATACATTTTTGTGGCTATACGGATACAGAACGGCATTTTTGTTTTTTGGAAGAGATTCCCGGTTTTAAATAAATGTGCCGGATGGATGTTTTCTTGCGGAAACGGATTAACGTTTCGCTGATAAATGAATCTCTGTTCTGATTAAAGGATTAATCCGGGACTGTTTCCCTTACCCGGCAGATCCTTACCTAAACTTTACTTCTGCCTTAATCCCCTTAACCCTTTAATCTCCAGCAAAACCATTCTGGTTTATCTTTGACAACTGGAAAAATATTTTTTCAGCAGTTCAAAGGCAGCTGTGAACGAGCTCATTTCGTTTTTCAGGACTTTTTCTTCTGCTATTTTGAGGTTTTCTTTTTGACTGTTATAAAAACGATTTTTTAATTGTTCGTTAATGGTTTCATACATCCAGTATTTGGATTGTTCCCGCCGCCTTCTGTCGAAATACCGGTTTTGTTGGGTAGTGCTGCAATAATTCAGAATGTTATCCCAGATTTCTTTGATTCCTGTTTTTTCGTAGGCAGAACAAGTCAAAACCTGAGGTTCAATTCCGGATTCGTGGGGGGGAAACAGGTGAAGGGCTGATTGTAACTGGGCTTTGGCAAGCTGAGCTTTATTGATGTTATTTCCGTCTGCTTTGTTGATGATGATGCCGTCTGCCATTTCCATGATACCTCTCTTTATTCCCTGTAGTTCATCTCCTGCACCTGCAATCTGAATTAACAGGAAAAAATCCACCATGGAATGAACAGCTGTTTCACTTTGCCCTACGCCCACTGTTTCAATTAGAATAATATCAAATCCTGCTACTTCACATAAAATCATAGCTTCCCGTGTTTTCCGGGCTACTCCTCCCAAGGAACCGGCTGAAGGGGAAGGACGGATATAAGCATGCGGATCGCAGGACAATTCTTCCATACGGGTTTTGTCCCCCAAAATACTTCCTTTTGAACGTTCACTACTGGGATCAATTGCCAATACGGCTATTTTATGCCCCTGACCGGTAAGGAATTTACCGAAGCTTTCGATAAACGTACTTTTGCCTGCCCCGGGTACCCCTGTAATACCGATGCGAATCGAACTCCCGGAAGAAGGAAGGCAGCGTTTTATTACTTCCTGGGCAATTGTCTGGTGTTCTGTTCTGGAACTTTCCACTAAAGTAATGGCTTGACTGAGTATATTGATATTTCCTTTCAATATCCCTTCTACATAATCGTCTATACTCAGGTCTTTTTTACGTATATTTTTTAAACGGGCTGCCAGGTTCGGATTCATCGGATCTGGTTGCTCTATCCCTTTATTTACTTTTAATCCTTCGTATTCCGGTGAATTTTCCGGATGTTCCATACATTCCTCCATGATATACCTTTTTTTATTTTTTGCAAAGGGGATTTAAACCCGGCGTCCCCCCCCGGTTTACTTGAGGGCATACTAAAGTTTTTCCTATCTCTGCGAAATTTCCGCAAAGATAGGAAAAATGTTTTACTCCAATTTAAAATGTCGTTTAAATGTTCCGAATGTTTTGTTTCCTCTCCCTGTTTATGCTATTCTTTCAGAATTACATCGTGAGGGCCGCCTTCTATAATGGAGGTGGAAGAAACAAGCGTGACTTTTGCCGTGTTTTGTAATTCCGGAATGGAAATGGCCCCGCAACTGCACATGGTAGCTTTTATTTTTCCAAGTGTAATATTGAGATTGTCTTTCATCTTTCCTGCATACGGAACATAACTGTCAACTCCCTCTTCAAATTTGAGAGATTCGGATCCTCCCATATCATACCGTTGCCAGTTTTTTGCCCGGTTTGATCCTTCTCCCCAGTATTCTTTTACAAAACGGTTTCCAACTGTCAGTTTCCGGGTGGGCGATTCGTCAAAACGGGCAAAATAACGTCCCATCATCAAAAAATCTGCACCCATTGCTAAAGCCAATACCATGTGATAGTCCTGTACCAAACCGCCGTCACTGCATATGGGAATATAAGTATTTGTTTTTTGAGCGTATTCGTTGCGGGCAGCTGCAACATCTATCAGAGCCGTTGCCTGTCCCCGGCCGATGCCTTTTTGCTCACGGGTAATACATATAGAACCTCCTCCAATACCTACTTTTATAAAATCTGCACCGGCTTCGGCTAAATAATAGAATCCCTCTTTGTCTACAACATTTCCGGCACCGACCAATACCCTGCCGTTATATTCCTGCTTGATCCAGGTCAGGGTTTCCTTCTGCCATTCAGAATAACCATCGGAAGAATCAATACAAAGGATGTCCGCACCGGCTTCTACTAAAGCAGGTACCCGTTCTTTGTAGTCGCGGGTGTTAATGCCAGCACCCACTAAGAGTTTTTTATGCACATCGGATAATTCATAAGGATTTTCTTTGTGGCTGTCGTAATCTTTACGGAAGACAAAGTAGGCTAATTTTTGATCCGGATCGATGATCGGCAAAGCATTTAGTTTGTGTTCCCAAATCAATTGGTTGGCTTCCGATAAAGTCATTCCTACTTTTCCCACCGTGAGTTTGGAAAAGGGCGTCATAAAATCCTTTATTTTTGTATCTCTGCTGTCGTGACTGATGCGGTAATCTCTGCTGGTTACTATGCCTAAAAGTTTGCCGTTAGAAGTACCGTCTTCCGTAACTCCGATTGTTGAATGTCCGGTGAGTTTGATGAGATCCAGGACGTTTCCAAGTGTATGTTCCGGGGTTAGATTGGAATCACTGGTCACAAAACCGGCCTTGAAATTTTTTACTTTTCTGACCATATCCGCCTGAGAACCGATAGGCTGAGAACCGAAAATAAACGATAATCCCCCGTTTCGGGCCAGTTCAATTGCCAAGCCCGAGTCGGATACGGACTGCATGATAGCCGATACAAAAGGTATGTTTAATTCGAGGGAGGGTTTTTGTCCTTTTTCGAATTTTACTAGCGGTGTTTTCAGGGAAACATTCTCCGCAATACACTGTTTTGTCGTTAAACCGGGAATAAGGAGGTATTCCCCAAATGTTCTAGATACTTCGTCTGTAAATATAGCCATAGTATGTTCGGGTGAAAAGTTGTATCACTATGCTCAGGTTATGTTGTGCCAATGCCTCAGTAAACTAAGACCCTCATAACAAGTATTGGTATCCGTAGGACCACACTTTGCCGGGTTGACCGTAAACCTGCGTCGCATTTTTCTGATTCAAAAAAATTTATGCAAAATTAAACAAATAAAGGAAAAAGCCTCGATTTATTCACGACTTTATTATAAAAGTTTGTTTCCTGCTTTCCGTAAAGCCTGTTCAGGCTTTCATGAGTAAAATCTGTAACGTTTTTCAGTACATGACAGTTTAATGTTCAAATATATAATTGTTTAAGTATTAGAAAGGGGGAGGAAGAGGAGTGGCGGGGGAAAGGGTCATTTTTACTTTTTCCATTCTTGCAATGAGTTCTTCTCCCAATGCCTGCTTATCGGAAATATGAAGGCGTAAGGTTTCTACAAAAGGATTGCTTTCAAATCCTCCCCTGACTTGTTCAAAATCTTTTTGTTTTTGCCGGATGTTTCCGTCTATTCCGAATCCGGTCTGGGCAGTTAAGGAAAATTCTTTCTGGGCATCGGCATAGAGCATTTCATCCAGAGATATTACAGCTTCTTTCCAGGTATTGACAATACGAATAATGTCGGAGGAAGTGATGGTATCCAGAGATACCTTGTACCATTTACAGATGGTTTCCCAGGCCCAGGTCCATTCCAGTTCGTAATATTGCTGATGCAGTGTTTCAAAAGTTTTATTAATCTGTTCTACTGACGTAATGGTACCTGTTTCGATCTGATGGATCAATTCTTCAATTTCTTTTTGGGGAGCAATTAAACCCGATAAATCTATCCATTCTCCCGAGCCTTTCTGACTAGTGGGGTGTAAGCGGGTTCGAATTTCTTCATCCGTCGTAAAAGAGATGTTTTCCAGGCGCTTGATCAGGGAGTTTCCCAGAAATTTATGAATGGCTTTGGTGTACAATATGAGTCCTTTTTCCAGAGAACTGTTTTTTATACGGGCACTTTGATAAGCGTATTCTTCGGAAGTTTCACCCGAGACTTGCCGCAAAGAATTCAAAACTTCTACTCCTGTCAACATTTTCTGAATAGAGTAGGGGCTAAGTAAATTGAAGTTGATGCAATCCAGTTGATGGGGATCTGTCCGTTTATCCCGTTTCGGCCAGTTTAATGCATCCCGGATGGTTCCTACACTTTTGAGATTGACTCCCGGGACCAGATAAGTCTGGTTGTTTTTTTCAATCAGGTAGGAAAAAGGAAGATCCGAAGTGTCCGGATGATTGACATGCCTTCCCATAATCAAGGAAAATGCTCCGATTTTAGCGGGCCATAAAATATAGGAATCACTGGTTGTCTTGGAACCCCTCTCGACAATTCCCTGGTGGATAGGACCTAATTTGTACAGATGGTTACTTTGGTTTGAACCGCTTCCGGCATTTAAGAATGAAAACATTCCGGCAATCAGAAGACTGGATTTGTGCATGGTTACAGTGTAAGGACCGGCAAATACAGCGCAGGCTTCTCCGTTTTCTCCCTGACAATTACTGAAAAATAAAGAATCGTGAGCCGAGAACAGATGACTCAGATGACAGGCCTGACCGATAAAACAACGCATAAGGGTTACCCCGTCGGTAACGCTGGAACCGGAAGAAATAATGAAATCCTCAGCCACTACATTGTGTCCGATTCGTACCGGAGCTGAAACATTACTGTTGATACTTCCGTTTTTTAAACGGGATGCCCCGTCAATGGCAGAATGATCCCCAATCATAACGTTCCGGATACTTCCCGTACTTACAATACTTACATTTCTTCCGATACTTCCCATTTCCGAACGATGGGCTTCCGTATAGCGGTCGATAAGTTGTATCAGTTTTTCAGTAAGCCCTGTATAATGACGGTATAAAGCTATAATATAAGCTAAATGCGCAGAAAGATCATTGAAGATCGGGACTTCCCGTCCGCCCGTTTCATTGAGTACAGAAACAAGGAGCCCGTTTCCGAATGAACTCTTACCTTCTGTAACGATTAAGTTGACATCCTGAATGAAACTATTATCTCCGATTTCGTAATTTGCTATGTAGTTTTGAATATTTTCAATCAATACATCGTTTCCGATACGGCAATTGTGTAAAGTTACATGAAAAAGACCGGAATGCTTTACCAAGCCTCCTGCTAAAGTAAAGGATTCCTGAAATTTTCCCAGGAAAATGTCTCCGGAAAAACGAACGTGGTGAATGTGTTCGGGTGTAAAATCTTCCGCTACTTTTATCCGGTTCCAATCGTCAGAAATGCAGTGCCGGTCCTGTAATTTATGAATTTCTTCTTTTGTCAGATTTCTGTACAGATTTGTTTTTTTCATTGCCGTAAGTTTAGTTAGGAAAAGCAAAGATAATATTTTGTTCGTTTTTTGTTGCTATTTTTGGAAATTTTAAAATACTAACGTTTGATAATGAAGTTGTTATATATTATTTTAAAGAATATAGTAATACTTCGTATGTTATTTAATAAAGTATCCCGGATAAAATAAAGGATAAAAATTAAAGAGAAAAAGATCGGGATAATTTTATGGTAGCAGAATTGTAGGAAGCGTCTGAAGCTTGTCTGTTTGATTTTTGCAGGGAAGATTCTATTCATTGATAGACCAGCATTCACAGCTATACGGGACAGAAGAGCAGAGGAAGCAAAACGGCCTTGGCCGAAATTGGAATAAAAGAGGTAAAATGTCAGGAATACCCCGGTAAAATAAAAAATAGTTTATCGTCAAAGTAGAGGATAAATTTTTAGAATGCGTTGTGTAAACGGATTCGTTTTAAAGCGATCGTCGATGCGGTAACCGATTACCCAGGCAATTTGGTTTGCGGAAGTTAAAAGCAGGCATTCTTTTTTTTGTTTGGTACTGAATTTTAAGTCTGTAAAGAAATCGCTCAATTTTTTTTGAAGTTTTTTCATTCCCAGCGGACAGAAACGGTCTCCTTTTTCCCAGGAGCGTATACGAAGGGGAAAAGGAGCTTTATCTGCATCCAGGCAAGCGATAGCAGGATCAGCAGGAATCTGAAAACCGGCTGAAGATGAAATAAGCTCAAAGCGGTAGAGAATTCCATTGATTTCATAGTCTCCTTCCTGTTCTATTTCAAAAGAAGTAAAAGGGACCGGGCCGGAGTCGGAAAGTCTCCAGTAATTCCTTTCTTTCGTAAGCGTGAACATTCCGGACATAAATTTTTTCCCGGGGGTTGAACGACTGCTGTTCAGAATATCCCGGATCTGGGTTTTGTTGAATCCGGCCGGTTTTAAGATTTCATACAGCAAAGTATAGGGGGCCGGAGTTTCCAACGTTTTTTGAATATGGATCAATGTTTCTCCGTTTTTGTATTCGCATACTTCCTTTTTCAGTTTTTCGATACCGTATGTATAAATTTCTTCTGTTTCCTTCAGGGTTTCACAATTCTCCCTGATAATGTTCAGAAAAGCGGGGTTAATTTCTTTACATACGGGAATAATTTTATGTCTGATTTTATTCCGGACAAATTTCAGGGAGCTGTTGGTAGAGTCTGTACGGAATCCTAGCTGTTGTTGTTCGATGTAAGTCAGTATTTCAGTACGGGAACAGCTTAAAAGAGGACGTAAAAGATCGCCGTTGACGGGTTTGATGCCGGTAAGTCCTTTCAGGCCAGTGCCCCGGCAGAGATTAATAAAAATCGTTTCAGCCAGATCGTCGGCATGGTGAGCCGTTACGATATAATCCATCTTTTTTTTATTTTTCATTTCCCGAAACCATTCATAACGCAATTCCCGGGCGGCCATTTCGATACTGATGCCTTTTTCTTCGGCATAAAGTGTCGTTTGGAATTTCCTGACGCTGAGGGGAATACCGTAGAGATCACAAAACCGTTTTACGAATTGCTCATCCATATTGGATTCTTTACCCCTGAGGCCAAAATTACAATGCAGGGCAATAATATTCAGATTGAGGTATTTGAACAGATGCAAGAGGGTAATGGAATCTGCTCCACCGCTGACAGCAATTATGAATCCTGCACTTTGCGGAATATGGTAGGTCTCAAAAAAATCTTGAATAATTTGTTGCATCTTATTTTTATCAGTTCAGAAGTATAAATTAAACGGTATATATCATTCAAATCTCGCTTAATTCGAGCCATCGCATTTCTTTTTCATCCAATAATTGAATAATTACTGCTATACGTTCGGATTGTTGTACTAATTGTTCATTGGATAGGGTACCGGAACTGAGAGCTGCTTCAATACGGGTCTTTTCGGTATTCAGCTCTTCCATTTCCTGTTCCAGTTGGAGCATTTCCTGTTTTTCTTTAAAACTGAGTTTCCGTTTTTGCGTTTCGTTTGATTTTGCCGGAGGACGTGCTGTAACTTGCGGGGCTATTTGTTTTTTTTGTTCTTTCTGTCGTTGTTCTTCTTCCTCTTCCTTTTTATTTTTATATTGAGTATAATTTCCGGGAAAGTCTTTAATCACGCCATTACCTTCGAAAGCAAAGATCCGGTCGGAAACTTTATCCATAAAAAAACGGTCGTGAGAGACAATCAGCAGACAACCTTTAAAGCTTTTCAGGTATTCTTCCAATACGTTTAAAGTGACAATATCCAGGTCATTCGTAGGTTCATCCAGAATTAAAAAATTCGGATTACGCATCAGGACGGTAAGGAGATAAAGCCGTCTGCGTTCTCCTCCGCTTAATTTTTCCACCAGGGAATATTGTTGTTTATCGGTAAACAGAAAGTATTCCAGGAATTGGGAGGCGGAAAGAATACGTCCGTTTCCCAAATCAATGCGTTCTGCTATATTTTTTACAATATCGATTACCCGGTCTGTTTCCCGGAATTGGATACCGGATTGTGTATAGTAACCGTATGCTACGGTTTCTCCGATCTCAATAGTTCCGCTGTCAGGTTCTAAATTCCGGGTGATAATATTGAGAAAGGTCGATTTACCAACTCCGTTTTTTCCAACAATCCCGATTTTTTCCCCCTTCACAAATTTGTAGGAAAAATCCTGAATTAATAGATGATTATCAAAGCGTTTACTGATATGTCCCAGTTCCAGGATTTTATTTCCCAGGCGCTGTCCTTTGATGTCCAGTTCTAATTTTTTTTCGTCGTTTTTTTGTGAAGCAATTTCTTTGATCTTATAGAAATTATCGATACGGTAGCGGGCTTTATGACTGCGGGCTTGCGGCATCCGTCGCATCCATTCCTGTTCTGTCCGAAGCAGGTTTTTGGCTTTATCTATACTTGCATTGCGGGCCTCAATCCGCTGGGCCCGTTTTTCCAGGTAGTAAGAATAATTTCCATCATAGGTAAACAGACCGAAGTCGTCGATTTCGATAATATGGGAACACACCCGGTCCAGAAAATAACGATCGTGAGTGACCATTAGTAAAGTTGTATTCGATTTTTCCAGATATTCTTCCAGCCACTCTGTCATTTCAATGTCGAGATGATTCGTCGGCTCGTCCAGGATCAGAAAATCCGGGTTACTGATCAGAACTTTTGCCAGGCCGATTCTCTTACGTTGTCCCCCGGACAAATGGGCAATCTTTTTTTCGTAGGTATCGATTTTGAGTTCAGACAGAATCTGCTTGACTGTATTATCGTAATCCCAGGCATTTTGAGTATCCATTTGAGGAAGTAATTCTTCCAGTTGGCGGATATCATTCCGGCTTACGGCATTTTCATAAGCTTTGATCAGATATAACAGGGGGGAATCTGAACTGAAAACTTCTTCAAATACTGTATTTTCGTCTTTGAGGACAGGGTCCTGTTCGAGATAGCCGATCGTGATATCGTTACGGAAAATGACGCTTCCCGATTCCGGAGTGTCTTTTCCGGCGATAATTTGTAAAAGAGTGGATTTACCCATTCCGTTTTTAGCAATCAAGGCTACCTTTTGGTTTTTACCTATGCCAAACGAGATGTTTTCAAATAATAATTGTTCGCCGAAACGTTTACTGAGATTCTCTACTTGTAAATAACTGACCATAGATTTGAATTACAAAATATAAGGCAAAGGTATTAAATTTATAGGTTTGTTCCCAATTCCCCCGAAATTTACGGGCGGGACATTTGTAATCAGAAAAAAGGCTATTCCTTGCTATTCCCTCTTTTACACTTTTTATGTAAGGATTCCTTTGATTTTACAGATGTCCGGCTCAGGTAATTTTTCCTTTCCTCTCCGGGAAAATGTTCGATAGCATAACGGAGTGTGGTCCGGGGCATAGAAGTATACCGATTTGCCAAAAAAGCGGTAAGTGTTTGTTTATCTTTTTTCCCGATTTCCCGGAGCAGCCAGCCTACTGCTTTTTGAATCAGATCGTGGGGATGTTGCAATAAGATGTCTGCTATCGACAGTCCGTCGCAGAAGTCACCCTGCCGGATAAAATACATACAGCTGACCATGGCAATTCGCTGCTTCCAAAGATGCCCGCAACGGGCCCAGTCATATAAAAGAGAACGGTCTTTGTCTGCCAGCCATTTCCCCAGAATTTTATAGCAGGAAAGATCCACCAGATCCCAATTGTTGATATAGTCGGTATGGGAAATATAAAAGTCAATACATCTTTTCTGTTCTTCTTTTGTTTTCCGGTGTTCAAATTGGTAGACCAGAATGAATAAGGCCGTCAGACGGCATTCGTGCCAGGGCGAAGTGATCAGCTCTTTCAGGATTTCAGGGCTGGCCTGTTGATATTTCCGGGCAATATTTCTCTGTTCCGGTACGGTGACACCCAGAAAAAGATCCCCTTCTCCGTATTCTCCTTTACCGGTTTTGAAAAAACGGGAGAGGTGACGGGCTTTTTCCGGATTACCTGCAAGTTCTAAATCATGAATAATATCGGTTGAGTTCATAAAAAATTTCTACTGGTTTTGTAAGATAAATTTCCAAAATAAGCTTTTTTCTTTTTCTTTATTTCTTTTTTAAAGAATAAAAATAATAAACAATTTTAAATTTGCAGACAATTCAGGTCATTCGGGTTAAAATTCAAGTGTAGCAGAAAGGAAATATGGCCTTTAAATGGTTGTTAGTAAAAAACATTTTATTGTTATTAAAAAATGACCTGAAAAAAGGGAAGGTTTATTTTTTATATGTATTTTTACCACATAATTAAAATGGGTATTTATGTCTAAAATTATTGCTGTTGCCAATCAGAAGGGTGGTGTGGGGAAAACGACAACTTCAGTTAATTTGGCTGCTAGTTTGGCGGTACTGGAGAAGAAAGTTTTATTGGTAGATGCTGATCCTCAGGGAAATGCTACTTCCGGTTTGGGATATGAATTAAAGGAGCTGGAGAATGCGACTATATATGAATGTATTGTCGACGGATTGGAGCCGGAGAAGGCTATTTTAAATACGGAGATTGAAGGGTTATTTTTATTGCCTTCGAATATTGATCTGGTCGGTGCAGAATTGGAGATGCTTAATTTTGAAAACCGGGAAAAAGTTTTATCCAGCATATTGAATTCTATACGGGATAATTACGATTATATCATTATTGATTGTTCGCCTTCTCTGGGATTGATTACAGTTAATTCTCTTACTGCTGCTAATTCGGTTATTATTCCGGTTCAGTGCGAATATCTGGCTTTGGAAGGATTGGGAAAATTGCTCAATACGATTAAGATTATTCAAAAACGCTTGAATACGGAATTAGAAATCGAAGGATTTGTTTTGACAATGTATGATGCCCGTTTGAGGTTGTCGAATCAGGTAGCTGCTGAAGTAAAGAAGCATTTTGAAGATATGGTTTTTGAAACCATTATTCAGCGGAATACGAAATTGGCGGAAGCTCCCAGTTACGGACAACCTGTTATCCTGTATGATGCGGAATGCAGGGGAACGGTAAATTATCTGAATCTGGCTAAGGAATTATTGCGGAAAAACAGTGAAGAATAAGCGGGGGAGGAGGGGCTCGGGAGTGGCGTTTGCCGGAAAAGGAATTTCAAAAATAGGAAATACTGTAAAGCAGTTGTAATTTGGGAAATATGGTAAAAAGAAGTGCATTGGGCAGAGGTTTAGGAGCATTAATCACAGATGCGGCTGAGGATTCCAAGCAGCGTTCTGAAGCTGTCGCGGCTATTCAGGAATTAAAACTGGAAGATATCCGTCCGAATCCTTTTCAACCCAGAACGGAGTTTGACGAAGAAGCTTTGAATGAATTGGCCGCTTCCATAAAGTCGATCGGGATTGTACAACCCATTACGGTCCGGGCTGTGGAAGAGGGTAAGTATGAGATCATTGCCGGAGAACGGCGTTTCCGCGCTTCTAAAATTGCGGGAGCAGAAACGATTCCTGCCTATATCCGTAAAACGGAAGATGAGAGTTTGTTGGAACTGGCACTGATTGAAAATATTCAGCGGGAAGACCTGAATGCTATAGAAGTAGCTATCAGTTACCAGCGTTTACTGGATGAATGTAAATTGACACAGGATGGATTGAGTGAACGGGTGGGTAAAAAGAGGGCTACTATTGCCAATTATCTGAGGCTGTTGAAATTGCCGGCACAAATACAATTGGCTATCCGGGATAGAAAAATCAGTATGGGACATGCCAGGGCGATTATCAACATTGAAGATCCGGATACCCAGTTTATGATTTTCGAGCAAATTCTGAAATATGATTTTTCTGTCCGGAAAGTGGAGGAAATTGTCCGGGAATTGTCAAATCCGAAACCGGAAGAGGAAGAAGGAACACTTTCCCGCAAAAAAAATGAGATCGGAGATTATATTGCTTTACAGAAACACCTGGCCCAGCGATTTGATACAAAAGTGGAGCTGAAGCGGAATGAGGCAGGAAAAGGAAAAATTGTTATCAGCTTTAAATCAGACGACGAATTGGAAAAAATAATTAGCCTATTGGATAAAGTCGGAGGATAACAGGAGATCGTGAAGAAGTTATTGTTGATATTAGTCATAAGTGTAGTCGGAATCGGGGTGCGGGCCCAATATGTTCCCGTAGAACCGGATACGCTGTTCGTGGTGGCGGATACTCTTTCTATCCAGGAGGTTATCGAGAAAAAACCTCATTCTCCCCATAAAGCGACTATTCTGGCTTTGGCATTGCCTGGAGCCGGTCAGATTTACAATAAAAAAGGCTGGTGGTGGAAATTACCCATTTTATACGGTGGAATAGGAGCTACTGTGTATGGGGTGAGCTGGAACAGCAAACAGTTCAAAAAATATAAAACAGCTTATATTGATTATACACACTATATTCAGAAAAAAGCTGAAGATCCGGATTTGCCTTATCCGGAAAATCCCTCCTGGGATAAAGTATATGTAGGAGGCGGGGTAGAGAATTTTACCCCTCAGCAACAGTTGAATTTTCAAACCCAGCTAAAAAATAAAAAAGACAGTTTCAAACGGAACAGGGATTTGTTATATATTGTAATGGGGGGTATATATGCAATACAGGTAATAGAAGCTTGCGTGTCTGCTCATTTTTACGATTTTGAGATCAATGAAGATCTGAGTTTTAATGTTCAGCCCAATGCATTTTATAGTCCTGCAAACGGAAATTCGGTCGGTCTGACTTTAACTTTAAATTTTTAATCTGAAAGATAATGGTGCGTTTATTTGTTGTATGGGTGTTGGCAGGAATCAGCTTGGTAGGAAAGGCTCAGGGAAATATACCGGGCGATACATTGATTATTGGACAACCTCTTCGGGATAGTATTGCTGAATCGTTTATCCGTACTATTGATGAATCCTATACCCAATGGTCTCTGGAATTCCAGCGGGAAATGGAGTATGTTGATTCGACTTTTATGCTGGAGAACGCCGGGCAGGTTCCGTTTTTTCCGGATTCTGTTTATTTATACCGTTTGGATTCGCTGAATTCTGCTGTTACATTGTCGTATAACGGTATTGTCCGGAATTTTATAGAACTTTATACGGTGAAAAAACGGCAGCAACTAGCGACGATGTTGGGACTGAGTGAATTTTATTTTCCTTTGTTTGAAGAAGTGCTGTCGGCGAATTCCATGCCTTTGGAATTGAAATATCTGCCCGTTATTGAGAGTGCTTTGAACCCGGTCGCCCGTTCCAGGGCCAGGGCTTGCGGATTGTGGCAATTTATGTATCCCACCGGGAAAATGTATAAATTAGAAATCAATTCCTATATTGACGAACGCTATGATCCGGTCAGGGCAACGGAAGCGGCTATCTGTTATCTGAAAGATCTCTATAATATATACGGGGATTGGATATTAGTGATTGCTGCCTATAATTGCGGTCCCGGAAACGTGAATAAAGCCATCCGGCGTTCGGGAGGTAAAAAAAATTACTGGGATATTTATTACCATTTGCCCCGGGAAACGCGTGGATATGTACCGGCTTTTATTGCTGCTATGTATTCTTTTAATTACTATAAAGAACACAATATTTATCCGATAGAGAGTGCTTTACCCCGTTTATGCGATACCGTTATTATTGAGAAAGCATTGCATTTTGACCAGATATGTAAGAATATGGACGTATCTGTGGAGGAATTGAGGGACATTAATCCCCAATATATTAAAGATATTATACCGGCTGGTTTCGGGAAAGCTTATGTCCTGAAAATGCCTTATAATTATGTGGCCGGATTTATCGACAATCAGGATTCTATCTTTGCCTATAAGAGAAAGGTATACTTTGACGACAGTGATCGTACAGCCAATCCCAACGAACGTTTTAAGCGGTATGCTCATGTGAGCGGGATTTCAGGGGACAAAGCCCGTCTTGTCTATACGGTGAGGAGCGGGGATGTACCGGGCGCAATTGCCGCAAAATTTAATGTACGGCTGGCCGACTTGAAGTATTGGAATAATCTGAACCGGAAAATGACGATACGGGTGGGACAGAAACTGGTGATTTATGTATCGGATAAGAAGGCCAGCCAGTATAGAAATAAGGCTACTTATGCCGGTAAGGTGACAAATGAAACAGATGCTCCGAAAGTGGAAACAATAGAGGGGGAATTTATCTATTATACGGTTAAAAGGGGAGAAAATCTCTGGTCTATCGCTAAAAAATATCCGGGCGTTTCCAATAAAGATATTATGCGCTGGAATGGTATCAGTGAAAGTAAAGTAAAAGATATCCGCCCCGGTCAGAAATTAAAAATAAAGATTTAAGTCTTTTCTGAAAGTTCAAATACGAAAGTTATTTACAGGGATAATATGCCAGCTAGCGGAAAGGCTGAGGACTTATCATTAAGCAGATCTTCAGTCGGTTTTAAACTGGCCGTGTACTTTTTCCGGCTGTACGGTAGTGTCGATCCGGTAATCTTCCGTTTAAGCGCCTGATCTTTTCAAATGGTTTTTATCTGTATAAATAGAAAAGGTCCGTATATACGAACCTGAGCGGAGTAGCGGTACCGGGAATCGAACCCGGGTTTCAAGAATGAGAATCTTGCGTCCTGACCCCTAGACGATACCGCCTTTAAGAATCTGCTTTAAATAAGCGGGACAAAAATAGGATTGTTTTTTGAATTGTCCAAATGAAAGGTTGAAAATGTGAAAATTTCTGTTTCTCCAACATTTTCCGGTTTATTGCGTTTTAAAGAGAAATAAAACGATGAATATGGAGAAGAAAGTAGCCGAACAAATTGTAGAAATGTTAGCCGAAGCCGGCGTAAAACGGATATATGCGGTAACAGGTGACAGTTTAAACCAGATTAACGATGCTGTCAGACGGAACGGAAAAATTGAATGGATACATGTACGGAATGAAGAGACGGGGGCATTTGCGGCCGGGGCAGAAGCGCAGCTGCACGGAGGATTGGCTTGTTGTGCCGGAAGTAGCGGACCGGGGCATGTGCATCTGATCAATGGTTTATACGATGCACACCGTTCAGGTGCTTCGGTGATAGCTATTGCTTCGACAATTGTTTCTGAGGAGTTTGGTACCCGTTATTTTCAGGAGACCAATACGCTTCAATTATTCAATGACTGCAGTTTTTACAATGAGTTGGCGGTAACTCCGGAGCAGGCTCCGCGGATGTTACAGGCTGCCATGCAAAAAGCTGTGACACATAAAGGGGTTGCCGTGCTTGGGGTTCCAGGCGATTTGGCATCGGCTGTTGCTGACAAAGGGCTGACTTCTCCCTGTGTTTTTCCTGCTCCTGCCGAGATCTGCCCTTCTCCGTCAGAATTACAGCAATTAGCTTCTCTTTTGAATCATTCTGTGAAAGTAACTTTGTTTTGCGGGATAGGGGCGAAAGATGCCCACGATGAATTACTGGAATTAGCAGGACTTTTAAATGCGCCTGTAGCTTACTCGTTCAAAAGTAAGATGGAAATCCAGTACGACAATCCTTATGAGGTCGGAATGACCGGATTATTGGGAATGCCATCCGGTTATGAAAGCATGCATAAAGCGGAAGTCCTGCTTTTATTGGGTACAGATTTTCCGTATGCTTCTTTTATGCCGGAACACAATACCATTGTGCAAGTGGATGTCCGGCCGGAGCGGTTAGGGAGAAGAGCTAAAATACAAATGGGGCTTTGCGGGGATATCAAGACTACTTTACGGGCCCTTATTCCTTTGATAGAACCTCATTCCGATGATTCATTCCTGAAAAGTCAACTGGAAAATTATGCAAAAGTAAAGAAACGCTTGAATACTTATGTGGAGGAAAGGGGAAGTGAGGAACGTATCCATCCCGAATATGTGATGTCTGTTATCAATGGAATAGCCGATGAAGAGGCTATTTTTACAGTGGATACGGGCATGACTTGTGTGTGGGGCGCCCGGTATCTGCAAGCTACCGGAAAGCGGAAAATGTTAGGATCTTTTAATCACGGTTCTATGGCCAACGCGATGCCGCAGGCGATTGGGGCGGCACTGGCTTACCCGGGCCGGCAGGTCGTAGCCCTGTGCGGAGACGGGGGGTTATCGATGTTGCTGGGGGATTTAAGTACGATTGTACAATATCATCTTCCCATAAAAATCCTGGTATTCAATAACCGGGCGTTGGGAATGGTAAAGCTGGAAATGGAAGTAGCCGGACTGCCGGATTGGCAGACCGATATGCTGAATCCGGATTATAGCCGTGTGGCAGAAGCTATGGGGATTCCGGGATATATCATACAAACGCCGGGGGAGGTCTTGCCCGTTTTAAAAGAGGCATTGAAAAGAGAAGGTCCTGTATTAGTCGATATGATGACCGATCCCGACGCTTTGGCTATGCCCCCGAAAGTGGAATGGGCTCAAATGACCGGTTTTGTACGGGCGATGTATAAATTATTGATTAATGGTAAAAGTCAGGAAATTATAGATACCATACATTCCAATTTCAAACATATCCGGGAAGTCCTCTAAAATTCCCTCTGAGGGACGGCCCTTTGGGATTGTTTAGGTGGGGGAAATCTGTAAAGAAAGGGGTGGTATTGTTAAAAATAGGCAGAGAATTTGAAGTTGCGTATTATTTTAAGGATGAGATTTCTTTCTCAAACGTTTGCATTTACAGATTGTTAATTATAATTTTGTTGCAAACTTATGAAAACCAATTGAAATGATACAGAAAGTTACCACTCTTAATCAATTTATCATTGAGCAGCAAGCGGCTTTCCCCAATGCGACCGGAGATTTTTCCCGTTTGTTACATCATGTCGGAATTGCTGCAAAAAAAGTAAACAGGGAAGTGAATAAGGCCGGTCTGGTTGATATTTTAGGGCAGGCCGGAACAGAAAACGTACAGGGAGAGGATCAGCAGAAGCTAGATGTTTATGCCGATACGACATTTATAAATGAGTTAAGGGCAAGTGGAGAATGTTGTGCCGTATTGTCCGAAGAAAACCAGGATATCATCGTATTTAAGGAAGGAATGTGCCGGAATGCGAAATACATATTTTGTATGGACCCGCTGGACGGTTCTTCCAATATCGATGTAAATGTGTCTATTGGTACGATTTTTTCTGTATACCGGAGAAAATCTGCACCCGGAGAAGAGGTGAAATTACAGGATTTTCTTCAGAAAGGAGCTGAACAAGTAGCGGCCGGATATGTTATTTATGGTTCATCTACCATGTTGGTATACACTTCGGGAAATGGAGTAAATGGTTTTACGCTCGATCCTTCGATTGGGGAATTTTGCCTTTCCCATCCGCTTATTTCTACGCCTTCCCAGGGGAAAATATATTCCGTAAACGAAGGATACTATGTAAATTTTCCAAATGGGGTAAAGAAATTTATCAAATATTGCCAGGAAAAAGATGAGGGTACAAAACGGCCTTTTACTTCTCGTTATATCGGTTCTTTGGTGGCAGATGTTCACCGCAACCTCTTGAAAGGGGGTATTTTTATTTATCCTCAGACTTCTTCTCATCCGAACGGAAAATTACGGCTGATGTATGAATGTAATCCGATGGCGTTTATAGCAGAGCAAGCCGGAGGAATTGCTACGGACGGAAAAACACGGATAATGGATATTGAACCGGAAAATATTCATCAGCGGACTCCTTTTTATACCGGTTCTAAAAATATGATCGATAAGATCTGTTGGTTTCTGGAAAATAACTGAGTTACCGCCCAACTTTTGCCTGTCGGAAATTGATTCGTGTAGTATGGAGGAAAGAAATAAAAATTCCTGATCCAATTCGGCCGCTCAGAAATGAAGTTTCTTTCCTTCATAAAACAGTATAAGGGTTTTAATCCGGTAGGGAATGCCGTTAACCCGGAAGAAGAATCCGGGCAAAGACTATTTCCGTTTCGTTTTTTCTCCTTTTAGAAAATTGTTCTATTTTAAAAATTTAGCAGCTGCTTTGTCGATAAAATAGACGACATTATCGGCATTGCGGGTCACATAGCCGGCGGGATATTGGTCTGCTGTTGCCGAGGGATCGGTAACAGCTGCTAAAATCTCTGCTTTTTCGGCCCCGATGACGTGAAACAGGGTGAGGGAGGCCCGAATCATGGGCTGGCCGGTAAGCGCAATCCGGTATTGATGCGTTTCGGGATGAGCGGATACGGCATAGGGAGCGGGGTAAGAAAGCAAATCTTTTTGTCCGGGGAATACCGACGACGTATGTCCGTCCGTTCCTATTCCCAGAATCAACATGTCGAATTGGGGAAAACCGTCGTTATCTGTTACATTCTTTTTTACCAGTTCGGAATACCGTTGTGCTTCATGGTCCGGGTTGGCTTCTCCCATGATCCGGTGTATTTGATCATGTGGAATTTTAATACGGTTCAAAAAGATCCGTTTTGCCAGTCCGTAATTACTGTCGCCCTCAGTGGGGGGAACGCAACGTTCGTCTACCCAATAGAGATGTACGCGTTGCCAGGGTAAGCTTTGGGGGTAAAGTTCCGCCCACAGTTGGAACAGTAATTTAGACGTTTGTCCTCCTGAGATAGCGAGGTTGAATGCATCCTTTCTTACAGTGTTCAATTGTTTTAATAATTGATGAGTAACAGCTCTCGCTGTTTCTTTGGGGGTATCAAAAGTGTGGATTTTCATAGTTCGCAATATAAATTTGTATGGGTTAAATTTTTACATGGATTTGTCCAGCTACCGTCGGCTTTAATAATCCGTTCGGCGGCAGCCGGGCCCCAGCTACCGGCGGCATAATTATGCAAGGGAATCCTGGAATCCTTTTCCCAGAGCTTTAAAACCGGTTCTAAAAAACGCCAGCTGGCTTCGACGGCATCGCTTCGGGTAAATAATGTGTTTTCCCCTTGCATACAATCTTCCAGTAAGCGAGCATAAGCGTCTCCGCTGGGTACACCTCCGAGACTGTCGTAGGTAAATTCAACCGGTACTTGTCCCATTTTAAAACCGGTACCGGGAATTTTCATGCTCAGTGTAAATACAACCCCTTCGTTCGGGTTAAGGCGGATAATCATCCGGTTTGGAAGCGGACAATGGGTTAGCCTGCTGAACATGATATGGGGAGTAGGTTTAAAATGAATTACAATTTCCGATACTAAGGTAGGCATTTGTTTGCCGGTGCGGATATAAAAGGGCACTCCATCCCATCTCCAATTGGCAATGTTCACTTTCATCGCAACATAGGTTTCTGTACGGGAGTGCGGATCTACTTTTTCTTCTTCCCGGTAAGCAAGTTGATGCCGTTTCCCGTTTTCAGATGCCGTATATTGCCCTCTTACGATCTGATTCCGGATTTCAGCCGCACTCAGGGGTTTCAGGGATTGATATACTTTTACCACTTCATTGCGGAAGCTGTCGGCATCGAAGGATACAGGAGGTTCCATTGCACATACGGCCAGCAGTTGTAATAAATGACTCTGAACCATGTCCCGTAGGGCTCCGGTATGATCGTAAAATCCGCCTCTTTGTTCTATTCCCATGTTTTCAACGGCTGTAATTTCAATGTGATGTATATAATTCCGGTTCCACAGCGGTTCCAGTACAACATTGGCAAATCGTAAGGCCAGCATGTTCTGTACGGTTTCTTTCCCTAAAAAGTGGTCGATCCGGTAGATTTGATTTTCTTCGAAAATTGAGGTATAAATACTGTCTAATTGTTTTGCAGATTCCAGGTTATGGCCAAACGGTTTTTCTACGATGATACGTTTGAAACCTTCATGCCCTGGACCCGGTTTGTGCAGGTTGACACTTTGTAAGAGCAAAGGGATCGTTTCATACAGAACAGGAGGCGTTGCCAGGTAATATAAATAGTTGCCGGGATTTCCGATAAGTTTGTCTAATTGATAAAGGCGTTGTTTCAGACAGGGATAATGGTCGGCAAGGGAAGGGTCCATCGTTTCGTAAAAGACAGAATTTAAAAACAGATCAGCACTGTGGGAATCAAACTCCTGAGCCTTGATATACTTTTTTAGATTTTCTTTAATGTGTTTTCGGTAGCTCTCGTCGGAATAGTGGGTACGGGCAGCCCCTAATATTGCAAAATGTTGGGGCATTTGTTTCCGGGAAAACAACAAATAAAGAGAAGGCATCAGCTTCCGTTTTGTCAGGTCACCTGAGCCACCGAAGATGACCATAATCAATGATTTCATTTGTTTCATATCCGTATCGGATTAGTTGTATATACGATGGATGGTATTGTATTCTTTTTCAGGCATTATAGATACCTGCATGTGTATCCTTTCCTTCGCCGGTCCAGTCTTCGTGGAAAAATGTTCCCCGGGGAGTATCTGTTCGTTCGAAGGTATGGGCTCCGAAATAATCCCTTTGGGCTTGTATTAAATTTGCTGGTAAATGTGAAGCGGTGATGGAATAAAAATAATTCAGGGCGGCAGCGAAAGCAGGCACGGCTGTATTTTCCCGTGTAGTCTTCAGGAGTAAGGATTTCCAGGCCGGAAGCGCTTCCGTAATTTGGGTGCTGAACCAGGATGATAAAAGTAAGTTGGGCAAGTGAGGTGCCTCATCGAATGTCGCTGCAATCGGATTGAGGAGAGCTGCCCGGATAATACAACCGGCCCGCCAGATTCTGGCGATAGCTGCCTGGTTGAGGTGCCAGTCAAAACGAATTGAAGCTTGTTGCATAAGAGCAAAACCCTGAGTATAGGAAATAATTTTAGAAGCATAGAGGGCATCGTGTATTTCCTGTATCATTACTCCCGGTTTGTGGGTAAATACCGGACTGTCTGTTTCGTATTTTGCAGCAAGCTTAACCCGTAATTCTTTTTCTGCAGAAAGATCTCTTTGGAATACGGCAGTGGCGATTAAGTTTAAGGGAACTCCTAATTCCATAGCATTGATGACCGACCAGCGGCCGGTGCCTTTTTGACCGGCTACGTCTAAAATCCGGTCGATAAGAAAATGTCCGTCTTTTTCTGTACGCCGGAGGATAGCGGCTGTAATTTCAATCAGATAACTTTTCAGTTTTCCGGTATTCCACTTTTCAAAACAGTCTGCCATACCTGCATTCCCGGTCCCCAGCATACGTTTCATAACGAAATAGGCTTCGGATATCAGTTGCATGTCGGCATATTCGATCCCGTTATGTACCATTTTTACAAAATGTCCGGCTCCTCCTTTGCCGATCCATTCACAACAGGGACTCCCGTCTTCGGCTTTTGCTGCGATACTTTGCAAAATTTCTTTTACTTCCGGCCAGGCTTTTTCCGAACCTCCGGGCATGATGGAGGCACCGTGAAGGGCACCTTCCTGTCCACCGGAAACACCGGCACCAATAAAATAAAATCCCTGGGATTCGGCATAACTGACTCTCCTCTCTGTATCTTCAAAATTAGAGTTTCCTCCATCTATCAGGATGTCTCCGGGCTGCAATAAGGAAAATAGCTGCTCCATAACTTCATCTACCGGAGGACCGGCTTTAACCATCATCAGTATTTTCCGGGGAGTGGAAAGGGATTGGACGAAGGCAGCAAGATTGTCAAAACCTTTAAAATCCCCCTGCTCTCCATATTCCTGCATAAAATGTTTTACGGCATCTTTTTCCCGGTGCGGACGATTGTATACAGATACGCGATACCCTTTTTCGGCCAGATTAAGAGCCAGGCCTTCTCCCATAACGGCCAGTCCGATTACTCCAATATCAGATTTCTCCATAAGTGATTTTTTTTGCCGGATGTATGTTCCGGAAGATATATTCTGGAAAGATATACGCAGAATAAAAAGGAAGGTTTATAAAAGAAAGGAGGGAGGGAGTTTAAATGATCCTGAAAAGGGGACCTATCTTACGTTATTGTTATTCCTGAAAATAAATAAGGGAAAAAGATAAAAAAAAGAAATTCCGCGATGAAAGTATAAAAATTCCGAAATGGATTTATTTACCGGAAGAGGGGGAAAACTGCCGTTCCGGATCGGTAGAAAATAAAAAAACGATAAACTGTATATCCTTTTAATAGCAGCTTAGAAAACAGATTCTGAATTAAAAAAACAGTCTCTCCTCTTTTGGGTTTGCTGCGATTAACAATAGATATACAGTTTATTTTTGATGAACGGAAAATGGTTCTGAAAATTATTCTATGCCGAATTTATAAATACAGATACTTTTATAGGTTTCTCCCGGCCGGATCACAACTGAAGGCCAGGCCGCTTTATTAGGAGAATCCGGGAAGTGCTGGGTTTCCAGACAAAAGGCAGAACGGAAAGGATAGTAAATTCCTTTTTTACCTTTTACAGTTCCGTCCAGAAAATTTCCGGCGTAAAATTGTATGCCCGGTTCGCTGGTATAAACTTCCAGGGTACGGCCGCTTTCCGGATCGTAAGCTTTAGCTGCTATTTGGGAGAGTTCCCCTTTCGTATTTAAAACATAATTGTGGTCATAGCCGTGTCCGTTTTTCAATTGAATAAAATCGTCATTGTCGATTTCTTTTCCAATTGTTTTTAATGTCCGGAAATCCATAGGGGTACCTTCTACCGGAGCAATTTCTCCTGTGGTCATAAAAGTACTGTCAATGGGGGTATAGTAGTCGGCATTCAGCATTAATTGCTGATGGAGGATAGGGGTAGAAGGATTGGCAGATAAATTGAAATAAGCGTGATTGGTTAAATTGACAATTGTCGGTTTATCTGTTTCTGCTTCGTAATTTATTTTCAGAGCATTATCGTCGGATAAACTATAGGTTACCCGGGTTTTTAAAGTGCCTGGAAATCCGTACTCACCGTCCGGGGAGATACAACTTAGGACTAATGTCCGGGCGTCGGGCTGTGTGGCTTCCCAAATCCGGTGATGAAAACCGGTATCTCCTCCATGCAGGCAATGCCCGTAATTGTTCCGGGGAAGTTGATACGTATTGCCGTCCAGTGTAAACTGTCCCTGATTGATCCGGTTACCATAACGCCCGATCAGAGCTCCGAAATTTCCTCCCTTATCGGCTATATAGTCCGGGATTGATTCGTGGGCCAGCACAATATCGCCAAAATTCCCTTTGCGGTCCGGCACCCAAATGGAAACGATCCTTCCTCCATAGTTTGTAATAGTAACTTCTACGTTGTTTTTGTTCTTTAATTGGTACAAGTTAATTTGCTGACCGGATACCAATGTATCAAAATTGGCTTTTTTCAATCCGGATAAAGTGGTATCGGCAGCAGGTTTAGAGTTGCAGGCTGTAAATAATAACAACCCGCAACTGAGTGTTAGTAGTGTATTTCTCATATTCAAAGTGTTAAATGGACAATATAAAAAGGGCAATTCCTTCTGATTATTTCTAGTTCTGCCCGCTTCCCCTTTCTTTTTCAAAAGAACAAACAAATTCTGATTTAAAATACCAGAATCGTTTCAGAAAATAAAACTTTTGATCCAAAACATGTATGTGTTTTTTAATTCTTGGATTTTAGCTATAATAATCTACCACCACACGGCTTTCCCGGATTTTTTTACAATATGAACTTATTTTTACATGCTCCGGATGTATTTTGTAAGTGGCTAAAGCTTCTTCGTTTTCAAATTCTGCTATCAGAACTGCATCATAGGCCATATCGGATTCCTTTACATTAATTCCTACTTCTACTGATTTCAATTCTGGGACGACACCTATCAGTGCTTCTAAACGGGTTTTCATAAATCGGGCATTTTCAGCTTTGGTCTTCCCTTCCGCTGATTCTTTTAGTTTCCACATAACGACATGTTTAAGCATAACGGTCTTTTTATATATTTGATTATCAATTTTTATACCTGATTTTACAGTCTTTTCTTGAGATTGATAAATATAAAAATTAAGTTGTAAAAATTAAGGGATGTTTTGTTTTCTTTTTATTTAAATATTTAGAAGTTTGAATATTAAAGTGTGGAAATATTTAAATATTCATTTGCTTGAATGCGGAGGAAAGGAAAAAGGTATTGTTTCTGCTAAAATAGAGGAAAGAATGCTGGCTTTGGGGAAAATTATATAGCTGAGGATTGCGGGCATAGGCGGTAAAAAAAACTTTTTTCCGTATAAATTGACTCAATCAGTCCGAAGCGGATAAATTTCGCGAGCATGCTGATGGCTCTGGGGCGGGGAATACCGATCAGTTTACTGCATTGGGAAAGGGATATTTTTTCATTTTGATTTAAATAATCGAGCAAGGATTGTTCCTGTGCAGAATAGCGTATAAAAACTCCTTTCGGGGCAGATTGGGTTTGCCAGAGCCGGAGGTGTACAGGGGAAGCCAAGATATTTTCATCCTTTATCCGGATATAAGCCCGGTAGTGCTGATTATCGTCTTTTGCATAATAAGGAGCACAATCTCCTTTTGGAATAACGACTTCCAGCACCTGCAGTCCCTCTATTTCATAAATATGCATTTCGCAGTGAATCTGGGGTTTACAATAAAGTTTAGCAGCAGCTTCTATCATGTAAATTTCTTCTTCTGAACGTACTCCAGCTATCTTACCGTTATCTTTGACCCCGACGAGCAGTCGTCCTCCGTCTGTATTGGAAAATGCAGATAAACTTTTTGCAATTTTCCGGACATCTGAGATTTCGAATTTGAAATCCTGTTGCTGATGTTCTCCCTGACGGATCAGCCGGTAAATATAATCTGCACCCCTCTGCGTTTTCATAAGGTAAAGATAAGTATAAATTGGGAATAAGGAAAGCGTTTGGGGAACCGTTCATCTTCTTTCCTTTCTGTCTGGTAAAGTAATCCAGAATAAGCTCCCTTGCCCTGTTTCAGATTCGACACCAATGTCTCCCCCCAGATGGAGAGTAATGCTACGACAGAGGGCTAATCCCAAACCCGTCCCCTGAGTAAAGGAGTTCAATTTTTCAAAACGTTTGAAGATTCGTTTTTGTTCTGCAAGAGGAATACCAATTCCGCAATCTTTCACAAAGAAATAATGTTTTTCTTGTCCAGGACGATAGCCGATGGTGATAGTTCCCTTTTCTGAGAATTTAATAGCATTGCTGATTAAGTTCTTCATTACGGTATCCAATTGTATTTCATCTGTATAGATGAGGTCGGTTGCAGCTGGCAGCTCTAAAGAAATGGAAAGCGGTTTGTTATTTAAATTATTTAAAGCATAGTTTTCCCAGGATTTAAATAATGAATATAACTTTATAGGTGTATATTGAAATGTGAAGGTGCCTGAATCAATTTTTGACAGATGGAGAATATTATCGATTAAAGCTACCAAAAGCTGATTGTTTTGCTTGATAATGGGCATGAGGGCGTTTATTTCTTCCGGGTCATCGCAACTTCCCAGTAAAGACGAAAATCCCACGATAGCATTTAAAGGAGTACGGATTTCGTGACTGATATTGGTCAGGAATTGTTGTGTCTCCTGATTGGACAGTTCAGCTTGTTCTTTTAAATGTTCTAATTTTTCTTCTTTTTGTTTTTCTGCGTCTACGTTCATATTCAATTCCACAACCAGAATTTCACCTTTTTCCGGGACAAAACTTTTGATGAAAATATATTCCCGGATCCAATGTAAAATTCCTTTTTTGTCGGTAACTTGTATATCCTGTGTAAAAGGCTGTTCGGTATATTCCTGTTTTATTTTATTTTGATAGGCGATCAGTCGCTTCCGGTCTTCGGAAGACGTATGTAAATAAAGCGGAAGTTCTCCTTTCCGGGGTTCTTCGTTCAGGTTTTCATACCATTTGGAAGTGGCAAATCCTTCCCCGTCGAGTATATTGTAAATAGCTACTCCCATTTGAGCAGATTCGGAAATAAAATTAAACATGTGCTCGGCTTCTCTTTTCGCTTGCTTTTCCTGCATGACGGCTGTCAAATCAGTGGCGATAACGATGTAGCAGGCCTTACCGTAGACATCGGCTTCCATTGGCTTAATTGCCAGCTGAAAAAACTGTTTTTTCGGGTGATTAAAGGTCGTTTCCAGTTCGCAACTAACGTTTTGACGGGCTTTCACCTGTTGTTTCTGTTCTTGGTTTAAGTACGGATTAGAAAATAGATTTTCTGTAAATAATTCATTTTTATCCGGCTGCAATATATTTTTTTGTCCGTTTATGATCCGGAAGAGTAATTGTCCGGTCTCGTTATATAACGCAAAATTAAGGGAACTGGTTTGATAGATTGTCTGAAGCTTGTCATACAATCTTTGATAATTTTCCGATTCCTTCTGCATTATTCTGGTAAACCGCCGTTTGCAAATGAAGAATACAAAAATTCCCAAAAGAAAAACAATGACAATTATTGTTCCCAGAATTTGCCTTTCGTATTCTTCATAAAAGGTGGGAGGTATATTTAAGAAAACGATATTATCTGTCAGTTCTTTAACCCGGTTTTCCAGTCCGAACCGTTTGAGAGCAGTCATGTTTAAGTGGGTTTCAGCATGAAGGATAACCTGGGGGAGAATGGAATCAGCCGGGACTCCGTTCCATATCTGATTTACAGTTTGAAAGGTCCTGAGAGCATATTCTTCAGGTTTAAAATGAATACCTCCCAGCCAATAGTTGTTATGTTGTAAATTTTGTTCTGTAAGAGTCAGTATCGGACTGCTCAATACGTTTCTGAAAAGTGAATCGAGTATTTTTTCCGGACGTAAACTATATAAGCCGTTTATATTCCAGGCATAAGTAATAAAAAAGCGGTCTTTAACAGGTTCCATCATCAGGTCGAAAATGGAATCCGTATTTAATTTATTATGAGTAATGGCGGTAAAACTGGCTTCGGGGAAAACTTCCCCGATATGCTTCTGTAATTTGAACAAAGTATAGTCGGCTTTATAATAGCTGTCATCAACCCACACAATCTCTTTGGTTTCCGGCATTAATTGCTTCATCAGTTCCAGGTTCTCCTTTATAAACAAGTGGGAATATATTTTCGTATTGGGTATCCGGGTGACATAACGCCATATCCCTTCCAGGCATACACAATCCTGGGGGACTATATCCTGCCCTGCGTATTGACGGTATTCTTCCCGTTGTTTAAGGGAATTGGCTGCGATGCTTGCGGCTGTTAAATCGATGTTGGGTCCCATTTGGCTGAAATCTGATTTCATATCCGGAATCCATACTCTAAGAGGTTGTTCTTCCCAGACGGCGCAGGAAACGGTAGGTACGTATTTCCATTTCCCTATTACCAGATGTACCATTTTGTAGACGGCTTCGGCTTCATCTCCTAGTAAGATAATTATGTCAGGCCTGATTTTCCGGGGGAAAATAGACGTTGTTTTGAGATTTGTCTTGGCATCAAATGTTTCCCCTTCCTGTTCTGCCATTTGCCAGAGGATGGCACGTAGGTTCAGTAATAAAGAAGAAAGAGTAGAAGGATCATTACAACCTAAATTGCCGGCGTAGATCTGTATACCGGGATATTTTTCTGAGAATAATGAGTCAATTTGCTGGATTATTTGCGCACTCCAGATGGTATTTTCAGTATAGGAATTGAGAATAAGGACTCTCCGGGGATTCATTTGCCCGGGAGAAACGGGGTCGGCGAGAACCAAATAACTGTTGAGACAGCATAAAAGTATAATAGTAAAAATCTTCATTCCGGAACAGTTTAATTCGTCTGGCGCAATAGCCAATAATTTAACAGATCAAGCAATGCTTGTTTTTGTAACGGCTTTGCCAGATACCCGTTGAAACCATGATATAAAGCCTTTTCTTCATCTTTCGACAATGCATAAGCGGTAGTGGCTATGATCGGGATTGTAGCAGAATACTTCCGTATTTCACAGGTCGCTTCATAACCGTTTTTCTTAGGCATTTTAATATCCATAAGGATTAAATCGGGTGCCTGACTATGAAATAACTCAATCGCTTCTTTCCCATCCCAGGCGTGTACAAGATTGTATTTATTTTGCAGAATAAATTGGAGTAAGAGATAATTGCTCTCATTATCTTCAACAATTAAAATATTCTGTTTTCCTTTTGCATTATTTGTTTGTTGGATGGGAGATACTTCCTGAACCGGAGGAGTCAGGGAAACTTCCCGGACAGGCAACCGGAACCAGAACTTTGCTCCGGCCCCTTCTTTTGATTCTACCCCTATTTCTCCTTTTAATTCATCAATAATCGAACGGGAAATGGATAAACCCAGGCCGAAGCCATTATAATTCTTATTTCCCCTATAGAAACGTTCGAATATCTGCTGCTGCTTTTCTGAAGAGATACCGATTCCCGTATCCGATACGTATCCGTATAAAATATTGTCCTCAAACCGGTAGCCGATGGTAATACTGCCCTGGCCCGTGAATTTAACGGCATTGCTGATAAAGTTAGTCAATACTTGTTTAAGACGGATTTTGTCCGTTAGAATACAAAAACGGCTTTCCGGAAATTCGCATTTGATTTCTATATTTCCTTGCGTTGTTTTCATTCTGGCGAGGATAGCCATATCATTAAATAAATCCGTCAGGTCGGTGGGAGAGAAACTGAAATCCATTGTTCCGCTTTCGATTTTGGACAAATC
Organism: uncultured Odoribacter sp.; assembly: GCF_937966165.1. Classification (NCBI taxonomy): domain Bacteria; kingdom Pseudomonadati; phylum Bacteroidota; class Bacteroidia; order Bacteroidales; family Odoribacteraceae; genus Odoribacter; species uncultured Odoribacter sp. Next base: position 45,278 of record NZ_CALCLB010000032.1, read on the forward strand.
GATGATATCGTGGATCAGGCGTAACAGTATTTCATTGTTTTCTTCAATTTGGTGGACCATTTCCTGACGCTTTTCTGTATTGTCCGTTTCATTCAGTAAGTTCGAAAAACCAACAATAGCGTTTAGGGGAGTACGGATTTCGTGTCCCATATTGGCAATAAAGGCATTTTTGAGTTTTTCAGAACGCTGTGCTTTTAACATGGCAGTGTATAATGCCTCTTCCATTGCTTTATAGGGATCAATATTCTGAGATATTTCCGTGAATATATAGCTGCCAGTTTCCTGCTGATAACCTGTAATACCGATTTGGTAGCGTAACCAATGTTTACTTCCGTCTCTGTGTATAATGGGGAATTCTTTGTGATAATGGTGAGGCCTGCCGGAAGAATTGTCTTGCAAGAAGTCGGTCAAAGACTGCCGGTCTTCCCGGGAGAGATGCTGGTAAGCATCGGTTATGGGAGCAGGAATTTTATCTAAATCGAGGTTCTTTAACCAATTAGAGGTAAAATGGTATTTTTGCCTGCTCAAATCGTAATTCGCTACACCGATGCAAGCTTTGTTCATGGCAAAATCAAGGGCTTGCGTCAATTTTTTGCGAATACTTTTAGCTTCATATATTTCCTGATTATCAATGAGAATGAACAGGATCTGTTTGCTGTCAGGAGTGTCACCGGGCAGGTAACGTACCAGAAAACGAAAATAATATTTGTTTTTCTGGGGTGCCGGGTCTACTCTATCGGATGGAGGGCTCAGGACGATAAGAGAGTTTATGGTTTCTTTGTTCCGTATTTGGGTCTGCAGGGAAGATTCCGGAATCTGCTCAAATAAATTGATCGTTTGAGAAATAGCGGATGTAGGACTGAGAGACGGAAAGATATGTCGTAACTTTGTAGAAGCATTGTATTGTAATAAATTTCCGTTTTCGTCGAAAATCAGCATTGAGACAGGCATGTGCTTGAAAATCAAATTATATTCGTCATATAATGTCTTATAACGGTTTAGAGATTCCCGAATGTGCAGGTTATAAATCCGGGTACGTATATAATATCTGTAAAGCAGACCGATAATGAGTATGCCAAGCAAACTCAGGAGCAAAAGACGCTGGTGCCGGACAATGAACGGAGAAGGGATATTATACAGGCTCACATTTTCTGTTTTGTCGAAATCCCGGTGGATTCCCCATTGGTCGAGTAATTGACGGTTTAAGTGATTTTGTCCGTTTTGTATAGAAGTAAAAGGATAGGGGGGTATTTCTCCATTATATACCTGTTTAAACAATTTGGCTGTTTGCTGCACATATTGGCCCAGGGAAGGATAATATCCGCCTAGGATATGTCTGGAATCGGAATCCTGATCCTGTAAAGAGAAGAGAGGAACGGACAAAGAACTTAAAAAAGAAGGAACTGTATTGAAAAGTACGACATTTCTGTGAGGAGGTAAGTTATTAATTATCCGGCAAATGGTGTCCGGATGAATTTGGTCGCTGTGATATACTGAAATTCGTAAATCCGGAAAAAATTGACAGGCTGTGGAGCGGAGTTGCCGGAATTCAAATTCATCATTGAAGCTACCCGTTGACAGGTAGTTGATTTCCTGAAGACCCGGGTATAAACGGGATATGAGTTGCAAATTTTGTAAACTCATATCGTCTTTCATAATCCCGCTTACGGGAAGCTGCTTAATTGAAAGCGGGGTGGAAATATAACAGCTGTCATTTAGAGGTTCTGATTGGAAAAAATCAGCATAATCTTTCAGGATCCGGGAATGTACCCCACACAGGATTACCGGTATTTGTTCCCATAATCCTCGCAGATTCATAATCCGGTATAACATCCAGCTTTCTTCACCTACCAAGATTAAGATCCGGGGACGGATAATTTGAGGAGAGAGTCGTCCTTTGGTAAAGGCGCCCTGCATTTGTAAGCGGGAACTCAGTAGTGACTGCTGCCTGTCTAACCGGGCATAAACTACGTTCGGAATGAGCTCCGGGTCGATTGCTTTGATTTCTTTCTGAAGTTGCTTCGTTAAAGCCGTGCCCCATGGATTTTCATAATGATAAGAATTCATTATAAGAATGAAATTTTCACGACTCAGTTTTGTATCCGGAGGAGAGGACTGTATGCCAACTGCGTTTGCCGATACTATCAAGCACAACAAGATAGAAAAAACAAGCTTTAACATAGCAATCACGCATAAAATTTATTTGGTAAAAATAAATATAATTTTTCAATTAATTAAAATTTCATTTAAATCTTGATTTCCAAAATTGTTCCGTCCGCGATTCCAGTAATCTTTTCCTGTCCGGAGGTCAATTGAAGTAAGGGAATAAAAAGTGCAAATGTACAAGGATTTAATTATTCAAAGAGTTGACAATCTGCTTAATACTTGTTTCAGGTAGTTCCTTGTTAAATGATTTACCGGTAATTGTAAATCTTTTTTCAGGGATTTTGCTCCTGTCTGTTTCTAAGGTATAAATTTGAAAGTTGTCTGTTTCCTTATTTATGCATTTGCACTTTTTAAATCATTAGGCTGGAGGATACTTATCTCATTTTATTATTGGTATATTTAGTGAGGAGTGTATTTTTCAATTGAGTATAAGTATCCATAATTTTATCTGCACATTCCTGAGTATAATTGTTCAATAATTCCCGGGCTTTTTTCGGATTTTTTTTCTGCAGTTCTGTATATTGTTTTTCTATCTCTTTATTTTGTTGAAAAAATCCGTCTTCCAGCGGTTTCCGGGCTGTTTCCAAATCTTTTTTCCCGTCCTGCCAGTTCAGGTAGAGCAGGTTATCTACAAAATCGATCGCCCAGCGGGCAGAGTTGTCCGTGTATTGTTGTGGATCGTAAGTAGAATAAACTTCAGGGATTCGGGTAACTCCGGTAAATACAGGAAGATATGGGGAGGTGTAGGCATTGTCTTGGAATATCCAGTAAATACCACCTATTTCCCGGGGCATACCGGAACGGAGCTGAGCTACCATACCGTATTCTCCGTCCGCCCGTGCGACAGCCCGCCTACGGGTGGTTTTCAGTAATTTTTGAGTTTCAGCAGAAGGGAAAGGGGTGGCTAATTTGCTTTTTATCATTTCTCCGTTCTTTCCGGGATAGTACCAGGCGGCGTCGTTTTCCTTGTCGTAGATGGTACCGGTAAAGGTAGACCGTTGGAAGTCCATGAAATCCTGGACAGAAACCGGATGTTCCGGTTTAAAAGAAAAAGGATACAGGTTTAAAGGCTCGACATACTGAATGTATTGGTTCAGATTGTCGAATGGATTTGTTGTTTTCCTATCGGATATCGGCGCCGAAGTGGGGGCGAAGGTGGTGGCAAACAGCCAGAGACGATTCGTGGCCCATTCCCGCGGGGTGGGCGCATATATTTCCTGCCAGACAAAAGGTTTTCCGCTTTCGGGGGAATACCATCCGTTTTCCATTGCAACTTGCTGGTAATTGGAGGAAGCCTTAAAGTATTCCGGTTGGGAGAGATCAATTTCTTTGATAATACTCCAATTCGGAATCATAGTAATATGGTCGTCCGGGACCCGCTGTGCCGCCCAGATAACACCGGGTTTCCCACTTTCAGGGGTCCAGTTTTTACCCACGCTGAATAATTCCAGTATCCATATTTTTTCAGGGTCGGCAATCGTCAGACATTCCGATTCCGGTCCGCAAGAAGGCAAAAAACCGTATTTTTCCATAAGGGAAGTAATCAGGCCAAGGGCTTCATCGGCCGTTTTACAACGTTGCAGTGCAAAGATCATGGCTTGCTCAACAGTCATAATCTGTTTCCCTTCTCCTTTGTTTACCTGTAATTCCGGGCGTTGACTCAGTGTACTTTCTCCTATGCACAATTGATATTCATTGATATGGGAATAAGCCGACTGAAAATAAGTGTAAGTTTGTTCCGCTTGCGGGATATAACCTAAAATTTCTCCGTTTTCTTCCAGGGGAAGGTCTACCCGTTGTATACCGTAATAAACCGGGGTCGTACTGCCTTTGGGAAACTTTTGTCCCGGGACGACCCGGATCCGGCAGTCTGCTCCGGCATCTGTATGGGAGTTGAGTACGCTTCCGTCCACGGTCGCTTTTTTACCTGCGACGAGTACTGTGCATCCCTTACTTTGGAAAAAGGCTGTCAGCAGGATTAAAAAGATGATTGTTACAATTTTCATGTTCTTGAATTTTCAGCGTTATAAATGGTTTTCAGGATCGCATTGCTTCTACCTCCTCAATGGTGGTAGGTACATATTTTCCGAGTCTTCTTTTGCCTTCCGGTGTGATAAGGTAATCCTCCTCATTGCGTAATCCCCCGAAATCTTTGTATTTTTCTACCGCTTCGTAGCAGATAAATTCCGTAAAACGTTTTTCTGCTCTCCAGCGGTCGATCAATTCGGGAATAAAGTAGATACCGGGTTCAATCGTCAATACAAAACCGGGCTCCAATTTACGGCCGAGGCGGAGGGATTTCAGGCCGAAAAGGGTGCTTTTAGGCAGACCGTCGTATCCGACCCATACTTCGCCCAGGTTTTCCATATCGTGTACATCCAAACCCATCATATGACCTAATCCGCATTGAAAAAAGAGAGCATGGGCACCGGCTTGTGCTGCTTCCCAAGGATCGCCCTTCATCAGTCCGATGCTTTTCAGTCCTTCTGCGAGGGTGGCTGCGGTTTTCAGATGGATATCCTTAAAAGCAACTCCCGGTTGAAGAGCGGCCACTGCTGTTTGATGTGCATGAAGAGCTATGTTGTAAATTTCTTTTTGACGTTCCGTAAATCGTTTGCCTACCGGGAAAGTAGAAGAAAGGTCTCCCGCATAGTGCATACGGTTTTCTGCCCCTGCATCCAGCAGGAACATCTGTCCTTCCTGGGCAATATGTCCGTGGTAATGGTTGTGTAAAGTTTGCCCGTGTACGGTGGCAATTACCGGGAAAGAGAGATTCCCTTCGTCCCGGAGTGCAATTTCCGTGACTGCAGCAGCCACTTCCGATTCCTTCATTCCCGGACGGATCATTTGCATAGCTTTGATGTGCATATGGGCTGAAATGGTAACCGCTTCTTCGATTTGTTCAATCTCTTCTGCTGATTTATAATTCCGCTGGTTTACCACGGCACGGATAAAATCAACCGAACTTCCTTTCTCTTGCTGATCGGGAACGATGTGTAGCAGTTCATAAAGCCGGATCCTATGCTCTCCCCGGTAAGGAGGCAGATAATGTATCCGGCGTCCCTGGGTCATTGCTTTTTTCAGGTATTCCGCTAGTTGAGCAACAGGCCGGGTTTCAGAAATTCCTACTCTTTCGCTTTTTTCCCGTATACTTGGTTGGGTACCCATCCAGACAATATCGTCAATGGTCAGTTCATCCCCGAAAATAATTTCTTTATCTTCTTCGATATCAATAATAGCTGATAATCCGGCATAATCCGAACCGAAAAAATACAGGAAAGTTGAATCCTGACGGAAAGGATAAGTATTATCGGCATAATTCATACTACTTTCGGAATTCCCCAGGAAAAGTAAAATACCCTTTCCCACTTCTTTTTTCAGAAGATTACGTCTGTGGATATAAATTTCTTTTGAAAACATGATGAATAAAATTACAGTTTCAGGATAATAATCGAAAAGAATTTTGCGACTCTTGCAAAATGAAAGAATAAAGGCTTCAGAAAGCTAACAAATCTGGCATTCGTAAAGTCCCTTGTAATCGGTATTGTACTTTAATATAAAACGGTTGAATAATACCATTTGCAAATTTTTAGATTTTCAAAGATATAAATTATTCGTCATAATTTTGGCAATTATATTTAATCTTAAAAAATAAAGATTGTAAAAGAACGTAAACATTTGAGAATTATGTCTGTAATTGAAAATTTTTACAAAAATATAAGGTTGGAGGACATAAATTGAAAATAATAGGTCAGAAAGGATAACTAAGGATTTGCTACCGATAAATTTTGGTTTCATTTTTAACTTTGCCGGTACTTAAAATAGTAAATGATCTCCTATGAACTAAAATTAATTAAATTTTATTTTTACTTTTACAAAGAAGATCATAAATTTAGTATAGGATGTGGATAAAAATATTTTTTAAAAATTTATTTCATACTTTATTCCATTTTAAGGTACCGAGTGCTATGATGCTCATAGGATTAGCTGTCGCTTATTCTGCTTTTTTTATCATATTGATTCAGTTGGATTTTGAAAATAATTATAATAAAACATTCTCAGATTACAGACACATCTATCAATTGGAATATTATGATACGGCAACTGACGGCTTTTCTCCTTTTTTTCCCAAAGGATATTCGGATTACCTGTCTTCTCAATTGCCGGAACTTACTCATTCCTGTATTTATGGTGAAGGGGGAAAGGTCAGGATAATGTTTGAAGATTCACATTTCACTACTTCTGTCGGATATGCTGATACGGGTATTGTTTCTGTATTTAATTTGGATATTATTACAGGAGATTACCGAAGTGCATTGTCTGTAAAAAATAATGTTATGCTTCCGCAAAGCTTCGCCCGAAAAATTTTTCAGGATAAAAATCCTATCGGGCAATCTTTGTTGATAAACGAAAAGGAACAGTTCACAGTAGCCGCCTTATATAAAGACTTACCACCAAATTCATCTTTGAAAAATTTAATTTATACTTGTTTGCCGTCCTTTGATGATTGGAATAGTTGGGTGTTTTGTAATTATTATCATATTGTTCCGGCTGTTAATATAAAAGCTCTGGAAGAGAGGATCAATGAAACGGGTAAATTGAATGACCGGATTATTTTTTCCAGTTTGAAGAAATTACGTCCGTTGCAGGAAGTATATTATGCTTCAGAGGGGAATAAAATGACTTCTTCGGTTTTATTATTTATCGGAATATTGATTCTGATCGTTGCATTTATAAATTTTATAAACTATATTAATTCATTGGCACCAACACGATTAAGATGGTTTAATATTCAGAAAATTTATGGAATGCCGGTTTTATTTCTTCGTTTATGTCTGATTAGCGAAACTGTTTTTTTTTCATTTATTTCCTGTCTTCTGGGATTTATAGTGTGTATGTTTATAGCAGAAAGTCCTGTTCAGACCTTACTTTTTTCTTCCGCCAATCCTTTCTCACATTCTTTTTTAGCATTTGAATATGTATTTTTGAGTATAATTATAGGTGTAATTATAGGTATTTATCCGGCATATTATACGACCAATTTTCCTCCGGCAGTGGTTTTAGGCGGGAAAAACAGTACTCTGAATAAAGGAAAAAATCTGAGGAGTATTTTAGTTGTATTTCAGTTTATTACCTCTATTGTCTTGATTATTCTGACAGTTTTTACCTATAAACAGTTAGGAATGCTGAGGGATCGATCTTGGGGTATACAGAAAGATAAGGTCCTTTATATGCAGATTAACAAAGACATAGAAAAACACAGGGATGTTTTTGCCGGAGAATTGAGGAGTCACCCGCAAATTGTGGATGTAACCTTTTCATCTGAAATGTTAGGAGATTTTAGTATGGAAGGTACGGACATCTTCATAGGAGGAGCAAAAAAGAGACTTTGGTATTATGCTAATTCTGTAACCCCCAATTATGCAGATTTCTGGGGAATAAAAATTGAGGAAGGACAATCCCGGTTTATACCTACGGATACTTGTGCTATAGCGAACGAAACTTTTGTAAAAATAACAGGAAGAGAACAGACGTTAGATAAACGTTTGGGACGGATTCCCATTCAGTCTATTTGTTCGGATTTTAATTTCAAATCTTTGAAGAGTGCTGTAAAGCCTCTTATTTTATACGTAAATGAATCTTATTCTTTAGAGTATTGTTTTATAAAAACATCGGTTTCCCCTACTCATGAGTTAATGTCTTTTATCAATAATAAAGCAAAAACGTTATCACCGTTTTATGAGGGAGAAATAAATAGGGTGAATGATTATCTAAATTCCAAATATAGTCGGGAGTCTAATTTTGGGACACTTATATCCTTGTTTTGTATAATTTCTGTTTTATTATCCTTAATGGGTACTTTTAGCTTAGTACTTTTTAATTTTAGATTCAGAATAAAGGAAATAGGTATCCGGAAAGTACAGGGAGCAACAGTTATTAAAATTCTGATTTTGCTCAATAAAGGATATTTGAAATTGATTACGATTGCATTTTTTATTGCTGCCCCTGTGGCCTGGTGTTTAATTTCGCTTTGGTTAAGGAATTTTGCTTATAAAATACCCCTCTCAATGAGTATATTTTTCTTTTCCGGTTTATTTATTTTATTTGTTACTTTTCTGACAATTAGTTGGCATAGCTGGAAAACTGCCTGTATAAATCCCGTTGATGTACTGAAAGCAGAATAAATGATGTAAGGCAATGCCATGCCATTTTTATAGAATAAGTGTGTATAATTACCACATTTTTATGTCTGTTAAAACTTTTTCCTACCATTTTAATATATAATTTTGTGGGGTTAAAAATCGAAAATTATTTTCTTTAAAACAGAGGAGGGAGGTTCAGAAAGTTTGTTTCTTCAAGTTACGGGTTCGAAAGTTTTTGATAAAAAGAATTAAAGTTTCGGCTGCTGATTTCATCAGAATTCTCATTTTGATTGTCAGTGAAGTTTCAGGTAAAGCTTGTGCAGAGAGAGCATGGGGCCGGTAAAAAATAGTTTATGTACTTCCTTTCGAAAGATGTATTTTTATGGAATGGGTAAATAGTTTGATGTTTGGGACGAGTATCGGGCATTCGATCTTATTGATTGCCGTTGTGATTTTTGTCGGCATTTTTTTAGGTAAAATTAAAATAGCAGGCATCTCTTTAGGGATTACCTGGATTCTCTTTGTTGGTATTATTTTCAGTCATTTCGGTTTGCGTATGGATCCTCACGCCCTCCATTTTTTAAAAGAATTCGGTTTGATTCTTTTTGTGTATTCTATCGGATTGCAGGTAGGGCCCGGATTTTTTTCTTCTTTTAAAAAGGGCGGTATTACCCTGAATCTTTTGGCAACCGGAGTCGTTGTTTTGGGTGTGGGTATTACCTGTATTATTCATTTCATTACAGGTATCCCGATTACCACTATGGTGGGTATTCTTTCCGGGGCTGTGACAAATACGCCGGGACTGGGAGCTGCCCAACAGGCTTATTTCGATATGAGCGGCACCGAACTTCCTGCTATTGCTATGGGATATGCAGTCGCCTATCCTTTAGGGGTAATTGGAATTATACTGGCGATAGTCCTGATCCGTTATCTCTTCAGGATTTCTTTTGAAAAAGAGAATCTGGATGCGCAGAATGTGGCAGAAGAGAAAGCCTCTCAGGCTACGCATGTTTCTTTGGTGGTCAGAAATCCGGCTTTGTTTGGAAAAGATATAGCGGAAGTAGCTTCCCTGATTGACAAGAAATTTGTCATTTCCCGTATTTTGCATGGAAATGAGGGGTTGAAAATTGCTAAGTCCGATACTCCTCTGGAAGAGGGAGACAAATTATTTGTAATTGCGGCTACCCAGGATATGAATGCGATTACGGCTTTTATTGGAGAAAAGATACAAATGCACAGGGCTGAATGGGAAAAACTGGACGCTCATCTGATCTCCCGTCGTATTGTCATTACAAGGGCAGAGATTAACGGAAAAACTTTGGGACAGTTGCATTTGAGAGGCGGATTCGGGATAAATATTACGAGGGTGAACCGTTCCGGATTGGATTTGGTGGCTCATCCCGGTTTGCAGTTGCAAATCGGAGACCGCGTGACTGTGGTCGGAGCGGAAACAGATGTTGCGGGTGTGGAAAAAGTATTGGGAAATTCTTTACGCCGTTTACGGGAACCCAATCTTATCCCTTTATTTCTGGGAATTGCTTTGGGTATTTTTCTGGGGAGCATTCCTTTTACTTTCCCCGGTATACCCCAGCCTGTTAAATTGGGACTGGCCGGAGGACCTTTAGTTGTAGCCATACTGATCAGCCGTTTTGGTCCGCATTATAAAATAGTAACGTATACGACGATGAGTGCGAACCTGATGCTGAGAGAGATCGGGATAGCCCTTTTCCTGGCTTGCGTGGGGCTGGATGCCGGGGGCGGATTTGTAGAAACAGTGGTGGATGGAGGTGGCTTCTCCTGGATTGGTTATGGTTTTGTTATTACTTTTATTCCTTTGATGATTATCGGTATTATAGCCCGCTGGATTTATAAGGTGAATTATTTTACGTTAATGGGACTGATCGCGGGCAGTATGACCGATCCCCCTGCTTTGGCTTATTCCAATGCAACTGCCGGAAATGACATGCCTTCTGTGGGGTATGCTACCGTATATCCCTTGACAATGTTTTTAAGGGTATTGACAGCACAAGCCTTGATTCTGAGCTTTGTTTGAAAATCCAAGGAGACTTGAGTTAATGGGGGGCCAACACCTTTTTTGCCCGGATAAATCCTTTTGAAAAGAGGAAAATTTTTATTGTTTTTCCTTTTCATTCCTACTGTTGTTTTAGATATGATCGGACAGAGGGTTCCGGTTGGTTTCATCCGGCTCGTTTTAGCATCCGGCTTTCTTTCAGTTCTGATTTTGTTTGTTGACAGGGCCATGACTCTGAATGCAATATGTTGGCCTTGTAACTGTTCAAAATATTGTTCGTATATATGGTCAGCAGTTGTAAGAAACAGACTTCCGGGCCTGTTTATGGAAAACAGCTGGCTGAAGCGGAATTTGTAAAGCTGGCTTTCGATGTATTCCTGCTGGCTGATTGCCTGCAGCTCCAGCCTTTACGGGTTATCGTAGGGAATAAGATCGGAACTTTCGGTTCTTACCGTGACGGTTGCGAATTGTTCCGCAAAGCTGCTTCCCGGGGCAGGGATATCCATATTGTTCAGGGGGCAAACCGTTACGATTTATACGGCCAGCTCAAAGCGAAGGGCGGAGCATCCGGGTGACTGATTTCTTTTTTCCGGAAACATCTCTGAAACGTTTTGTACGAAAAGAGCGGAATTGTTTAAGCAGACGTACGATATCTGTCCGGATCCGGGTCCGGTAACATTCCGGATCGGTGACTACCCTGCCGGAACGGAATTAGGACGGCCGGAAATTTGAAGCGACTTTGTACGGAAGCAGTTTAAGGGTTTATTTATACTGGATTTTATTATACAAGCAGAAAAAAATAGAAAATGGAAAGTCGGAAGTTACTGATTGTCGGAACCGGAACCGGTATATACCCGGACGGAAAACTGAGAACAGGATTATGGCTCAGCGAGCTCACTCACCTTTACGATAGCTCAAAAAAGAGAGCTTATGACGTTGTGGTTGCAAGTCCGAAAGGAGGCGATATTCCCGTCGATCCTCTGAGTCTGAAACCGTTGTACCTGGACAAACTATCCAAAGGCTATTGGAACAATGCGAAGTTCCGGGATATGTTACGGCATACGAAAAGTCTGGAGGAAGTGTCCGTACAGCTGTTCGACTGCATTTATTTAGCCGGAGGACACGGCTCGATGTTTGATTTCCCGGATAATGCCGTTTTGCAAACGCTCGTCAGAAAACACTATGAACACCATAAGATAGTTAGCGCTATTTGCCACGGAGTATGCGGATTATTAAACGTGAAACTATCGGATGGCCGGTACCTGGTAAAAGGTAAAAAGATCACGGGATTTAGCTGGTTTGAAGAAAGCCTTGCCAGGAGGAAAAAAGTCGTGCCTTTCAATCTCGAAGCTGCGTTGAAAGAACGGGAGGCGGATTACAGAAAGGCATTTATTCCGATGATACCTGAAGTCGTAACAGACGGAAATCTGATTACGGGGCAGGATCCGTTTAGTTCCCGAAAAATGGCTGAGGTCGTTATGCGGCAATTCAATAAATAACAGAAAGTATGAATTTGGAAGAAACTTTGAATTTTCGTCGTGCAGTACGGGTATTCGATAAGGACAAACCGATAGATCCTGAAAAGGTAAAGCATTGTCTGGAATTAGCCGCATTAGCTCCCAGCAGTTCGAATATGCAGTTGTGGGAGTTTTATCACATCACACAGCCTGAAAAAATGGCCGGAATTTCCGAGGCCTGCCTGGGGCAGACTGCTACGGCAACGGCAGCGGAAATCGTTGTATTCGTAACCCGTCAGGACCTGTACCGGAAACGGGCAAAATTTGTCCTCGATTTCGAAAGGGGAAACGTCCGCCGGAACAGTCCGGAAGAACGACAGGCCAAACGTATCAAAGACCGGGAGTTGTACTATGGAAAATTGATGCCTTTCCTCTATGCCCGGTTTTTCGGAATCTTAGGCCTGTTCAGGGTGCTGTTAGCCAAAGTTATCGGTCTTTTCCGTCCTATCGTGCGCGAAGTTTCGGAATGCGATATGCGTGTCACAGTGAACAAGTCCTGTGCACTTGCCGCTCAGACATTCATGATTGCAATGGCTAACGAAAAGTATGACACTTGCCCGTTGGAAGGCTTTGATAGTAAACGGATTAAAAAATTGCTGAAATTACCCTCCGGAGCCGGAATCAATATGGTTATTCCTTGCGGTATACGAAACGGGGAGAAAGGGATCTGGGGAGAGCGTTGCAGACTGCCCTTCGATTCGATCTATCATCGCACTTAATATCGCTTGGGGCTTCTTATCTACCTGAGGCTTCCGGTTGGGGAGAACAAACTCTGTGTCCGGCTCTTTTGGGTGGAATGAAATAAGGGGTATTCTTTTTCCGCTACTTTTAACGACTTAAAAAAGATAACGGATAGGTTGTGATCCTTTTATTTACCTATTGGTATCCTGCTTTTTGCTGTAAGAAGAATAGTAAAATAATACTTGTTTTCTACTCTATTCCTCCGCATTTTATCCATTTTAGGAGAATTCTTATTATATTTGTGTCAAATGTAAAAGAAATGAAGCTACTTTTGTGTGGCATATTGACGTTGTTCCTGTTTCTTGCTTCAGAAATGAGGGAAGAAAAGAGCGGAAGGGGAGAAAATCCTGTATCTGTCCTTTCTGAGACAAATGCGGAATGGGGGGTTGCCGGTCAGAGCTGCGGAAAAAATTTCTTTCACCCTTATAAAAATTGGGACGAACTGCTGGCTTATACGGTGGATTTGTCCGGTCAATATAAAGGAGTCTCTTCTGTGCCGGGAGGTATGGCAACTTCCGTGCGGAATGTGGGGGCTGCTTTACTTTCTGCTCTGAAGACGGAAAAATATAGTGATATGTTGTCTGTGCGTTATCTGCATGGTTTTTACGTTTATTTTCTACAGAGGATTCTTATTTAGATTCTTTTTTCATCGGTAGCTACGGTTTGGGGTTTCTCTTCAATGGGAAGAGGGTTGTTTATTTATGTTACCGTAGTGTAAATTTTACTACTCAGACTTGTTTTCTGAAGAAATGGTATATTTTTTGAATTAATCTATACGACAACTTTTTTAAATGAATTTTCGTTAAAAGGTTGTGGTATGGAGATATTGAAAGCATAAATTAAAATTATGGCAGAGAAATTCGGATATGTTACCCAGGTAATCGGACCTGTGGTAGACGTAATATTTGAGGAGGGCGGAGAAAGTTTACCGCCGATTTACGAAGCCCTGGAGATAGAAAGAGATACGGGGGAGAAATTGATTATAGAAGTAGAGCAACATATTGGGGAAGATACGGTGCGCTGCGTGGCCATGGATACTACCGATGGCCTTCACCGGGGGATGAAAGCCCGGGATCTGGGACATACGCTGACGATGCCGGTGGGCCGGCAAATTAAGGGGAGATTGATGAATGTCACAGGAGATGCCATCGACCATCTGGCTCCTTTGGATTATTCCGAGACCCGTTCTATACATCAGGAAGCTCCGAAGTTTAAGGATTTATCGATCACCGAGGAATTTATGTTTACGGGAATAAAGGTGATCGATTTACTGGAACCTTATTCAAAAGGGGGAAAAATCGGATTGTTCGGGGGTGCGGGAGTCGGGAAGACGGTTTTGATTATGGAACTGATCAATAATATAGCCAAGGGACATAACGGTTATTCTGTATTTACCGGAGTGGGGGAACGGACGAGGGAAGGGAACGATCTGTTGCGGGAGATGATAGAATCCGGGGTAATTAATTATGGGGAGACTTTTTTAGAAGAGATGAAAAAGGGTGATTGGGATGTGAAGCGTGTGGATATGGAGAAAGTAAATCAGTCCCAGGCTACGTTGGTATTCGGCCAAATGAACGAACCACCCGGAGCCCGCTTGAGGGTTGCATTGTCAGGGTTGACGGTGGCAGAAATGTTCCGGGATTCCAATGAAGGCGGAAATGAAATATTGCTTTTTATCGACAATATTTTCCGTTTTACGCAAGCCGGTTCGGAAGTGTCGGCCTTGTTGGGGCGTATGCCTTCAGCTGTGGGGTATCAGCCCACTTTGGCTTCTGAAATGGGAAAATTGCAGGAGAGAATAGCTTCTACAAAATACGGTTCCATTACTTCTGTACAAGCTATTTACGTACCGGCAGACGATTTAACCGATCCTGCACCGGCGACGACTTTCAGCTTTCTTGATGCAACTACTGTATTAAGCCGTAAGATTACGGAGTTAGGTATTTATCCGGCTGTGGATCCCTTGGAATCTTCCTCCAGGATACTGGATCCGAATATTGTGGGAGAGGAACATTACAATACGGCCCAGCAAGTTATTGAATTGTTACAGCATTATAATGAGCTGCAGGATATCATTGCCATTCTGGGAGTGGATGAATTGTCGGATGCTGATAAAACAGTGGTGGGAAGGGCAAGACGGGCTCAGCGTTTTTTATCCCAGCCTTTTCATGTAGCTGAGCAATATACCGGTATTCCGGGGGTTATGGTGCCTTTGGAAGAGACGATCCGGGGTTTTCGAATGATTCTGAACGGGGAAATGGATGAATATCCGGAACAAGCTTTTATGAATGTTGGGACGATAGATGAGGTGATTCAGAAGGGTAAGGAAATGATGGCAAAGGCCGGAAAGTAAGAATAATAAATGGAAATTATGATATTAAGAGTCATATCTACAGAGAAGATTCTTTTTGACGGGGCAGTCGACCGGGTGACTTTGCCCGGAAGTTGCGGTCCTTTTACCGTATTGGAGAATCATGCTCCTTTGATTTCGACCCTTCTACCGGGAGAGATTGTGTATTTCACTGAAGGTAAGGAGGCAAAGATTGCTGTAACGGGTGGAATTGTAGAGGTAAGAGCCAACCGGATTGCCGTATGTCTGAATTAAAAGGGGTACAGGCAGTATGGCTCCTACGGAACGAGGGATAGGGAAGGCTTTTGTTCAAAATACTGAATATGAGAAAAATAATTATATGTTTGTCTGTTTTGTTTCTTTTTCTGTTTACTGCTGGAGCTTTTGCAGCGGAGCAGGGAAAGGAGAAAAATACTTTCAATCCGAAGGATGCCATTTTCAGTCATTTGGGGGATGAATACGGATGGAATATTACTTTACCGCATGGAAGGAGTATTCAGATTCCCTTACCGGTTATTGTGCATGGGGAAGAAGGGTGGTATATTTTCAGTTCTTCCCGTTTACGGGAGGGAAAGTCGTATGAGGGATTTTACATTGCTTCCGGTGGAGAGTATGATGGGAAAGTGGTTGGGGAGAAGGAGGGAAAGCTATACAGGCCTCTGGATTTGTCCGTAACGAAAAATGTATTGGCTTTATTCATTACAGCTATCGTTGTCATGTGGGTACTTTTCCCCCTGAAACGTTGGTACCGTCGGAATCCGCTTGTAGCGCCCCGCCGGGGCTTAGGCTTGATAGAAATGATTATTGATATGGTGTATAAGGAGGTAATCGTAGCTGTATTGGAAGGGGAAGCCCGGCGGTTTGCCCCGTATTTACTGACATTGTTTTTCTTCATTTTATTTTCCAACTGGCTCGGCATGATTGTCGTTTTTCCGGGAGGGGCAAATGTAATGGGGAATATATCGGTTACCTTGGTATTGGCTTTGTGCACATTTGTGGTAGTGAATGTATCGGGAACCAAAAAATATTGGAAAGAGATTGTATGGCCGGATGTCCCGGCATGGTTAAAATTTCCGTTACCGATTTTGCCTTTGATAGAAATCTTTGGCGTATTTACGAAGCCGGTCGCTTTGATGATCCGTTTGTTTGCCAATATGATGGCCGGTCATTTGATTACCTTGGTATTGATTGCACTGATATTTGTTTTCGGAGCGTTGGGAACAGCTGCCATGGCTGGTTCCACGGTGATTGCTGTACTGTTTGCCGTATTTATGAATCTGATCGATTTTTTGATTTGTTTTATACAGGCGTATGTATTTATGATGCTGTCGACTATATTTATTAGTTTGGCAAGGGTAGGAAGTAAATCTGCTTCCTGAACTGTATCGGAGAAGAAATAATGAAATATTGATAACGATTTAAAATTGAGAAGTATGTTAAGTTTTATTGCATTACAAATGGCGGCCGGATTGAGTCTGGCAAAAATAGGTGCTTGTATCGGAGCGGGTTTAGCTGCTATCGGGGCCGGGATCGGTATCGGTAAAATCGGTGCAAATGCCATGGATGCGATTGCGCGTCAGCCGGAAGAAACGAACAGTATCCGGACAAATATGATTGTAATAGCTGCTTTGATAGAGGGAGTGGCATTGTTTGCGATTATTGTTTGTATTATCGCCTTGTTTGTATAGGATTAACTCCGGAAGAGGAAATGGAATCGTCCTTTTTCAATAAAAAATAAGATTATGGCATTATTTGAGCCGGAATTCGGACTGGTATTCTGGATGTTGGTCGTTTTTCTGATTCTTTTGGGAATATTGGCAAAGTTTGCCTGGCCAATGATTATCAAAAGTGTGGACGAACGGGCCGATTTTATCGACAAAGGGGTGCAGTATGCCCAGCAGGCGATAGAAGAAAAGAGACAGGCGGAAAAGGATGCAAAAGCTTTATATTCAGAGGCTCAGCGGCGGCAGCTGGAGATCTTACAGGAAGCCCAGCGGTTGAAAGAGAATATTGTCAGGGAGGCCCGGAAAGCAGCGTCGCAGGAAGCTCAGAAAGTATTGGAAGCAGCCCGTTTGGCAGCTGAACAGACAAAAAGAGAAGCAGAAGTACAGATGCGCCGGAGAGTGAGCAAATTGTCACTGGAGATTGCCGGGAAAGTGATTCGGGAAGATTTATCCGGAAAGGAAGCTCAGGAGAAAATGGTGGAAAAATTTCTGGATGAACTGGAGAATAAAAATTGATGAAAAGGAGTAGTTTACGTTTTTTTCGTAAACTCCGGAAGAGAATAGCCGTAAATTTCAGTAGAAAGGATAACACATGAACGAAGGATTAATCTCACAGCGGTATGCAAAAGCTTTGTTCCGGTACGCGAAAGAACTGGGAGTAGAGGAATTGGTCTATGAGAAAATGAAGTTATTTTTGGATAATTACGGAGCTTATCCGGATTTGCAGAAAGCTTTGTTGAATCCTGTGCTGTCTCCGAAGGATAAGGAATTATTGCTTTCGACGGCTATCGGAATTGAACCGGGAGAGGCATATATACGGGCTATCCGGTTACTGATCAGGAATCACCGGGAGAGTTATATGAGAACTATTGCGTTGATATATGAGGATATTTATCGCAAAGCAAACGGTATTATCCGGGTGAATATTATCACGGCCCGGGAATTGGAGCCGGCCGTAATGGAAAAGATCAAAAAATTGGTGACTGAACATACCTCCAGGCGGGTAGAATTTTACAGTTCCGTAGATCCTCAGATCATCGGTGGCTTTATTTTGAAAATCGGTTCGGAAGAGTTGGATGCTTCTGTGAGAAAAGAATTGAAACAGATTCGTTCGGAAATGTTGAAAGTGTGAGAAACGGATAAAAGGGAAAGAAAAATTCCGGGAAAATGAGTTATGTAAGGGAATTAAAAGAAAAATGTTATGAGTAAAGTGGATGAAGTTTCGAATATACTCGAAATGCAGCTTAAAGGAATAGATACGAAGACCGTTTTTGAGGAAGTTGGAACCGTTTTGGAAGTAGGCGACGGGGTGGCTCACGTGTTTGGATTGGACAATGTACGTTCTAGCGAATTGGTGGAATTCGAAAATGGAGTGAGGGGGGTAGCGATGAATCTGGAACAGGATAATGTAGGAGTTATTCTGATGAATGCAGGTGACCGGGTAAAAGAAAATTTTACGGTGAAACGGACCGGACATATTGCTTCCATAAAAGTTGGGGAAGGTTTGTTGGGAAGGGTAGTAAATACCTTGGGGGACCCTATTGACGGGGCCGGACCGATTGAAGGGGAAACACTGGAGTTGCCATTGGAACGGAAAGCACCGGGGGTTATTTTCCGGCAACCGGTGAAGGAACCTTTGCAGACCGGGATCAAGGCTGTCGATTCGATGGTCCCTATCGGCCGGGGACAACGGGAGTTGATTATCGGTGACCGTCAGACCGGAAAAACGGCCATTGCTGTCGATACGATACTCAACCAAAGGGAAAATTTCCGGAAGGGAGATCCGGTATATTGTATCTATGTCGCTATCGGACAAAAGGCTTCGTCTGTAGCTACTTTAGTGAATACGTTGCGGGAAAAAGGAGCTTTGGAATATTGTATTATCGTAGCTGCCAACGCATCCGATTCGGCAGCTATGCGTTATTATGCACCGTTTGCGGGGGCATCTATCGGAGAATATTTTCGGGATAGCGGGCGAAATGCCCTGGTGGTATACGACGATCTCTCCAAACAGGCAGTAGCTTACCGGGAGATTTCCCTGATTCTGAGGCGTCCTTCCGGAAGGGAAGCTTACCCGGGAGATATATTTTATCTGCATTCCCGTTTGTTGGAGAGGGCAGCCCGTATTATTTCCAACGATGAAGTCGCTGCTCAGATGAACGATTTGCCGGAAGTGCTGAGGCCTGTCATAAAAGGAGGCGGGTCTTTGACGGCTTTACCGATCATTGAGACTCAGGCAGGCGATGTTTCGGCATATATTCCGACCAATGTGATTTCTATTACCGACGGACAGATTTTTTTGGATACAGCCTTGTTTAACGAAGGAACACGACCGGCCATAAACGTAGGAATATCCGTATCCCGTGTGGGAGGAAACGCACAGTTGAAATCAATGAAAAAAATAGCGGGAACGTTAAAAATCGATCAGGCCCAGTACCGGGAACTGGAGGCATTTTCTAAATTCGGAGGAGATATGGACCCCGTGACGGCTATGGTAATTGATAAAGGACGTAAAAATGCAAGATTACTGATACAGCCGCAGTATTCCCCTATGCCGGTAGAAGAAGAGGTGGCGGTCATTTATTGTGGTACGCAGGGATTGTTGAAAGAGGTGCCTTTACACCATGTGTCGGATTTTGAAAAATTGTATCTGGAACTCTTGCATGCCCGCTACCGTGAAGAAGTATTGGATCGCTTGAAAGAAGGAATTCTGGATGAGAAAGTGGAGGAACTGATGACGGCTGTCGCAGCGGAGGTAACAGAACGTTTTAAAATTTAAGCGTTTGTAAAAGGGGGAGAGGTAAAAAGACGTTTTCAAAAGTATAATGGACAAATAAAAGGGTAGAAGACTGAAATGAAAGGAATTTCTTTTAGTACAAGGGAAATAAAAGAAGGTATTTATGGCAACAATGCGTGAATTGAAGCGAAGGATTGGGTCTGTCCAATCTTCTCAGAAAATTACCGGGGCGATGAAGATGATTTCATCTGCCCGGCTACGGAAAGCAGAGATTGCGTTGAACCGGGCCATGCCTTATGAAGAACAATTGCGGTCTATATTGAATCATGTGAATGAGAGGGATTGCGATTTTATTTCCCCTTTACGGCAGGAACGGGACATACATCAGGTTGCCTTGGTGGTGCTGGGATCGGATGAAGGACTGTGCGGAGCTTTTAATATCAATATATATAAAAAGTTAGTCCAGGCAGTAGAAGAATACCGTTCGCAGGGAATTATGCAACCGGATGTGTATGCTGTGGGAAAGAAGATCGTAGGGGATGTGAAGCGGATGAAGAATATCAGCTTCAGGGAAGTGCCGGATTTATTTGCTGCCGCTCAGTATGCGGAGGGGGTCAAAGCCTTGTCGGACGAACTGATCGGCCGCTTTCAAACGGGGGAGATCGACCGGGTGGAAGTGATTTATACGCATTTTAAAAGTATGGGAACCCAGACGGTAGAACGCTTACATTTGTTGCCACTGAGGCCTCATAAACAGGATGAACAGGCTGGTCCCGACCGTCAGGAAAAGCAATTGATTTATATTTATGAACCCGGATGCCGGGAAATTTTTGAAATTTTATATCCTTTAATTGTCCGGACAATGTTTTATAAGGTGTTATTGGAAAATCAAACTTCAGAGCAGGCTGTACGAATAGTGGCTATGCAGATGGCCAGTGACAATGCCTATAAATTGCTGGGTAATTTACAATTGGAATACAATAAGCTGCGGCAGCAGGGAATTACCACAGAATTACTGGATATGGCCGGAGGAAACGTACAGGAGTAAAAGCAGAGCCGGTTGTTTAAGCTTGATTCTCAGTATAAGGGATTGTCCAGGAAGTAATTGTGGTGTATGCATTCTTTTTTGTTATAAAACTTTCGTTCGTTTGGATCTTTCCTGCAGCAGAAATTGATTTTACGTTTCAGTTGATAGGTACTTTATGGGTGTTGGTCGGTATAAATAAAGGATTAATCAGTATAAATAGGGAATTCGTATAATAAAATTGTTCTTTAACTGCTCTTTTTTTATTTTTGTGTGAGTGAAGTGAAAAGTGTTTGTAAAATCTGATTGGAAAAGCACCAATCGTTTATTATTAATTCTCTCAACGGGATTTTGTGAAACGATTGCTGAGTGAAATAAGTAGAAAACATACAAAGTAATACAGGTTTAGTTAGTTTAGAGTGATTAGGTTTGTGTGAAGCCGCCCAAAGGGCGGCTTCAGTAATTCTATCAGAGCGGGACCCTCTGGGGTATTGCTCCCGGAAAATCTGACCGGTCGTAGAAAACAGACTTTATGTTCCGGTTTGTATCGGTATTTTAAGCCATGTATTTATCGGTTTAAACGGCGGATTCGTCGACAGAAACAAGGGGTATGTCTAATAAAATTGTCCCTTGCAGCTACATCTTTTATTTTTGTTTATATAAA
The DNA here is from genome assembly GCF_937966165.1 of uncultured Odoribacter sp. Classification (NCBI taxonomy): domain Bacteria; kingdom Pseudomonadati; phylum Bacteroidota; class Bacteroidia; order Bacteroidales; family Odoribacteraceae; genus Odoribacter; species uncultured Odoribacter sp. The sequence goes on from NZ_CALCLB010000032.1 coordinate 66,376, forward strand.
ATGTTTGTAAGGCCTCATGGCAAGGCCGAAATCAAACTTATTAAAACAAAAATAAGACGATTATGAAGAGGGTTATTATTTCGGTTATACTTTTTATCCTGGGAATGATTTCACCGGGGAAAGCTCAGGAGAAAACGTGGAGTTTACAGGATTGCATCGACTATGCCCTGGAACAGAATATCCAGGTGAGAAAGAGTAAAATTGCATGGGAAGAAAGCAAGGAGAACACCTTACAATCCCGGGCGCAGCTTTTCCCTTCCCTGTCCTTTTCTTCCGGACAAAGTTTGGTCAATCACCCCAAAACGACGGATACAGATAAAAATAGCTATACGGGTACTTATGGTTTCAATTCCTCTGTAAGTCTTTACCGGGGAGGAGAATTGCGTTTGAACATCCGGCAACAGGAATTGCAGAATAAAATACAGGAATTGTATATTCAGGAAGCCGAAAATAATATTGAAATTGCTATTACAGAGGGTTATTTGCAGGTTTTATATGCTGCTGAGTCAGTAGAAATCAACAAAAAAACGGTAGAGATTTCTGAAGCTCAGTGTGAAAGAGCCCGGGAGTTGTATGCTGCCGGGGATATCGCGCAGAGTGATCTGGCTCAACTGCTATCCCAATACAGTGCAGATAAGTATCAGTTGGTAGTGGCTCAGACAGCATTGGATGAAAAGAAGTTGGAACTGAAGCAATTATTGGAACTGGATATATCCGCTGTTATAGAATTGGATATTCCTGAAATTCAAGAAAATGAAGTATTGCAAGTTTTACCTTCCAAAGAAGTTATCTATGCTGCAGCCCTTGATTTTATGCCGGAGATTAAAAATGGCCGGCTGGCTGTAAGTGCTGCGGAATATGATGTGGCGATTGCCCGTTCCGGGTATTTGCCTTCCTTAGATCTGACGGCCGGAATAGGAAGCAGTCATCTTTCCGGATCCGGTTATTCCTTTTCAAACCAGATGAAAAATAATTTTAATGAGAGCATAGGGGTGACACTGAGTATTCCGATTTACAGTAACCGGAAAAATAAGTCTGCCCTGAAGATTGCCCGTTTAAAAGTAGAAGATGCAGATTTGGATTATCTGAATACCCAGAAAGATTTACTGAAAACGGTGGAGACCGTCTATCTGGACGCCGTTTCTTCCCAGGATCGTTATCGCTCGGCTATGGAAAGTGTGAATGCTGCCCGCCAGAGTTTTACACTGGTACAGGAACAATTTAATCTGGGAATGAAAAATACGCTGGAAATGCTTACGGAAAAGAATAATTTACTGATAGCTCAACAGGAGATTGTTCAGGCTAAATATATGGCTATTTTGAGCCAGCAATTATTGGGTTTTTACCAGGGGAAAGGAATTCAATTGGGCCGTCGGCAGAATAATACAGATAATATTTAAATCAATATAGCATGAAAAAGAGTAAACTGATAACAATCGGAGGCGCTATTGTCGTTATCGGATTGTGCGGCTATTTTTTCCTGGGAGCTTCTGATAAGGGAAAAGTGGACTGGGAAACGGTAAAGGTAAGGCGTGGTTCTATGTCGAATATGGTTTCGGCTACCGGTACTGTGGAGCCGGTGACGAAAGTGGATGTCGGTACACAGGTCTCCGGCATTATCGATAAGATTTATGTGGATTACAACAGTGTCGTAAAAAAGGGACAGCTGATCGCTGAGATGGATAAAGTAACCTTACAGGCAGAACTCGAATCCCAGGAGGCAGTCCTTGCCAATGCGAAGGCGGAATTCGACTATCAGCAGAAAAATTATGCCCGTAAAAAGGTGCTGTTTGAAAAAAAGCTGATCAGCGATAGCGATTATGAAACGGCTACTTATGATTACGAAAAGGCGAAAAGTTCTTATGAAAAGTCAAGGGCAGATATCATAAAAGTACGGAGAAATCTGGGATATGCCGTTATCACCAGTCCGATAGACGGAGTGGTGATCAGCCGGGAAGTAGAGGAAGGGCAGACGGTGGCTGCCGGTTTTGAAACCCCTACGCTGTTTACAATAGCTAGGGATCTGACTGAAATGCAGGTGGTAGCCGATGTAGATGAGGCCGATATCGGTCAGGTCGGGGAAGGGCAGCGGGTAACTTTTTCTGTCGATGCTTATCCCAATGACCTGTTTGAAGGAGAAGTAACTCAGGTTCGTTTGGAAGCTACCGTCGAATCCAATGTCGTAACTTATGAGGTGGTAATCAGTGCTCCGAATCCCGACCTGAAGCTGAAACCCGGCTTGACTGCTACGGTGTCTATTTATACTTTGGAAAAAGAAAATGTACCCGTAATCCCTGCCAAAGCGCTGAAGTTTGTGCCGGATGAGCAGATTGCACAGGCAAACGGATACAGGGTATATGCTATTGATGTGGAGAATACTGCTTTGCAAAAAACCGTATGGGTAAAGGAAGGATTCACTTTACAGGAAAAAGAGGTTACGACCGGAACGACCGTCAATTCCCTGGTTGAAATTGTAGAGGGTGTGGGGGAAAATGAGGAAGTTGTAGTAGAAATGGTGGGGGTCAGGAAGGGAACTATCGGAAAGCCTGCACCCGGCGAAGGCGAAACGAGTCCTTTTATGCCTAAACCTCCCGGCCAAAAGAAAAATAAGGCAAAAAACTAAAATTTCAGGTTTAAATGTTTTCGGAAAATGAATGCAATTATTGAATTGAAAAATTTAAAGCGGGATTTTTGGGTCGGAAATGAGAAGGTGCACGCTTTGAGGGAGGTGTCTTTTGTCATCCGTCCCGGAGAATTTGTAACCATCATGGGAACCAGCGGGTCCGGGAAATCAACTCTTCTGAATATTTTAGGCTGTTTGGATACTCCCACTGCCGGGGATTACTGGCTGGATGGATATTCTGTACGGCAAATGGGGAAAAATGAACGGGCGGAATTGAGAAACCACAAAATCGGGTTTGTATTTCAGTCGTATAATTTGTTACCCAAGACAACTGCTATTGAGAATGTGGAATTGCCGTTAATGTACAATCCGGCAGTGTCTGCTAAGGAGAGAGAACGACGGGCAATAGCGGCCTTAGAGGCTGTAGGATTGCACGACCGGCTTTATCATAAATCCAATCAGATGTCCGGAGGGCAGCAGCAGCGGGTGGCCATTGCCCGGGCGTTAGTGAACGACCCTGTATTGATACTGGCTGATGAAGCAACGGGAAATCTGGACACCCGGACTTCCTTTGAGATCCTGAGTTTGTTTCAGGATTTATACGCCCGGGGGCGGACCATTGTATTTGTAACGCATAATCCTGAGATTTCGGCTTATAGCAGCCGTACGATTATACTGAAAGACGGAAGAATAATACAGGATACAGAAAATGAGCATATTGCTTCTGTTAAAGAAGCTCTGGCAGCTATGCCGAAGGCGGAGGATTGATGGAAAGACAGAAAGAATCCGCTTTTTGTCCAAATTTAAAATGAAAGAGAATGAACTTTACGAATTTATTCAGAATAGCTTTACGGGCTTTGGGAAACAATAAGATGAGGGGATTTCTGACAATGCTGGGAATTATTATCGGGGTGGCTTCTGTGATTACGATGCTGGCTATCGGACAGGGATCCAAGCGGAGTATCCGGGCTCAGATTGCAGAGATGGGATCGAATATGATTATGATTCATCCGGGAGCCGATATGCGTGGAGGAGTCCGTCTGGATGCTTCCGCTATGCAAAGTCTGAAACTGGAGGATTATCATTCCATTGTGGAGGAAGCCCGTTTCGTATCAGCCTGTTCTCCTTCCGTAAGCAGCGGAGGACAGACGATCTACGGAGCCAATAACTATCCGACTACTGTCTATGGGGTGAATCCGGATTACCTGGAAATCCGGAAATATTCCGTAGCCGGAGGCGAAATGTTTTCCGATCAGGATATACTGAGCTCGGCTAAGGTTTGTGTAATCGGAAAGACAATAGTAGATAACCTTTTTACCAACGGGGAAGAACCTGTCGGAAAGATTATACGTTTCGGGAAGATTCCTTTCCGGGTGATAGGGGTACTGACTTCCAAGGGATATAACACTATGGGGATGGACCAGGACGACCTTATTCTGGCTCCTTATACGACGATACAAAAAAGGGTTTTGGCAATAACTCATTTACAAAGTATATTCTGTTCGGCAGTCACCGAGGACCGAACGGAGGAAGCCGAGGCAGAAATTTCCGATATTTTACGCCGGAACCATAAACTGAAAGATACGGACGAGGATGATTTCAATATCCGTTCCCAGCAGGAGTTGAGTACGATGATGAATTCTACAACCGACATGATGACCATGCTTCTGGCCTGTATTGCCGGAATCTCTTTATTAGTAGGAGGGATTGGGATTATGAATATTATGTATGTTTCTGTCACAGAACGGACCCGGGAAATCGGTTTACGCATGTCTATCGGAGCCAAAGGGCGGGATATTTTGGCCCAGTTCCTGATTGAAGCAATATTGATCAGCGTAACAGGGGGAATTATAGGGGTCGTTCTGGGTATCGGTGCTTCCTGGATTGTAAAAGCCATAGCCGGCTGGCCTGTCTATGTCCAATTGTATTCGGTCATTCTCTCTTTTATCGTATGTACGGTTACAGGAATATTTTTCGGATGGTATCCGGCACAGAAAGCTTCCAATTTAGATCCGATTGAAGCCATTCGTTATGAATAAAAAAAATCTTTAACTTTGCTTTATGAAACAAGCAGATAAAAGACAAACCCTATTGTGGTTAATTCACCTGATCGGCTGGGGAATTATGTTCGGTTTTCCGTTTTTTTTCGCCAGCCGGGAAGGGAATCCGATAACCTTCCGCTGGTACCTGGGATATGTATTTGTGCCGGTCGCCTTTATGCTCGTTTTTTATATAAACTACTTCTGGTGGATTGACCGTATTCTTTTCCGGAAAAAACTGTTTCAGTTTATTGTATTGAATATTCTGCTGATCAGTGCTGTTTGTTTTTGTCTGGATGCCTGGATGCATTTTTATTTCCAGAATTTTCTCAAGGATACTTTTACAGCTCATCCCGGACCTCCGAAAGTAATGGTTATTTCCCGCGATTTTATGCTGATGGGACTGACTGCCGGATTGAGTGTAGCGATACGGGTAACCGGAAATTGGTATAAAATGGAAACCGAACGGAAGGAGTTGGAAAAAGGAAGGGCCGAAGCTGAATTAAAGAGTTTAAAAAATCAGTTAAATCCCCATTTTTTATTCAATACGCTCAATAATATTTATTCCTTGATTGCTTTTAATCCGGAGACAGCCCAGCATGCAGTACACGATTTAAGCCGTTTACTGAGGTATATTCTTTATGAAAACAATCAGAATTTAGTCCCCTTGGCAAAAGAAATCGAGTTTATCGACAATTATATTGCTCTGATGAAAATCCGTTTGCCGCAAGAGGTTGTCGTTGAAACGGATATTTATTCAGAGAGAAATGTCGAAATTGCTCCGTTGCTTTTCATTACGCTGGTGGAAAATGCGTTCAAACACGGGGTAAGCCCGACGGCCCCTTCTTTTATTTCAATAGATTTGCATACGGTAGGAGAAAGGGAAGTGTTGTGCCGGGTGGAAAACAGTTATTTTCCTAAAAAACAAGGGGATAGAAGCGGGTCCGGGATCGGATTGGAAAATTTGCGGAAACGGTTGGCTCTCCTCTATCCGGGACATTTTATTCTGGTGGCGGAGAAACAGGGAGAAACATTTGTAGCAGAATTGAGAATCAGAATTTAAAGAAGGAGGCGCAGATGAATTTGAATTGTTGTATCATTGATGACGAGCCACTGGCTCTGGGATTGTTGGAGAGCTATGTGCAAAAAACACCCTTTCTGACTTTGTGCGGAAAATACAACAGTGCCCTGGCAGCGATGCAGGAGATGCCGTTTGAAAATGTGGACCTGCTTTTTTTGGATATCCAGATGCCAGAATTGGACGGAATGGAATTTTCCAGGATGGTCGGAGACCGGACACGGATTGTCTTTACTACAGCTTTCGAACAATATGCCCTGGACAGCTATAAGGTAAATGCCCTGGATTATCTGGTAAAGCCGGTTTCGTATACCGATTTCTTACAGGCCGCCAACAAGGCCTTGCAATGGTATGAACGGACAAGACAAGGAAACAGGATTAAATTAAGACATATCTTTGTAAAGACGGAGTATAAGCTGGTTCAGATCGAACTGGAAAAAATTCTTTATATCGAAGGACTGAAAGATTACGTAAAGATCTACCTGGAAGATGAACCGCAGCCTCTTGTTTCCTTGATGAGTATGAAAACGCTGGAAGAATTACTGCCGGCTGAGGACTTTATCCGTGTACATCGTTCTTATATTGTACAGGGAGATAAAATTAAGGTCATTGAACGGAACCGTATCATTTTTGGTAAACAATATATTCCTGTCTCGGATTCTTATAAAGATAAATTTGCCGCTTTTTTAAGTGAAAGGGGAGTCCGATAGGAAAGAGTTTTATGATATCCCGATTTCTCAAAATGGGCAGATACTCAGGGATAAAAATACAAGGATTGGTATAAGCATTATACCGGTCCGGACAAATGAACAAAGTTAAAAAGTCATTTTTAAAAAGGCTACAGTACAATCAAAACTGTAGCCTTTTATATGCTGTAAAATGAACTATTTTTTCGTACCGGAAAGTATCTTTCATTTTCTCTGTATTTTTCAGAATAAAAGTTTTTGCTGTTTTGTGCTGTACAGGTTTTGTCAGGAAAGAAGTGTTTGAGAAACTTGAATATTCTTCAGGAGATTTTAACTTCTGCAACTTTTTCGGGTTTTGATTATACATTTGAATTTTTGTTAAAAATATTTATCTTTGGAAGCGTGTAAAAAATCAAAAACAAAACATAGCATGGAACAAGAGGAACAGAAATTGAACTCATTGCCCGAGAATGCATATCGGGAACTGAAGCCGGGAGAGGTATATAAACCAATGATGCCGGCAAATAGTAAGCCGAAGGAGGTAACCCTGTATTCTGTGGTTTTCGGTATCATTATGGCCGTGATATTTTCTGCGGCGGCGGCATATCTGGGGTTGAAAGTTGGTCAGGTATTTGAAGCGGCTATCCCGATCGCTATTATTGCTGTCGGAGTGGGGAATTTAGCGAAAAAGAATAATATGCTGGGGCAGAATGTGATCATTCAGTCCATCGGAGCCAGCTCGGGGGTAATCGTAGCCGGGGCAATTTTTACTTTACCTGCTTTGTATATCCTGGGCTTGGAAGCAGAGTTCTATCAAATTTTTCTCTCTTCGCTTTTAGGTGGTTTATTGGGTATTTTGATGTTGATTCCTTTCCGGAAATATTTTGTCAAGGATATGCATGGGAAATATCCTTTCCCGGAAGCTACGGCGACTACTGAAGTACTGGTGTCGGGGGAAAAGAAGGGAAATCAGGCGAAGTTGCTGGCTGTTAGCGGATTGGTCGGCGGTTTGTACGATTTCTTTATCAGTACGTTTGGCTGGTGGACAGAAAATATTTCTACCCGTATTGTCGGTTGCGGAGAAGTATTGGCCGAGAAATTGAAATTGGTATTTAAAGTGAATACGGGTGCAGCCGTGCTGGGGTTAGGATATATTATCGGATTGAAATATGCTGCAATTATTTGTGCCGGTTCATTTGCCGTATGGTTTGTATTGATTCCTTTTATCAGTTATTTCGGAGATGGGCAGACGATAGCGGTAGGGGAAGGAATTACTACACTATTAAGAGATATGAGTCCGGAAGAAATATTCCGGAATTATGCCCGTCATATCGGAATTGGCGGTATCGCAATGGCCGGTATTATCGGAATCATCCGCTCGTCCAAAATTATCCGCCAGGCTGTAGGTTTGGCTGTCAATGAATTGAAAGGGAAAAAGACTGCCGAAGAAACCGTTGAACGGACCCAGAAAGACCTGACGATGAAGTTTATCATGATCGGTATTCTGGCTACTTTGGTCACTACTTTCCTGTTTTTCCAGTTCGGTGTATTGGGAAATTGGTTTCAGACCATAGTTGCTATTTTGATTGTTTTTGTCATTTCGTTCTTATTCACTACGGTAGCGGCGAATGCCATTGCTATTGTCGGGACGAATCCGGTTTCCGGGATGACGTTGATGACGCTGATACTGGCTTCTTTGGTATTAGTCAGTGCAGGATTGAGCGGAACCAATGGTATGATGGCCGCTATGGTAATCGGCGGAGTGGTTTGTACGGCTTTATCTATGGCCGGAGGTTTTATTACCGATTTGAAAATCGGTTACTGGCTGGGGACGACTCCGGCAAAACAGGAAACCTGGAAATTTTTGGGTACGGCTGTTTCAGCTGCTACAGTTGCCGGAGTAATGATTATTCTGAATAAAACCTACGGGTTTACCGGAGAAGGGGCTTTGGTGGCTCCCCAGGCCAATGCGATGGCAGCGGTAATCAAACCCTTGATGGAAGGGGGCGCTACTCCCTGGATGTTGTATTTTGCCGGAGCAGCATTGGCGCTGATTCTGACAATGATCGGAGTACCGGCATTGGCTTTTGCCTTGGGAATGTTTATTCCGCTGGAACTGAATACGCCTTTATTAATCGGTGGTTTGGTGAGTTGGTTCGTATCTACCCGCAGTAAGGACGAGGGGATAAATAAGGCCAGACGGGACAGGGGAACCCTGATTGCTTCCGGATTTATTGCCGGAGGTGCCCTGATGGGAGTAATCAGTGCTATATTGAAATATGCCGGAGCCGACTGGTATACGGTTTGGAGTGGAGCAGAATGGCTGGCAGTAGTGATGTATATCGTGATTATCGGTTACTTTATCTGGGACGCTATGCGCGGAAAAAAGGAATAGAACGAAACGGAAGGAGGGGTTTGTTTAAATGTGAAAATGTTCAAGTGTATAAGGGTTTAAATGCGGACATGAGAGAGGAGAAACTTAAACACTAGACTGATGGATTTTCGTATAAATTATTCGGCTTTTGGAGGATAAATAAATAAAAAATGAAGATATGGAATTAAAAGAACGTTTTTTAAAATATGTAGGATTTGATACGCAGAGTGATCCGGAGAGTGAAAAATTTCCATCTACGGATAAACAACTTGTATTGCTCAGATACCTGGCTGAGGAAATGAAATCGCTTGGGTTGACTGAAGTCGAGATGGATCGGTATGGGTATGTCATGGGTACTTTGCCGGCAACAAAAGGATATGAAGATCGTCCTGTCATCGGTTTTATTTCTCATGTGGATACGAGTCCGGATATGAACGGAGCGAATATTCATCCTCAGATCATAGAAGATTATGACGGAAAAGATATCCGTCTGAATGAAAACCTGAGCATGACGGTAGCAGATTTCCCTGAATTGACGTTTTTTAAAGGGCATACTTTGATCACAACGGACGGAACTTCTTTATTGGGGGCAGATGATAAGGCCGGGGTGGCAGAAATTATGACGGCTGCAGAATACCTGATCGGGCATCCTGAAATTCCGCATGGAAAAATACGGATTGGGTTTACGCCGGATGAAGAAATCGGCCGGGGAGTCGACTTTTTTGATGTTTCCCGTTTCGGGGCTAAGTTTGCCTATACAATGGACGGAGGATTCGAAGGGGAACTGGAATATGAAAACTTCAATGCTGCCGGTGCTAAAATTGTTATACAGGGACGTAATATTCATCCGGGATATGCCAAGGATAAGATGTTGAATGCTTTACAGCTGGCTACTGAAATAAATGGCATGCTCCCGGCATGGGAGCGGCCTGAACATACCGAAGGGTATGAAGGATTCTATCATCTGACCGCTATCAGCGGCGGAGTTGAAAGTGCAGTAATCGAATATATCATCCGGGACCATTCCCGGGAGAAATTTGAAGCAAAGAAACAATACCTCATTCGGGTAACGGATTATTTAACTCAAAAATACGGAGAAGGTGTAATTACCTTGAATTTAAAAGATCAGTATTATAACATGCAGGAAATGGTAGAACCTTATCCGGAAGTAATCGACAAGGCCCTCGAAGCTATGAAAGAAGCCGGAGTTACTCCTGTCGTACGTCCTATCCGCGGCGGTACCGACGGCGCCCGGCTTTCTTATATGGGATTGCCTTGTCCGAACCTTTTTACCGGTGGCATGAATTTCCACGGCAAATATGAGTACTGTTCCTTAAATACCATGCAAAAAGCCATGCAGACCATACTGAATCTGGCCGGCCTTTGGGCAAAATAAATTTTTTGTTCCGCTTTGGAATTCGTCCAGCCTCCGGACTTTAATCTATTTATTCGGAGATTTTGTTTGGATATTCTTTATCCTTACAAAGTCTCTGATTTCTTTATTTGCCCGTTTTAGTCATTTTTATACTGTGAGGGGATTTAATGTCTTTCTCTTTGGCAAATAACTGATGCTTTGATGTTTCAGTAATGGTAAAGATTTAATAATGTAACTTTTCTGTTTGTATACTTCCCCCTGTACTGCTTCATTTCCAGGCCATTTTTTTATTTTTAAATACTATAATTATCCATTTTCTTTTTTCTTCCAAAATCTGACGTTTTTAGGGTTTCAAAAAAGCCTGAAAAATGCCAGAATAAGGCTTGTTCAGATTTTACTTTATCCGGTAGCAGGCATTTTAAATTATTTTTGGAAAAGGTAGAATTAGAGGGTAAGGGGACTTATTTTATGGATTATTACGATTTAGAAAAATATTACCCCAATACCGGTACTTTTAAAATGGATCATGAAAGATATTTGAATAATAAGGAAAATAATATTATTTCCAGTATGAGAAACACTGATTACGGAGAAACCATTATAAAAGCTTCCCGTGAACCTGATTTTTTATCAGCACGATAGGGTATGATATGTAAAAAATGTGATTCAAGAACCCGGAGTAAAGAATTGGGATTTTTATGAGCATGGTCCTGAATTTAAGTTTATTTTTCAAATAAAAAACCAGTCCGACACTACTTTTAGTTTTCCGATATCGGAAGATCCTCATCAATGGGTTCATAGCGGGGAATTTTGGTATGATTTTAATTATCGTGGGAAACAATATGCAAAATTTTCTGGAGTAATGTTTGAGATATTTTCTGGAGTAGTAGGCAAGGACACTTTAGACGTATTGCCTTCCAGTATTTCTATTTTACCTCATCAGTCAATAGAAGTATGGACCTATCCCCAATTTTTGACATCTATTCCCAATCTTTCAGCTAATGATGATTACACGCGTATTTTACTGGAAATATTACCAACTTTAAAAGTATATTATAAAACTCCGGATTTTACTTTAGTTACGACAGAAATACAGGAGGTTTCTGTAGATTACTATGTAAAGGATGAATAATTATTTTATTACAGGAGTTAATGCGGTCGTTTTTAAAATTGTTTTTAAATAACGGGAAGTGGCTGACTGAAAAATAAACTTTTTCGGTCGGCCTTATTTAATTGTGTTTGTTTCTCTGCGGGAGAGATATCCAAAAAAAATCAACAGAGGTACAACTTTGGGAGCTTAATCAGCAAGGCTTTCCGGCTTTTTGGTTTGCGAACACATGATTTTGGTAAATGAATATGCATCCATATATCAGTTCTGCTGATTGTAGCGTATCCGTCAATGTATAATTAGAAAGGACGAATTTTCAAAAAGAAAACTTTCGTTTTGGGAAGCCGGACGGATTGAAAAAGTAGTGTTCGGGATATTTTTATCTTTCGTGAGCAAACATGAATCTGTTTGATCCGGTATAAATGCCCCTTGATTTTTTGTACATTTTTACGTTTATATATCCGGACATTTTAAAGTCAGGCTGTCTTCAATACGGCAGTTTTGCGGGCGGTATAGCGTTTGCATTGCTGGCTGATACCGTAACCGAGAAGGGCTCCGATGATAAAATCTTCTTCCGGAGTAAGGCAGTTAAGGGGACGGTTGATGATCAGTTGTACAGTTTGGATGCATTCTTCCTTTCCGAAAAAGAGGTTGATATTGTGGTTGCCGAGTTCCTGCTTAAAAAAGGAGATATTCAGCCGTTGCAGGCGTTTTATTGCGAATTCTGTATCAGCAGCATTTAAAGTGCAAAGAGCCATATTTCTGACCCCTTTTTGTAATTCATAAATATGATGCAGAAAAATTTTTATTTCTCCGGAAGTAGCACAGGTGGCGGGCATAATATTCTATTTTTGGGACCGGATGTCTGATGGCAAAGACATCCGGTTTACAATTATTAATCAATAAGGGCTGACCTATTCTAAACAGCTTTGTTTTAATTGGTTGATCCATTTATTTAAACGTTCTTCCGTGCGATCGGATTCATTCATTTCGTCGAGTGCCAAACCGACAAAGCGGTCGTTTACAACGGCTTTGGAATCACTGAAGGTATAACCCTCTGTGTCGCAATCTCCGCAGAAGGAACAACCGCTGTTCTGTAGCTCTTCATAAATAATTCCGATGGCATCACAGAAGGTGGTATCATAGGAGGAGGAATCTCCGCAGCCGAACAGGGCAACTGTCTTACCGCTAAGGTTCGTTTTTTTCAACTTGTCGAGGAAACTGTACCAGTCGTCCTGTAGTTCTCCCAATCCCCAGGTAGAACTGCCCAGAATCAATACTTCATAAGCATCGACCGAAGAAACTTCTGCATTTGCTACATCATAAATATCTGCATCAGACACATCCAGTAAAGTGGCAATCTGTCTGGCTATGGTTTCGGTTGTTCCGGTAGTGGAACCATAAAATATTCCGGTTTTTTTCATTTGTTATTTGTTTTGATTATATGACAAAATTACTAGCAGAAGGTACGTGAAAAAATCCCTTAATGTTGTGATTTGCGGGGTAGAAATTCACTGAGAATAGGGGAAAGTTTTCTTTTGTATGCATTCGTTTGTTCAAATTGATTCGGATAAATTATTTTTTAATTTATAAATTAAATTTATATTTGCGTCTTCAATTGTTTTTATGAAGCAAATTATCCTATATGGACTGTTCGTTTTATTTCCCCTGTTACTGGGCGTAGCAGAGGCAGGAATCGTCGCAGATTCCGCTCAGGGGACAGGAAATACAGCTCTAGAGTTGTCAGAAGGGACGGAAGGGTATAATGCTTCTCCTTCTCTTTTTGAAAATGCATACGGGGAACTTGTCTTAGATATCAATCATTTTACTTCGAATTATAAGTCTTATATATGGTTGAATGCAAATAGGAAGGATTTCCGGAGTACTGCTTTAGTCTTATGTTTATTTAAGGAGTCTTTGCCCGTTGCTTTTTATGCCGATCCTACGGCTTACTATATATATAGGCTCCGTAAAATTGTAATCTAGTTTTTGCTTCATATTTTTTCTTTCCGGAAGTTGCAATGATTCTCTGTAGTTAAGTTATGCTGCGGACTTAAATTTATTTTTATGAATTTTACTTTATTAGTAGTTGTATTGATTACAGCAATTGCTTTGGTTGCGATTGCTTTGGGGGTAGCCCGTTTGATTTCACCCCGTTCTTTTAATGGTCAGAAAGGGGAAGCTTACGAATGCGGAATTCCGACCCGGGGAAAATCCTGGATGCAGTTTAAAGTAGGATATTATCTGTTTGCCATTTTGTTTCTGATGTTTGATGTAGAGACGGTCTTTTTGTTCCCCTGGGCTGTAATTGTGAAGGAAACAGGGATAGACGGGTTGTATTGTATATTGTTTTTTATGATAGTATTGATATTGGGATTGGCGTATGCCTGGAAGAAAGGAGCGTTGGAATGGAAGTAACCGTAAAATCGATGAAGTATGAAGACTTCGAAGACAATGAGTATTTGGAACAACTGTGGGCATCCGGAACGAATGTTATCGTGGGGTGTCTGGACGAACTCATCAATTGGGGACGCTCGAATTCGGTGTGGCCGCTTACATTTGCTACAAGTTGCTGCGGTATCGAATTTATGGCGGTGGGAGCCGCCCGTTATGATTTTGCCCGTTTTGGCTTTGAAGTAACCCGGGCGAGCCCGCGTCAGGCGGATGTCATTGTGGTAGCCGGTACGATCGTACATAAGATGGCTCCGGTATTGAGGCGTTTATACGATCAGATGGCAGAGCCGAAATACGTCATTGCTATGGGAGGATGCGCCATTTCCGGAGGGCCATTCCGCAAATCCTATCACGTAGTACAGGGAGTGAATACTATATTGCCGGTGGATGTGTATGTGCCGGGATGCCCTCCCCGTCCGGAAGCTTTGTTGTATGGGATGATGCAATTACAACGTAAGATTAAAGTACAAAAATTTCTGGGCGATGTAAACCGGAAAGAGAGAAAGGAGTGAGCCCCGAAGCGTATTCGTTTCCTTCAGGGAATACGATAATAATTAGAGTAAAATATGGAGAATTTAAAAGAATATATAGCAGGATGGGCGCCGGAAGCTGTAGAAGAAAAAGGGGAAGTCTTAACAGTAAGGGTAGAACCCGGGGATTTCCGGGAACTGGCTGTTCATTTGCGGAATGATCTTGAATTCGATTATCTGGTCTGTATGACCGGGATGGACTGGGGAGAAAAATTAGGCGTAATCTATCATTTCCGTTCCACGCTTTCCGGGGAGAATTTAGTGGTAAAAACGGAAGCTGCCGACCGGGAAAAACCGGAATTGTTTACAGTTTGCGATTTATGGGCTGCTGCCGGTTTGAATGAACGGGAAATTTTTGATTTTTTCGGTATCCGTTTTATCAATCATCCGGATATGCGTCGTTTATTTTTACGGAATGATTGGGTGGGATATCCTTTACGGAAAGATTACGATGCCGGTGAAGTGTTGAATCCGGTGCGTTTGGAGAGCGATGAGACCCTGGACGTGACTCCGGTGCTGGAAGCTCAGGAGGATGGAATTGTAGAAGAAAAGGAAAATGTCGTATTCGAAGATTCGGAATATGTAGTCAACATAGGTCCTCAGCATCCGGCGACTCATGGGGTACTGCGTTTCCGGGTATCGCTGGAGGGGGAGATTGTGAAAAAAGTCGACGTCAATTGCGGTTATATCCACCGGGGAATAGAGAAAATGTGTGAAAGTATGACCTATCCCCAAACACTGGCTTTAACCGACCGGCTGGATTATTTGTCGGCTCATCAGAACCGCCATGCCTTATGTATGTGTATCGAAAAGGCTTTGGGACTGGAAGTTCCCGAAAGGGCTGTTTATATACGGGTCGTTATGGACGAATTGACCCGGGTAGCTTCACATTTGTTGTTTTGGTCTACTTTCTGTATGGATTTAGGGGCTTTGACAGCTTTTTTCTATGGATTCCGGGACCGGGAGAAGATACTGAATCTGTTGGAAGAAACGTGCGGGGGCCGTCTGATTATGAATTACAATGTAATCGGGGGTGTGATGGCTGATATACATCCGGATTTTGTGAAAGGGGTGAAGGATTTTATCCGTTATTTGCCTCCTATGATGAAAGAGTACGATGAAGTTTTTACCGGAAATGTGATTGCCCGGCAGCGGATGAAAGGGATAGGGGTATTGACAAGGGAACAGGCAATTTCATTTGGTGTGACGGGGCCTTCCGGAAGGGCTTCCGGCTGGGCCTGTGATGTAAGGAAAAAACTCCCGTATGGGATATACGAAAAGGTGAATTTTAAAGAAATACTCCGGGAAGACGGAGATGTTTTCGGCCGGTATAAAGTGCGGCTGGAGGAAATAACCGAATCCCTCCGCATACTGGAACAATTAATCGATAATATTCCGGAAGGGGCCTACGCCTTAAAAACCAAACCGATTCTTAAATTGCCGGAGGGCAGTTATTTTACCAGTGTAGAAGCCAGTCGCGGGGAGTTCGGGGTATTTATTGAAAGTCGCGGAGAGAAGTACCCGTACCGTTTAAAATTCCGCTCTCCGGGTTTGCCTTTGGTGTCGGTTGTAGATACATTGGCTACAGGCAATAAAATTGCGGATCTCATTGCTATAGGCGGATCGTTGGATTATGTTGTTCCGGATATTGACCGTTGAATGGCAGGATTCAGCAGGAATAAAGAGAAAAAAGTAAAGAGAAAACTTTCTAAAAAAGAAAAATATGTTTGATTTTTCAGTGGTTACTCATTGGGTAGATCAGTTATTGCGGTCGTTTCTCCCGGAAGGCTGGGCAATACTGACGGAATTCATGCTCATCGGTTTGTGTTTGCTGGTCAGTTATGCTGTAGTCGCTTTGGTATTGATCTATGTGGAGAGAAAGGTGTGTGCTTTTTTTCAATGCCGGATTGGGCCGAACCGGGTAGGGCCGTACGGCTTGGTACAGAGCGTAGCCGATATGATCAAGATGTTGACGAAAGAGCTGATCACCATCAACCATGTCGATAAATTTTTATTTAACCTGGCTCCTTATATTGTCATTATTGCTTCTGTCATTGCCTTTAGCTGTTTGCCTTTTGCCAAGGGGTTGGAGATTATCGATTTTAATGTGGGGGCCTTTTTTGTCATGGCCGTTTCTTCTATGGGAATTGTGGGCATTTTGCTGGCCGGCTGGTCGAGTAATAATAAATATTCCCTGATCGGGGCGATGCGGAGCGGAGCACAGATGATCAGCTATGAATTGTCTGTCGGCTTGTCGATTTTGACGATTATTGTATTTACCGATACCATGCAGTTATCGCAGATTGTAGCGAATCAGGCAGACGGGTGGTTTATTTTCAAGGGGCATATTCCTGCTTTTATTGCTTTTGTTATCTATTTGATTGCAGGGACGGCAGAGACCAACCGGGGACCTTTTGACCTGCCGGAAGCAGATTCTGAATTGACAGCCGGTTATCATACGGAATATTCAGGTATGCATTTCGGATTTTTTTATCTGGCTGAATATCTCAATATGTTTATTGTAGCGGGTATGGCGGCTACTTTGTTTTTGGGAGGATGGATGCCTTTACATATCGGAGGATGGGACGGGTTTAATGCTGTGATGGATTATATCCCTCCTGTTATCTGGTTTTTCGGAAAAACCGGGGTATTGATTTTTATCATGATGTGGTTTAAGTGGACATTTCCGCGGTTGAGGGTAGATCAGTTGCTGACGTTGGAATGGAAATACCTGCTTCCGGTCAATTTGGTAAATATGTTTTTGATGGTGATTGTTGTGGTTTTTGATTTACATTTTTAATATGGCTCAGAAAAATAATTATTTCAGTGGTTTATTCGGTGGTTTGGGATCTTTATTGACCGGCATGAAAGTCACTTTACGGGAATTTTTTACCAGAAAGACGACGGAATGTTATCCGGAAAACCGGGCTGCTTTGAAGATGTACGACCGTTTCCGCGGCAGTCTGGAATTGATTCACAATGAAAATAATGAACATAAATGTGTAGCTTGCGGGATTTGTGAAATGAATTGCCCGAACGGAACAATAGAGGTAGTGTCGGAAATCGTGACAGATGCGGAAGGAAAAAAGCGTAAAGTTTTAAAGGCTTATAAATACGATTTGGGGAGTTGTATTTTTTGCCAGTTGTGCGTCGTCAATTGTCCCCACGGGGCTCTCTGCTTCGGAACAGAATTTGAGAATGCCGTATTTACCCGGGAGAAATTAGTAAAGCAATTGAACCGGGAGGGATCTGTACTGGAAAAAAAGAAAATTTAAAGCAGTATGCCGGACAGAAGTCGTAAAATTTAAAGGATGAAAAGATGGAAATTGTCGTGTTTTATATTTTAGCTGCCATTATTATTGTATTCTCCATAATGGCGGTCACTACTCAGCGGATATTGAGATCGGCTACCTATTTGTTGTTCGTGTTATTCGGAACGGCAGGTGTCTATTTTCAGTTGAATTATTCTTTTTTAGGGGCAGTACAACTGACGATATATGCCGGGGGGATCATTGTGCTGTACGTATTTTCCATCTTGTTGACCAGTCCGGACGGAGATAAAATTGCCGGAAAATTACCGAAAAGCAAGTTATTTGCCGGTTTGGTCGCTTCCGTTGCCGGGGCCGCCTTATGTATTTTTATCACATTGAGCCATACTTTTCCTTCTTCCCGTTTTACACCGGGGGAAATCGATATGAAAACCATCGGTTTTGCATTATTGGGGACGGAAAAGTACCAATATATGCTTCCCTTTGAGGCGATTAGTGTGTTGTTGCTGGCTTGTATAATCGGGGGAATTATGATTGCCCGGAAAAGAGGTTAAATCGAAATTTAAAGCAGGGATTATGATACATATGGAGTATTATTTGGTGGTAAGCACCATTATGTTTTTCGCCGGAATTTTCGGTTTTTTCTACCGGCGTAATTTACTGGCGATTCTGATTTCAATCGAATTGATACTCAATTCGGTGGATATCAATTTTGCTGTTTTTAATCGTTATCTGTTTCCGGGGCAGTTGGAAGGGTTCTTTTTTACTCTTTTTGCAATTGGAATTTCGGCAGCTGAGACGGCTGTTGCTATTGCTATTATTATCAATATTTACCGGAATATCCGGAATATTCAGGTAAGTAAATTGGATAAGATGAAACACTGAACTATTGTTTTGGAACCTGGATATTATGGAAAATGCTATATTGATATTATTATTGCCGATGTTAATGTTTATCCTGTTGGGGATAGGCGGAAAATATATGAGTCATCGGTTGGCCGGGAGTTTGGGCACTTTGGGACTGGTTATGATTACTTTTTGGGCTTATCTGACTGCTTTCCGGTATTTCGGGGCAGGAAGGACGGAAGGACTTTGGCAGCCTCAGACGGTATTTCATTTGGAATGGTTGCGGTTTACAGAAAATTTGCATATTGATCTGGGAATTCTACTCGATCCCATTTCAGTTATGATGTTGGTAGTCATTACGACTGTCTCGCTGATGGTTCACATTTATAGTCTGGGTTATATGAAAGGGGAAAGGGGATTTCAGCGGTATTATGCTTTTCTTTCCCTCTTTACTTTTTCTATGTTGGGTTTGGTCGTTGCTCCTAATATTTTCCAGATGTATATTTTCTGGGAACTGGTAGGTGTATCTTCTTATCTGCTCATTGGTTTTTATTATACAAAACCTGCTGCCATTGCGGCTTCTAAAAAAGCTTTTATCGTGACCCGTTTTGCTGATCTGGGCTTTTTGCTAGGCATACTTTTACTTTCGTTTTATACGCATACTTTTGCTTTTGCGGAATTGATGTCCGGGCAGGCCTGCGGGACTGCATCGGGGGCGACTTTTTTAGGGGGATCTGTCATTGCCTGGGCCCTGGGACTTATATTTATCGGCGGGGCCGGGAAATCGGCTATGTTCCCGCTTCATATCTGGTTGCCGGATGCCATGGAAGGCCCGACACCGGTGTCGGCATTGATACATGCGGCGACCATGGTCGTAGCCGGAGTGTATCTGGTGGCCCGTTTGTTCCCGTTATACATAGAAGCGGCTCCGGAACTTCTGGAGGTAATTGCTGTTGTGGGGGCTTTTACTTCCCTGTATGCGGCTGTCGTTGCCTGTGTACAAACCGATATAAAGAGGGTATTGGCGTTTTCTACCATTTCCCAGATCGGATTTATGATGGTGGCGCTGGGAGTGAGCGGAATGGGCGGACATGCCGGCCTGGGATATGTTGCCGGAATGTTCCATCTTTTTACCCATGCCCTGTTTAAGGCATTGCTTTTCCTGTGTGCCGGGGCGATTATACATGCAATCGGTAGCAATGAGATGTCGGCTATGGGAGGTTTGAGAAAATATATGCCGGTTACTCACCTCACATTCTTGGTGGCTTGTCTGGCGATTTCCGGTATTCCTCCGTTTTCCGGTTTCTTTAGTAAGGATGAGATCCTGACAGCGGCTTTTTTGTTTAGCCCCTGGATGGGTGTATTAATGAGTGGGATTGCCGGGCTGACAGCCTTTTATATGTTCCGTTTGTATTACTCTATTTTCTGGGGAACAGAGGCAGAATACGAACATACACCTCACGAAGCCCCGTTTAGTATGACCGCTCCGCTGGTGTTCCTGGCTTTTGTTACTTGCTTTGCGGGATTTATCCCCTTTGGAAAATTTGTGAGCAGCAATGGCGCCCCTTATACGATACATTTGGATTGGAAGGTGGCTTTGTCCAGTGTGACTGTCGCCTGTATAGCTATTGGAATCGCTTCGGTGTTTTACCGGAAATATTCGTCTGTACCGGAAAAACTGGCAAAGAATTTCGGAGGTTTTTACCGGACTGCCATCCATCGTTTTTATATAGATGAAGTGTATTTATTTATTACGAAGCGGATTATTTTTGCCGGTATTTCGCAGGGAATTGCCTGGTTTGACCGGCATATTGTAGATGGGACCGTAAATTTGACAGCGACGGTAACTCAGAAAGCCGCTTATCATATACGGCGGTTGCAATCGGGACAAATACAGCAGTATGCTTTTGTTTTCCTGATCGGAACATTATTGATTGTGGTGTGGCTGGTCTTTTTATAAAAGAAAAGCTAGAAATAGCGGAAAGAGAAGTGACGGATATATATTAAAATTGTAAGGAGATGAATTTTTTATCTTTATTTGTAGGAATACCGGTAGCGATGATGCTGGGTTTGATGTTGGCCGGAAATTTAAAGCAAATCCGGACAGTAATGGTGGCGGGAGCCAGCGCTTTATTGGTTTTGGCTGTGGCTTTGACAATCTTGTATCTGGGAGAAAGAAATAACGGAAATACGGCTGAAATGTTGTTCCGGGCGGATCTTTTGTGGTTTGCTCCTTTAAATATTCATTATGCAGTGGGGGTAGACGGTATTTCTGTGGTTATGCTTTTACTTTCAGCCATTATTGTGTTTACCGGTACATTTGCTTCCTGGCGGATGGCCCTGCAGCAGCGGGAATATTTCCTATGGTTTTGCTTACTGTCAACGGGAGTATTCGGTTTTTTTATTTCCATCGATTTATTTACGATGTTTATGTTTTATGAGGTAGCCTTAATACCGATGTATTTGCTGATAGGCGTTTGGGGAAGCGGCCGGAAGGAGTATGCGGCTATGAAACTGACCCTGATGTTAATGGGAGGATCAGCTTTCCTGCTGGTCGGAATTTTGGGTATTTATTTCCATTCCGCTCCGGCCGGAGGAATTTATACCATGAATTTACTGGAAATTGCGCAATATACCATTCCCCTTGAGGCTCAGCGTTTGTTTTTCCCCCTGACTTTTGTCGGATTCGGCGTATTGGGGGCTTTATTCCCCTTTCATACCTGGTCGCCTGACGGACACGCTTCCGCTCCTACGGCTGTTTCTATGTTACATGCCGGGGTTTTAATGAAACTCGGAGGATACGGTTGTTTCCGGGTGGCTATTTATCTGATGCCGGAAGCCGCAAAAGAATTGTCCTGGATTTTTATCCTCCTGACGGGTATCAGTGTGGTATACGGTGCTTATAGTGCTATTGTACAGAAGGATTTAAAATATATAAATGCTTATTCCTCTGTGAGCCATTGTGGTTTGGTATTGTTTGCTATCCTGATGCTGAATCAGACGGCTATGACGGGAGCTGTATTACAAATGTTGTCGCACGGATTAATGACGGCTTTATTCTTTGCATTAATCGGAATGATTTATTCCCGTACCCATACGCGTTTAATTACGGAGATGGGAGGATTGATGCGGATTATTCCCTTTTTAGGAGTGGGGTATGTAATAGCGGGATTGGCTTCCCTGGGATTGCCGGGCTTGAGCGGTTTTGTGGCAGAAATGACTGTTTTTGTCGGCGCTTTTGAAGAAGCCGATACTTTTCACCGGGTGATGACTGTTCTTGCAGCTACTTCCATTGTCATTACGGCGGTTTATATATTGAGGGTGATCGGGAAATTATTGTATGGAAATGTGGTCAACCCGGCACATCAGCAGTTGAAAGATGCCAGCTGGGACGAACGTCTGACTGTTATCGGATTGATTGTGGCCGTTGCTGCCATCGGACTGGCTCCTTTGTGGATCTCCGGTATGATAAACGGAAGCGTGGTTCCTGTTGTGGAACAGTTGTCAAAATAAAGATAAAACAGAAGGAAAATGCGGGGAAAGAAGGTTATGAATATTTGGAAGGATTAAGGTTATGGATTTCGGAAATTTATTGCATTTGCAGGAAGAAATATCACTGATCGGAGTGATGGTGCTTTTATTGCTTTTTGATTTGTTTTGTACGGGCAAAATCCGCCGTTATTTTCAACTTACGGCCTGTGTGCTGATGGGGGTGCATACGTTGATTCATCTGGTCCCTATGCCCGACGGTCAGGCTTTTGGCGGGATGTATATCAATTCTCCCCTGCTGTCTGTGGTGAAGACAATTCTGAATACAGGGACTTTGCTTATTTTTATGCAAGCCCGGAATTGGTTGAGCCGGGAGAGCACTTCAATCAAAAGGGGGGAATTTTATGTGCTGACGCTTTCAACCCTGCTGGGGATGTATTTTATGATATCGTCGGGTAATTTTTTATTGTTCTTTATCGGATTAGAAACGGCTTCTGTGCCGATGGCTGCATTGGTGGCTTTCGACAAATACCGGCATCACTCTGCTGAAGCCGGAGCCAAATATATACTTTCAGCCGTTTTTGCTTCCGGACTGATGTTGTATGGGATTTCTCTGATATACGGAACCGCCGGGACCTTGTATTTTGAGGATATTCCCGCGGGCATCAGTGGTTGTCCTTTGCAGATCATGGCTTTTGTCTTTTTCTTTGCCGGTATGGGTTTTAAAATCTCTTTGGTACCGTTTCATTTGTGGACAGCTGATGTATATGAAGGAGCACCGACCAGTGTCACTTCTTATCTGTCGGTAATCTCAAAAGGATCGGCTGTTTTTGTATTGATGATGATTTTGGTAAAGGTATTTGCTCCGATTGTGGAACAATGGCAAATGATGCTATATGCAATTATCATTCTTACGATTACTGTTGCCAACCTTTTTGCTATCCGCCAGCAGAATTTAAAGCGGTTTATGGCATTTTCTTCTATTTCCCAGGCGGGGTATCTGATGCTGGGAGTGATTGCCGGTTCGGCACAGGGCATGAGTGCACTAGTATATTATGTATTGGTATACCTCTTTTCCAATCTGGGGGTATTCGGGGTCATTTCCATTATTGAACAACGGAGCGGCAAGGTGCGCATGGAGGATTATAACGGCTTATACCGGACCAATCCCCGATTGAGTATTGTCATGATGCTGTCTTTGTTCTCTTTGGCAGGAATACCTCCTTTCGCCGGCTTTTTCAGTAAGTTTTTTATTTTTATGTCAGCAGCGGGAGAAGGATTTTATCTGCTGGTTTTACTGGCTTTGGTCAATACGATTATCTCCCTTTATTATTACCTGCTCATTGTGAAGGCGATGTTTATCAATACAAATGATTCCCCGATAGAGGCTTTTCATTCCGATAATTACACCCGGATCAGTTTAGTCGTATGCTTGTTGGGGGTATTGGTACTGGGCATTTGCAGTGTCGTATACGACCGGATTTCATTTTTGGCTTTCGGATTATAATGTACGGAAATTATTTTTTGCGTTTCATCAGCCATTTAAGATAGAAGGGGCGGGCGATATACCAGGTTACGGAGAGACCTTCCCGGACGATAGCCAGGTAATAGGGAAGATTATCTGTGACATGTTGCCAGAAATGAGGTTTTTCCTCATTCAGTTTTTCGGCCTGCACTTTCCGGTGCGGGAAAAGTAAATCCGTTATTCCACTAAAGATAAGGTGCCCGGAATTTTGTCGTATTGCTTGCCATTGTTCCCGGATTTGGGTTTCTTCCCGGCGGCTTTGACGGCGTAATTCCAGTTTAGTGGCGATCAGTTCCTGCAGCGGAGTCAGGTGTTTCTGAAGGGGTGTTACCGGAGGTACTGTTGTCGGTTGTTTTTGTGTCGTCTCCATCGTCTTTATCTTCTTCTTCTTTCTCTTGTATTGCACCGATCACGATATTCATAATACCGATCTGAATACTTTTTTTACTGTAGTAGGTGATGATAAACAGGAGGATATAAATCCCTGCTACTATCAGAAATCCCAATGCGGTACTGTTTAGTAAATACCCTAAGAAAAAAGCCAGGGTAAAGAAAAGAAACAGAATGGCAAACAACGCCAGTAGCATCAGGATGAGGCTGTGCGAAAGGATCGCGATAATCCTCGCGACCCTTTCGTAAGCATTTAATTTAAAGAGTTCGATTTTCAATCCGATAAAGGAAGAAAGTCGTTCTTTAAATTCATTTAGGATTTTTTCGGGTTCTCTTCCCATACCTTTTTAATAGGTTTTTC
Organism: uncultured Odoribacter sp.; assembly: GCF_937966165.1. Lineage (NCBI taxonomy): Bacteria > Pseudomonadati > Bacteroidota > Bacteroidia > Bacteroidales > Odoribacteraceae > Odoribacter > uncultured Odoribacter sp. The sequence goes on from NZ_CALCLB010000032.1 coordinate 90,523, forward strand.
CAGTTGACGGATTGTTTAAGTTCTGGCTTTTGTAATCGGAAGCGGCTGCAGTTTTGTTTCCTTTTTCATAAGCTGTTTCTGCGAATTCATTTGCTTTTTCTTTGGCTTTTGCTCCAAATTCTTCAGCTTTTTCTCTGGCTTTGTGACCGAATTCGTGAACACCGTCTTTTACTCTTTCGCTTACTTCCTCAAATTCTCTTTTGATTGTCCCTTTGTTTTTGATAATCAAATAAGTGGCAAATGCTCCGATAAGAGCACCGAATACCATTCCTGATACTAAATGTGAACCTTCGTTTCTCATGACTTTGTTGTTTTAAGTTTGATACCCTATCAACGATACGAAGAACAGAAAAGTTTAGCTTTTAATATAATTTTAGGAAGATTAGAGACATATTAGGATTTGCATAGATATTTCCTTTCAAACTTTTGTTCTTGGGAGGATAATATTAACTTTGCGCTACTTTAGCATAGAGGGGTGCTTGTACTCGGGACAGGCTGAGATTATACCCATCAAACCTGAGACGGATAATGCCGGCGTAGGGAATGCAGGTAAAGAGCTTGTTGAAAGCAAAGCTGCTTCTGTGCACAATTTTAGTTAATCACAAAATTCTTTTACATGGAAAAAATTGTATCCCGAGGAATTATTGATTCCTATTTTGCCAAATTGAAAAATAATTTGGATATAGATGTGGCCATTGTAGGGGGAGGACCTTCCGGATTGGTAGCTGCTTATTATTTGGCGAAAGCCGGTAAGAAGGTGGCTTTGTTCGACCGGAAACTGGCTCCCGGAGGCGGAATGTGGGGCGGGGCTATGATGTTTAACGATATTGTTGTACAGGAGGAAGCTATGCCGATTGTACGGGAATTTGGCGTTTCTTACCAGGCGTATGAACAGGGAACCTATGTGATGGATTCCGTACATACGACTTCTGCCCTGATCTATCATGCCACTAAAGCCGGGGCTACCCTTTTCAATTGCTATACTGTAGAAGATGTGGTATTTAAAAACGAACGGGTGGCCGGAGTCGTAGTCAACTGGGCTCCGGTACAACGGGAAGGAATGCATGTGGATCCGCTGACTATTATGGCGAAGGCTGTATTGGACGGTACGGGGCACGATTGCGAGATATCCCGTACCGTCGCCCGTAAAAACGGAATCCGTTTGAATACACCTACCGGAAGCGTGATCGGAGAAAGGTCCTTAGCTGTAGAAGAAGGAGAGCGGACAACCGTCGAAAACACCAAAGAAGTTTATCCCGGTTTGTATGTTTCCGGAATGGCTGCCAACGGCGTAAGCGGGAGTTTCCGAATGGGACCGATCTTCGGAGGTATGCTGATGTCCGGTAAAAAAACAGCCGAACTGATTATCGAAGCATTAAAATAAACTTATTATCGGAATAGAATAAAAGCTTTTCCTTTCGGTTGGCACAAGTTACTTTTGTAAAAGGTGCATAGAAAGCTCCGGGAAGGTTGTCGGTTACCCTTTCCGGAGCTTTTCTTCTTTTAAAAGAATGAGGGTAAATAACTCTTCTACGAAACTGAAATTGAAACGTACACGGGAAACAGGAATATGATTTTCTGGAAAATCACTGATTTCCATTTTGATGAGCGGGAAGCACACTCCGCTGTCTCCAAAATTCAAATGTACATTTTTCTGTTCTGCTGAAATGAATTTGCCTTTTGAAAAACTAAAATAGCTGTTGGAAACTTCACCTGCTCTTTTAAGGAAATTCTTGTGGTTAGATAATGTCAGAGATGTTCCCGCCTGTACATCTGAATTTCGATATCGTACATTTATTATTTTTTATCCTTATCTTTGTTTGGGATAAGATAAAGTTTTGTAATTCATTGAAGGATAGGATATCTAAGAATAGTAGATAATTGTTGGTAGCTATTTAGCGACAATACAACTTCTGCGAAGTTCTGCACTTTGTATTCATTCAAACAACTCTTGTGCAAATATATTGGATATTTAGAACACAACAAAGATGTTTTTCTTTTCGTATTAGATTTTTATACAAGGTCGGATGGTTGGTTTGTAGTAATGCCGTTGTTAATGCTTTGCTGTATTTATCAGTCTCTAACTCCTTGCTGATGCTCTTTGTCTTTTGCTCATTAAGCATACCTTTCCATATATTTGAGGCTTTATTCAAATTTAGCTTCTCCAAACCGATTATGTTCCCTATAGCGAGCAATACGGTTCATCTTTTATATATGATATAAAGTTTTAATTTATAGAACAAAAGTGAGCTTTTGAGAAAATAACATTTGAGCTATAGAGAAAAACGACCTGTTCCGTTTTCGGCTAAATTTGTACTTGGAAGCTCCGAGAAAGGAACAAGCCATAGTATAAACCACTAAACAGGTTGAATTATGTCAGAACAAAAAGTAACTTTTAAGAACAGGAACTGGGAAGTATCAGCTATTCTCCAATTCCCTGAGAATTTTGATGCAAGTAAAAAATATCCTGTAATTGTTTGTGCACACCCTATCAGTAGTTGTAAAGAACAGACTTCTGGGCATATTTATGGAAAAAAACTTGCTGAGGCCGGTTTTATCACGTTAGCTTTCGATGCATCCTGTCAGGGGGAAAGCGGCGGAGAACCCCGGTATCTTGAAGACCCTGCCTTGCGGGTTGAGGATTTCCGTTGTGCTGCTGATTACCTGACTACACTGGATTATGTGGATGAGAACCGCATTGGTGTATTAGGTGTCTGCGGTGGCGGCGGGTATGCTGCGAACGCAGCGATGACCGAGCGTAGATTTAAAGCCGTAGTTACGGTTGTAGGAGCAAATTATGGCAGACTTATGCGCGAAGGGGACTACACCGCCGGTGCTGCAATCAGGACATTAGAGGCGGTAGCCGCCCAACGCACGGCACAAGCTCGTGGAGCGGAGCCTCTCATAACGGTCTATGCACCCAATTCCCATGAGGAACGTTTGGCGGCAGGAATGACAGATATTGATGTTGAAGAAGCCGTAGAATATTACAGAACGCCAAGAGGGGAAAATCCCAACTCCCCCAACCGTTTACGCTTTGACAGCCTGGATAAAGCAATGGCTTTTGATGCTTTCCATTTGGCAGATCATCTCCTGACACAACCTTTGATGATTATTATTGGCGATAAAGTAGGCGCTTTCGGCTCTTACCGGGACGGATATGAGCTGTTCAACAAAGCGGCTTCTACAAAGAAATACCTGCATGTTGTTAAGGGAGCGAGCCACTATGATCTGTATGACCAGCCCCAAGCAACCGGAGAAGCATTGGAACATATCATTCCGTTCTTTAAAGAAAACCTATAAAATAAAAACGATATCCGTTACATGGATGTCATTCCAATGGTATTCCCCTGAAAATGGGGAATACTGTTATTTACAACCGGGAGTGGTATCGCCGATGAAAAAGAACGGGATTAACTTTCAGATAGAAAAGTATTTATAAGTAGTCCGGTTTCCTAATAATTAGATTAATTTCGCAGAAACCAAAAATAGAGATATGGAACTTGAAATCGACGAACCAAAAGTGTTTAATTATTCCAATATATTTTTTAGTTGTTATACCGGCAATGAACGGGGCTGCTACGATATGGCACAGGACCACATGCTTATATATGTCTGTTCGGGTGAAATGATCTTGCAGACAAGGCAGACTAAAATAAAAATCCGCATGGGAGAATGCGTCTTTGTGAGAAAGGATAACCGGATCAGCATAATCAAACAACCTAAAGGAAAAGAACAATTTATCGGTATATCATTGGTCTTTAGCAGAGCTTTTCTAAGAGAATTTTATCAAACTGTTGATAAAAATAATCTGCCTTTACAAGTACGAAAGCAAAGTCCGAGTATTGTGAAACTTCCTCAAACCCCCGCAATTGCAAGCCTGTTCCAGTCAATGTTGCCTTATTTCGATACATCAACCCAACCCACTGACAGAATTATCAAGATGAAATTGCAAGAAGGCATTTATGCATTGTTGGATATAGACGAACAATTTTATCCGAGCTTGTTCGATTTCACCGATCCCTGGAAGATTGATATCGTTGACTTCATGGAAAAAAATTACACCTATGATTTGTCAATAGAAGAGATAGCACATTATACCGGGCGTAGTCTGGCTGCTTTTAAACGTGATTTTAAGAAACTGAGCGACCTTCCTCCACAAAAATGGCTGATGGAGAAAAGGCTCAGCGTTGCACGGGATAAGTTGGAGAATGAGAAGAAGAAAGTTTCGGATGTTTATCTGGAAGTCGGATTTAAAAACATTTCACACTTCTCTACTGCCTACAAGAAAAAATTCGGGTATTCGCCTTCTGTTAACCCAAGGCAGCAGGCTTAATTGAGGCTTCATCATTAAGTACAGGTATTGGCATGAACAAACAGTAGACTGAAGATGATAAATCCGCATTTATGTGATTTATTCTGATCTTACTGATGAAGGTCCTAATTTTAATGGATAAGACATTCTTCCTTAGGAGTTTTATTTGTAAGTGAAAATTCCAGCCTTAAAAAAGGATGCTTTAAATTTTACGATAAACATCTTCAAAAGGTACTCTGCAACGTTCTCCCCAAATGCCTTTATTTCCATCCCGTATTCCACACTTTAAAGGTTGATCTCATACTCTACAATTTTTTAATGGTACAAAATTATTCGTTGTAGAGTTATCGGATGATATGCAAACCGTAGCTGAACAGCGCAATCAAAACCGACAAATTTTTTTTGCATGAAATTTTGTTTTGCATCGTAAACAAGCTGTTTTTGCGGAGTAAATCCTTGTCATAGATTGTTATTCAGATTATTACTTTAAAACATACCACAAAAATAAAAGTAACGAGATAATAACGCAAATTTGGTTCGACTTGGCTTTTATGTGGTTACAGTTGGCTTTGCATAAAAGAACCACATTTTTCTTAAAACCTTTATTCCCAATTACCTTACCCCGTTTTTCCCAACCTTTCAATTTTTCTTTTTATCTTTGTCGCAAACAACAACAAAAATGAAAACGGTTTTTATCAGTGGGGCTACAGAGGGGATCGGACGGGCATTCGCTTATCTCTGTGCATCGAAAGGGCATAATCTGATTTTGGTAGCCCGTAATCAAGCCCGTTTGGAGCAGATTGTCAAGGAATTGGTCGTCTATCCGGTTTCGGTTATTACGTATGCCCGGGATCTGAGTATACCGGAAAATGTACGGGAAGTGTATGAGGATATCCGGCGGCATGCGTTGAACGTCGATTATGTTATTAATAATGCGGGTTTCGGAATAGATGATGCTTTCACGGAAACGCCTTGGGAGGATCTGGAACGGATGTTTCAACTCAATATGCAGACCGTGGCTTTTTTTACCCGTCATTTTGCTGCAGATATGAAAAGAGCCGGAAACGGACGGATTTTGAATGTCGCTTCGACAGGAGCTTTCCAGCCTGGTCCCTGGATGGCCGGTTACTGTGCTACCAAAGCTTTTGTCCTCAGTCTTTCTCAGGCCGTTAATTACGAATTGAAAAAAAGCGGGGTGAGTGTCGTTACCCTTTGTCCGGGAGTTACGGATACCAAATTTCACGAGGTGGCCCGGAGTCATCATACCGGTATGACCCGTTTCCTTTCCCACGCTACTCCTGAAGAAGTGGCCGCTTTCGGGTATGACGCTTTATTGAAAGGGAAAGAAATAGCTATTTATGGATTTACAAACCGTTTAGTGGTCTTTCTGACCCGTTTGTCTCCCCGTAAATGGTGGGTGATAATAGCCGCACGTCTGTTAAAAAGAAAGGAAGCATAGCAAATTATTTGTTTTAAACTATTCCGGGACACTTTCCGTAAAATGTTTATATCGAATTTTAATAAAATGATATAAACGGAAACAGTATGAGTAAAATTACGGAATTATTGGGAGATCAACAGGAATATTACCTGAATCATGTGTGTACAACTATTGATAAACATTTGATTCATGCGCCTTCTCCTCATTTTATAGACGAAGTGTGGGTACCTTCTGACCGGAGTATTCCCGTATTGAATAGTCTTCAGACTCTTTATAATCACGGTCGTTTAGCCGGTACCGGATATCTTTCTATTTTACCTGTGGATCAGGGAATTGAGCATACAGCGGGGGCTTCTTTTGCCCCGAATTCGTTGTATTTCGATCCGGAAAATATTGTCCGCCTGGCGATTGAGGGAGGTTGCAATGCTGTGGCTTCTACTTTCGGTGTGTTGGGAGCCGTCGCCCGTAAATATGCTCATAAAATACCTTTTATTGTCAAGATCAACCATAACGAATTACTAAGTTATCCGACTGCTTACGACCAGATTTTGTTCGGAACGATAGACGAAGCCTGGAATTTGGGGGCAGTGGCTGTCGGGGCGACCATCTATTTCGGTTCTCCGGAAAGCCGGCGGCAGATTATAGAAATAGCCAAGGCTTTTGAATATGCTCATAAAAAGGGAATGGCAACTATTTTGTGGTGTTATTTACGGAATCCGGCTTTTAAAAAGGAGGATAAAGATTACCATGTATCCGCCGATCTGACAGGACAGGCAAATCATCTGGGGGTTACGATAGAGGCAGATATTATCAAGCAAAAATTACCCGAAAATAACGGGGGCTTTACAGCTTTGCATTTTTCGAAATCCGATCCCCGGATGTATTCTTTACTGAGCAGCGAGCATCCCATTGATATGTGCCGTTATCAGGTAGCCAATTGTTATATGGGCCGGGCAGGTTTGATTAATTCAGGAGGGGAATCCCATGGGGAAACCGATTTGCAGGAAGCGGTCATCACAGCAGTCATCAATAAAAGAGCCGGGGGTATGGGGCTGATCAGCGGACGGAAAGCTTTTCAGAAACCGGTCAGCGAAGGGATCCGGCTTTTGAATGCTATACAGGATGTATATTTGGATAACAGTATAAAACTGGCGTAGCTGGATTGTAAAAAGATTGAGAGTCTTTGGTATTGAAAAACGGATTTTCACAAGCCATCAATAACTCTCAATCTTTATGCTGAAAATAAACGGACTATTTTTTCTTTCCCTGGTTGGCAACGGCCTCCATCATTTTCCGGATCTCTTCCGGATCTCCTAAAAAGTAATCCTGTTTTAAATTTAATTCATCGTCAAATTCGAATACATAGGGCACAGCTGTGGGCAAATTCAATTTTACGATTTCTTCCTCGGAAATATTTTTTAAGTACTTGATAATTCCTCTCAGACTGTTTCCGTGGGCAACGATCAGAATTTGTCCGAAATGTTGTAAAGTCGGGGCAATTACTTCTTTCCAATAGGGTAAGATACGTTCTACTGTATCTTTTAAGGCTTCAGTCAGGGGCAAATGATCTCCCTGAATTCCCATATAGCGAATGTCCAGACGGGGATTCCGCGGATCATCTTCCCGTAAAGCCGGAGGTGCCACATCATAACTACGGCGCCAGATTTTTACTTGTTCCTCTCCGTATTTTTCTGCTGTTTCACTTTTATTCAATCCTTGTAAAGCCCCGTAATGTTTTTCATTTAAACGCCAGGTTTTTTCTACCGGTATCCAATCCAGATCCATCCGGTCCAATGCTACATTTAATGTTTTTATCGCCCTCTTTAGGTAGGAAGTATAGGCTTTTTCAAAAACAAACCCTTTTTCTTTCAGCAAGTCTCCGGCTTTGATTGCTTCTTCAATGCCTTTTTCCGTCAGATCTACATCGGTCCAGCCCGTAAACCGGTTTTCCTTATTCCAGGTACTTTCCCCGTGACGGAGTAATACTAGTTTTTTCATTTTTTTTATTTTAAAAGTTTATATTCTATCTTTTGTTCTGGATTCACGAACGTCTTGTTTGAACTTTGTATTCCGCTTTTCGCTCTGAATTTACGGACATTTTATATTTTAAATGTTTGTATTTACATTGTCCTCCAGAATAGATACGGTTCCGAAGTCAATTTGTTTACTTTTCCCGGACACTGCCTTTTCGTTTTGCTTGAAATATCCGGCCAGGCTGACCGGAAAGATTATCCCGGTTTTGTGCGCAAAATTTGTTATTCCTGGAAATAAAAAAATCCTTGTTTACAAGGATTTAAAATATTTATTGAAATAGAGTAATTGGTAATCAACAGCATTTCTCCAATAGCTGTAAGTATGTGATCCGGGCCGAATAATATAATCGTGCGGAATGCGGTAATAAAGCAGTTTTTCGTGTAATTTTTGGTTTACTTCATAGAAAAAATCACTGGAACCGCAGTCGATAATAAGGGCTAGCTGTCCGGCGGGAGCTTTGTAGGGCAATTGATTGATAACGGTATGTTTTTCCCATATCTCCGGATTTTTTTCATAGCTGCCCAGATAGTCTTTCATATGCCAGCTATGAGGAAAGGGGCGGATGTCTACTCCTCCGCTCATAGACCCGGCAGCTCCATAAATGTCCGGATGACGGAAAGCCAGCCAGAGGGCACCGTGACCTCCCATACTATAACCGGTAATGGCGCGTCCTTTTGAAGAAGCTAGGCTGCGGTAATTTTTATCGATATAGTTGATTAATTCCTGGCTCACATAAGTTTCGTAACGGCTATTGGAATCTACAGGACTGTCCCAGTACCAACTGTTGGATCCATCGGGACAGACAAAGATCATCCCCAGTTCTGTGGCTAATTCCGGAAGGCGCGGTTGGGTTTCCTTTATCCAACTGTCATATCGGCCCCCATGTCCGTGAAGTAAATAGACGACCGGATACAGCTGTTTTTTGTCTTTTTTGTACCCCTCGGGGAGAATGATGACGTTTTTAATTTCTTTTTTCATGGAAGGAGAGAAAATAAGAATCGTATCGACCGTCTGTGCTGAAAGAGAAAAGAAAAACGCACACAGTAAGAAAGCAAGTAAAAAAAATCTGATTTTCATGGATTATGCATTTTATAAAAAGTAGAATTGTGCAAGTGTAAAAAAGTTCAAATGTTTAAGTGTATAGAGTTTAATTGTTCAAGTGTGAAAACGTTAAAATACAGGTTTGTTTGTATATTCCTGATTTTCGATATATGCTTTTTCAAAAACTGTTCTACAGGAGTAAATCCCTGGTTTGTTTCTTTCATCCGGAGCGAAAAATTAGTTACAACCGGACCGTCAACCAAAAATCAGCCAATAAACAATAGAGCTCTTAAACATTTTCACATTTTTCTTTATGCCAGTAACTCAATGTAATTGCCTTCCGGATCCAGAACGGCACTTTCGTAATAGCCGTCTCCGGTGGTGCGGGGTTCGCTGGCAATGGAATAATCCGATTTTCGTAAACGTTCTGTCAGTTCGTTTACGGCTTCTTTACTTCCCAGGGAGACGGATAAATGCGCCAAACCTTTTGTAAAACCTCTTTTCCCCTTCTTTTCGTCTATATCCGGCCTGTTCATCAACTCGATCCGGCATTGATCCGGACCGAAAGAAAGGAAGTAGGAGGTATATTGTTTTTTCGGATTTACATATTTTTCTCCGCAACTTACATCGAAATAAGTCATATAAAATTGCCGCATCTTTTCCAGATCGTCAACCCAGATAGCAATGTGTTCCAGTTTCATTTTTGTTCAGAATAGTTAAGGGGAATGTTTATGGTAATTACTTTTTGTTCAGGACGATATCGAACTGGTCGAATTTAGCCGTACGCCAGGCAAATTCAGCTGTAGTGGGAGAGACTGCAAATAAAGGAGAGAACGTTCTTACTTTGATTGTTTTCCCGTCCGGCATAAACTCCAGTATTCTCAGCCAACCGTCTCCTCCGTTTCCAAACCATTGTTTGTCGGCTGTCTGTGCATTAAACATCATTTGAGGTACATATTCTCCCCGGCTGTTTTTGTCCTCCCGGTAACTTACCGTACCTTCCAGGTCGGTTATTTCACAGGCATGGCCGCAGATCAGAAGATCGATATTAGGAGTCGGATAGATCAGTTTTTCCCAGATGGCTTTTCCGTAATTGGCAGGAGTGATTTTGTAATTCTCTTTTTCAAATATACTTCCGTCGATTTCCATATAAGAATGAGTAAGGACAATGATTTTGTGGGTTTTGTATTGGGGAGAATCTGCCAGTTTTTTAGCCCAGCTTAGAGCCTCCTCCCGGGGAGCAAATTCCAAAGAAATCACTAAAATTTTTCCCCAGGTATCGGTATCGAATTCGTAAGCTGCATTTTCAAGGGTCGGGATCCCAAAAGCATTTTTAGTTGTACTCACCAGACATTCTTTCCAACAGGCATTTTTTTCTGCCGGAAAATATTCCGGGAAATGACAAAGCCGGTTTTCAGCTTTTTCATAACCGTAATCGTGATTGCCTGTACAGATAATATAGGGAATACGGTTATCCAGGCAATTGAATGAACGGGCGGCTGCTTCCCATTGCTGGGTACTGGTTTGATCGCCGTTTATATTGTCGGGTACGGGCCATTCATTTTGTTCAACTAGGTCACCCGTGCAAAGGACAGCTTTTACCGCCAACTTTTTCCGGTTAAGGGCGCACCAGCGGGTCATGAGTTCGAACAAGGGCTGATTTGCTTCGAATTTTGTGTAAGACTGAGGGTCAGGTAATAGAATCATGGAAAACGATTTTTGATTCTCAAGTGCCGGAGTAACCGGATAAATTTGTGCCTGTACTATTCCGGAAAGGCACAGTAGACTTAATAAAAGAAAGTTTTTCATCGTATGCTATTGTATTTCCTTTGAATTTTTCAAAGTTAGCAGGAATTTTTAATTAAATCAGATCATTTAAATTCTAATTCCCGGAAGTTTCCGGGGCGCTGGAAAGATTATTTCAGAAAAAGGTTTGATCTTAAAAATGAATCAGGGAAGAATCGTATACTGAAACACCTGAAAATGAAGGGGTATTACTTTTTTATTCCTTTATAAATTGAATATTTTTTAGGGAGACGATTTGATTTTATATCCGGAATTGTTTTTTTACAGGAAAAAGAAAGCTAAAGCAGAAGAAAAAAGCGTGAAACTGCAATGTATATTTTATCTGAGGAAATATCCTGATTATTTGAGTTGGATTTCTCATACTCTTTTGCGGCATCAAGTGTTGCCAAAGAGATTGATAGAAATTTTAACTTGCTATTTTTATTATTCAATCCCAAAACCTCATAGGAATACCCTTCTTTATTTATCGTATCTACAACTTTTATCGCATTACTAATACGATACTTATCTACATTATTCTTTTTAGCCTTTTGTATATAACTTTGGCAGACCTGCATAAGTGGAGCAGCCTTCGCCTCGTTTTGTTCTTTGATTTCCCGAAATGCTTTCCATGCATTTACAACTTTCTGCTGTTCGGCAGGAGATGGCAACGGAATTTCAATATCTGAAATGTTTGTTGTTCTACAATATTCTCTTGCAGATCCCCAACCAATATATTCACATTGCCTTGCAAACTCACTTCTTTTTAAGAATATATGAAAAAAATGAGGTAGTAATACATCAGTGTTGTTAATATAGAATATTTCGTAAAGAGAAGAACATATTGCCTTTTCACAAAAATCGTTTAGGTATATAGAATTTATTTCCATTCGTGCTGGATTAAAAACAAAATCATTAAGGTAGAAAGTATTATACATACTAGTATCTGCCTCTTTTTGTTTGGGAGGAATAAATCCATCACGTGTTACTCCATATATAGGTACATCATAGTTATTGTTGTTTTCACGTCTTTGGGAAATACAATCTCCCAACCTAACCCATTTCACATGACTTTCTCCCATATCATTCCTCTTTTCCGTATTGTTCCAAGAAGAACCGTTTTTGCTGTTCTATCTCCCTGCTCAATTCTTCCTCCGTCGGCATATATGCCATATATTTAGCTGCAAAAAGTTGCTCGCTACCGTTAAGTACTGAGTATTTTGCCATTACTTTGTCGGTTTCGGTGCAAAGCAATATGCCTATTGTGGGATCGTCATTCTCATCTTTTACAAGGTCATCGTACATCCGAACATACATATCCAATTGTCCCACGTCCGCATGTGTCAGAGGATGTATTTTCAATTCAAACAGCACGTAACGCTTGAGTTTGATGTTATAGAACACGAGGTCAATGTAAAAATCACCGGTGTCCGTTGAAATGTGTTTCTGCCGGTCAACAAAGGCAAAACCACGCCCCAATTCCATGATAAATTGTTGCAGATGATCTATTAAGGCTTGCTCCAACTGGCTCTCGTCATATTTACTGTCCTTGCGGAAGCCCAAAAACTCGGCAACCACCGGACTCTTTATATACTCCAGGGGATCATTGGCTTCGATGTCTGGGGCTGGCAATGCCAGACCTTCCCTTACGCAAGCCATACGGCGACCATAGTACTGTGTACCGATGTTACGATTGAGTGTTCTCACACTCCACATCTGTTCCGAGGCTTCTTTCACATACCACTCTCTGGCCTTAGGGTCTGCAACCTGTATAATCGAGCGGAAGTGTGACCAGGTCAAATTGTGAACACGCGTGTTCACAATCTCTAAGTTGTTGAAGCACAAATAGAATTGACGAAAGTAATCCAGATTTCGTTTGCTGAACGTACTGCCGTATTTAGGTATCAGTTGTTCTGCCAATGTTTTAATCAACCGGGTGCCATATTGCGCACGGGCTTCTCCATGCTGTTCTTCCTCCACTATCCGCCGCCCGATGTGCCAATAGGTAAGTACCGCAATTTGATTGGCTGCCACATATGCCTGTCTCCGGCCTTGTTCTATGATACTCCGAATGTCATCAATCAGTTTATCGGTTGTTATATCATGATGTTGTAGCTTATTCTTTTCCATACCCTAAAATTTTGAAAGCGTTTACGAGTTCCGTTTCGTTTGCATCCCATCTTTTCTTCAGCGCATCAAATTTATAACTCATTTCAGAAAGAGCAGATTTATAGTCTATTTCTGTATCGCGATCAATAAACTCAATATATCTGGAAGGCACGAGAGAATATCCCTTTTCTTGAATTTCGTCACGATGCGCAGCATAGTATAATTCCGGCTCGGCATACTCAGCAAAATTCTCGGTTTGCCAGTTGAAATATATTTGACTCACTCTGTCTATTTCCGTTTTCGACAGACGGACATATTTCTTTTCGTATATATTCCTGTTCCAAGTCCGCAAGTCGATGAACAGAATTTCACCTGTGCGGTTACGAAGTTGCCTTCCGTGCCACGGACCGCCTTTCTTGTTGTTGTTCAATATCCAGAGGGTAACGGATATGTCGGTAGAATAGAACATGTTTCGTGGCAAAATGATAATGGCCTCTACTTTATCGTTTTCAATTAGCTGTTTGCGTATTTCAAGCGTATCACTGTCGTCCAATGCACCGTTGGCAAGTAGAAATCCTGCGATTCCACGGCTGACATTTAATTTGTTAAGGATATGCAGAATCCACGCATAATTGGCATTGCTGGTAGGAGGAACTCCATAGCCTTGCCATCGGGGATCAGTCTCAAAACCTCCATATTCGGCATATTTCTTCAAATTGAACGGCGGGTTCGCCATGATGTAATTAAACTTGAGATCTTTATGCTGGTCATCGGAGAAAGTGGACACGGCTCTGTCTCCCAAATGGTAAGAGATGCCTCGGATAGCCAGATTCATCTTTGCAAGACGATAGGTTGCCGGTTCTGATTCCTGCCCATACACATTGACAGCTTTGGTGTTTCCACCATGCGCTTCTATGAACTTTGCCGCTTGAACGAACATGCCGCCGGAACCGCAGCAAGGGTCATAGACTGTTCCGTCAAAAGGTTCGATGAGAGAGGCTATAAGCTCCACGATAGAATGCGGCGTGTAAAATTCTCCTTCCTCTTTGTCTGCGTTGATGGAAAAAGCCTGTAAGAAATACTCATAAACACGCCCTATGAGGTCATGGTCATTAAATTTCTGCAGATCTATCTTGTTAATTTCATCCACTACGCTTTTCAAAACTCCCGGTTCAAGGGCCGTTTTGGTGAAAATTTGCTGCGGAAGGGCATTTTTCAACTTAGGCTCGTTGTCATCCAAAGTTTTTATAGCCGTATCAAAAGCGATGGACATACCAGTAGGCGAAGTAAGAATCAGTTTGTCCCAGAATGTCTCATCTGTCAGGAAGAATACTCCATCCTGCATATATTGGTTGGGACGTGATAGTTGCAGCTCAATGAAATCCCTATCATTAATGCCCTGCACTTCCACTATTTCATGCCTGATTTTTTCCTTTTGCTGCTTGAACCGTTCTCCTATGAACTTCAGGAATACAAGAGTTAGCAATAAGTCGCGTTTGTCTGTCATGGCTGCGCGTCCACGCAGACTGTTACGACAATTGAAAAGTATCGTTTCAAGAGCTTCCTCCTTTATCGGTCTATTTTGTTTCTTAGCCATTTTATTATTTTATCAGTTCTGTATTTAATCTAAAGGCATTTGTATCAATCCCCATTTGGTAAATCTTCATGTCTGGATTCAGTTTTCGGGCAGCGCTTATTATTTTTGATTTCTCATCTGTATGCATATTGATTCCCAGATAGACAGACTCAAAGCACTCTCCTCCGATTTTAGGAAAAGCCCGAACTTCTTTCCAATCAATCGGACCATTTTTATCATTCTGGTGTGGCAATAATATCCTATACGTAGGGGAAGGGGCTAAAATAAATAACCTGACCTCTTGTTCATGCTCCCAAGCCTTTGCTTTTGTGGATAATTGATAATGGAAAAAGTCTTTTGTATCCCTAAAATAATCTGGTTTTTCTACCATATCCTTATATTGTACTTCCACTTCCACACAGCTAATCATGATTCTTCCATGCATTCTCGAAAGATACTTTTTAGCTTTTTCCATATCCAAACCAATACAGGTACCTTTATGTTTACTGTAATAGCTCCACATCAAGATTGAATCATGTATTTTGGAAAGGCTACATATCCACACCTGTTCTCTGTTTCTACGAAATGGAGCCCTTCTTGATTCTTCAATTATTTCCGGAGGACAGCTCCCACATGCTTCTTTCGGGACATTAGAGAAATCAATTAACGATGGGTGGCAATCAAACGGATCATTCAACTGCGTAGCATTGGTAAATTGAAGATTACTATAAGATAACATCATCAATCCACCATTATAATCCAGATATTTATATAATTTGACTGTTCCCATAAGTCTATTGTTCCGGTCTCAATAAGTCATCCACAGTTATACCTAAAACTTTGGATATTTGAATTAGCGTCTCCCCATTGGGCTGTGTTGTATTGGTAACCCATTTGGAGATTATAGCAGGATCTTTATCCAATTGTCCGAAGAGTCCTTTATTGCTCTTATTTTTCTCTGCGAGAACGACTTTGATGCGGTTTAGTAATTTGCACTTCATATTTAATATGTGTCTACCCAACATGATTGCAAAGATGCGAATTATTTAGGTATATATTTGATTGAATAGGTTATATATTGCACCAAACTGCAAAAAAGTGAGCAAAACATCAATTTTAATGATATGATTTTACGACGCCTGCTCTTTAGAAGATACCAATCACCATTTTTTCACACTGTAAGTACGGGCGATTATTTTTTTAATATCGTACCCTTCGGGAGAACTTTGCGGTATCATTTATCAATAAGTGAAAAGTAAATATACTGTAATATAAATGTTTATATAAACTATTGTGGTTCAAGCGTGAAAGTGTGCTCTTCGGATAAAACCTTAAAACATGAAAAATCTATTTTTGTTTTTCATACTGTCAGTCCTTTCCGTAGGAAAAAATTTTACGTTAGCAACGCCCTTCCGGGAAGCTGTTGCTTATCAGGAAAAAGACGTTCGTTTTACAGTACTTACCGATGGCGTTGTCCGGATGGAATGGAGTCCTTCCGGGCAATATACAGAAGATCCTTTTTTTATGGCGGTGGAAAGAAATTTACCCGTCCCGGAATATAAAATCCGGAATAAAGGCAAGTGGATTTATTGGACGTTTTCTCCTAAACTCCGGTACCAGTTCGGCTGTGTATAACCGGAGGTCTGTTGTATTTGCCGGTCCTTGCGGGAACGAGCGTCTTTTCGTTTGAAGTCCGGAGTGTTAAAAAACGCCGGGTTGTTTGCCGACGTTAGGCAGGCAAAGCCTGACTAAAAGGAGGAAGTATCGGCGTTTTAACGCAGGATGAATTACGAAAAAGCGAGTGGAGCATCAAACCGGCAAATACAACAGACCGGAGGGAAAAGATGACAAAAGAAATCTGCTACTTTTTGAGCTGGTATTTCAAAAGAGCTTGCTGAATACTTGAATCTTACAGACTCTGGCTTAAAGACCTTTCCCGTGATGAATATTTGGCGGACAAAACAATTTTATAAAATATACAAGAATGATTAAAATACATATAAAACAACAGAACATATACGATGAAGAAGATCAAAGAAAGTTTCGGTAATCCGCTGTAAAGCTCAGTTGATTAAATTATAAAAATAAAACACCCCGTTTCACAAAGCGGTATGAGAAATTGGGTGTAATTTTTTAAATATCGATTATCAATATTTATTGTGGAGCAGCAGGGAATCGAACCCTGGTCCAAACACGGAATCCATATGCTTTCTACATGCTTAGCTTTTTATTGGTTTTCGACGATGGTCCGGAAAAAAGCACCCAAGCCATCGCTTAGCTTCTGAATTTTCGCCTTTCGCCCGAAGCCGGCTCAGACTAACCTTATATTGACTGCACCCCGTATGCCGGCCGGAATAAGGTGAAACCACCGGCGGGATGTCTTGTCTCCGTTCCTTGAACAGAGATTAAGCCACCTCTACTATGCTTCGATTAGGCAGCAAGAGCGTAATTTTCTTCGCCAATTAAAATTTTGTGTCCGGGATTTACGGGCCGTTTCACTGCTCCCGACATGCTTACATACCTATTCTTCATGCTGTCAAAGCCATGTCTGCCCCTCTATGGTATGGACTGCAAAGATAACTATTCGGAAAGAGAAAGGAAAGGTTTTTATTAAAAAACAAAAGGAAATAGTAAGATTTTCGGGAAAGAAGCAGAAGGATATGTTATTTTTTGTAATTTAGGACAAATTTTTGAAAATGAATCTGGAGACTTTTCATTGGTTTTTGATCGTCATGGCCGGAATAGCTGTGGTAGTCTTTATTGCCCTCTATTATGTAAAAGCAGGTTACGGTATATTTTTTGATAAAAAATGGGGTATAGCTGTTAACAATAAAGTAGGTTGGCTGTTGATGGAGGCTCCTGTATTTTTAGTAATGCTGGGGTATTGGTATTTTTCTGACCGGCGTTTTGAATGTGTGCCGCTGATATTTTTTCTGTTTTTTGAAATGCATTATTTTCAGCGTTCTTTTATTTATCCTTTTTTACTGAAGGGAAAGAGCAAAATGCCGGTTGGCATTATGAGCATGGGGATTTTTTTCAATGTTTTAAATGGGACCATGCAGGGAGAATGGATTTTTTATCTTTCTCCTTTAGATCGGTATACTCCCGGCTGGTTGGCGACCCCTCAGTTTATAATGGGTAGTCTGTTGTTTTTTGCAGGGATGGCCATCAATATACATTCTGACTATATTATCCGGCATTTGAGGAAGCCTGGGGATACGGGCCATTATTTGCCTCAGGGTGGTTTTTTCCGTTATATAACTTCGGCCAATTATTTTGGAGAGATAGTGGAATGGTGTGGATTTGCCCTATTAACCTGGTCGTGGGCCGGGGCGGTTTTTGCCTGGTGGACTGCAGCTAATCTGATACCCCGGGCCGATCGGATTTACCAGAGGTATAAGGAAATGTTTGGGGAAGAAGTGGGAAAAAAGAAGCGGGTTATCCCTTTTATATATTGATAAAACGATACAAAAATATATGGATTCAAAATTATTTACGCCGGCTAAAATCGGCCCGTTGACTTTGCGTAACCGGACGATACGTGCTGCTGCATTTGAGGGAATGTGTCCCGGAAATGCACCTTCGGATATGTTATTTGATTATCATCGGTCGGTGGCTGCCGGTGGAATAGGTATGACCACTTTGGCTTATGCTGCAGTCGTACGGAGTGGGTTATCTTTTCCGCATCAATTGTGGCTGCGGCCTGAAATTATTCCCGGTTTACGGAAAATTACGGATGCCATTCACAAAGAAGGAGCTGCGGCTTCTATTCAGATCGGACATTGCGGGAATATGTCCCACCGGAATCAGGCCGGTTGCCGTCCCCTGTCCGCTTCGGGAGGAATAAATATTTATTCCCCCACCTTAGTACGGGGAATGCGGAAAGGAGAGGTATACGATATGGCCCGCTCTTTCGGGGAAGCCGTTCGTTTCGTAAAAGAAGCGGGTTTTGATGCAGTAGAAGTTCATGCCGGCCACGGTTATTTAATCAGTCAGTTTTTATCTCCTTATACCAATCATCGCAAAGATGAGTTTGGAGGGACTTTGGAAAACCGCATGCGTTTTATGAAAATGGTGATGGGGGAAGTGATGCAAACTGCCGGAGGAGACTTGGCTGTATTGGTGAAAATGAATATGCGGGATGGGTTTAAGGGAGGAATGGAGTTGGAAGAGACCCTGGAAGTAGGGCGTACTTTGGAAAAAGAGGGTGTTCATGCTTTAATTCTGAGTGGAGGATTTGTGAGCAAGGCTCCGATGTATGTGATGCGGGGAAAGATGCCTTTGTATACGATGACTCACTATATGAAATGCTGGTGGTTAAAATGGGGAGTAAGGGCTGTGGGACGGTTTATGATTCCGGATGCTCCTTTCGAAGAGGCTTATTTTTTACCGGATGCTTTGAAATTCCGGGAAAATTTGAAATTACCCTTAGTATATGTAGGTGGTTTGGTTTCCCGGGAGAAAATAGACGAAGTGCTGGATAAAGGATTTGAATTTGTATCCATGGCGCGTGCTTTGTTGAACGAACCGGATTTTGTAAACCGGATGCAACGGGAGGAAAATGCCCGTTGTGCCTGTGAGCATACTAATTATTGTATTGCCCGGATGTATTCGCGGGAGATGGCTTGCCATCAGCATCTTTCCGGTTTGCCGTCCAGGATATTGAAAGAACTGAAAAAGTAAAGGCTATGCAAAATCGATGGGCACTGATCACTGGTGCAAGTTCCGGAATTGGTTTTGAATATGCGAGGGTATTGGGAGAGCGGAACTACAATTTGTTGATTGTAAGTAATGAACAACAGGCAATCGAAGAAAAAGGGGAGTTGCTGAGGGAGATGTATGGCGTAGAGGTTGTGCCGGTTTATATGGACTTGTCCTTACCGGAAGCAGCCCCTCAGCTCTACGCTTATTGCCGGGAAAAATCGGTAGAGGTGGATGTTTTGATCAATAATGCGGGAATGTTTTATTTTGGGGAAGTGCTGGAGCAGCCAGCCATTCAGGTGGAGAAAATGGTATTGCTTCATTTATTGACTCCTACTATGCTTTGTCGTTTGTTTGGGGAAGATATGAAGAAACGGGGGCGGGGTTATATTTTGAATATGTCTTCTCTGTCTGCCTGGTTGCCTTATCCGGGGATCGCCTTGTACGCTTCAACCAAACGTTATCTGAAAAGCTTTTCGCGGGCTTTCCGGTCGGAATTATACGGATATGGGGTAAGTGTCACGGTCTTATGTCCGGGAGGGGTAGCCACCAATTTGTATCATCTGAGTGAGCATCTGCAAAAACTGGCTATCCGTCTGGGGTTTATGATGCGTCCGGAAAAGTTGGCCCGGAAGGGAATCCGGGCGATGTTCCGGAAAAAGGCCATGCGTATGCCCGGTTTGGTGAATCATTTATTCCTGCCTTTGCTTTTACTTTTACCGTCGGGTTTTGCGGGGTGGATCATGCGGAAAAGCGGGCTTTTACCCGCAACGAATCAGAGATAAACGTGTATGTATATTGTTACAGGTGCTAACGGGGGCATAGGCCGGGCGATTACGGAAACACTGGCAAGATCCGGATATAGAGTGATAATGGCTTGCCGGAACAGGCAAAAAGCAGAGCAGGTCAGGGGACAAATCGCCGGTTTGACCGGTAATTTAAAAATAGAAGTAAAGGAACTGGATTTGGCTTCTTTTGCGTCGGTAAAGCGATTTGCCGCTCAGCTGTTACGGCAGGGAGTAAAGATAGATGCTTTGATCAATAATGCCGGAGTGATGTGTCAGCAATTCGGGCTGACAGAGGACGGTATGGAGCGGATGCTGCAAGTCAATTATGCCTCTCCCTGGTTACTGACCCGTTTATTACTGCCGGCCTTTTCTCCAGGTTGCCGTATCCTCAATACTTCTTCCTGTACCTACCGTTTGGGGAAAATAGACGAACATTTTTTTGATATTACGGCAGAAAATTACAGCCTTTTTAAAATATACGGTCGTTCTAAATTAGGGGTATTACTGTTCACTGCCGAACTTGCAAACCGGTTGGAAGGAAGAGAAATAACGGTTAATGCTATAGATCCGGGGGTTGTAGATACAGGTATGATTACGATGCACCGCTGGTTCGATCCTTTAACAGATCTTTTTTTCCGCCCTTTTATAAAAAGTCCGCAAAAAGGAGCAGCGACTGCTTTACACCTGATATTGTCGGAAGCCGGAAAAACGGTAAACGGTGGTTTCTGGATAAACAAGCGGCTGCGGGAAATGCCTGAAGCAGTAAAAAAGCAGGAGCAGCGGAAAAAACTTTGGGAAATGACAGAAAATAAATTGGCAAACTATTTAAAAGATTGACAAACGAATTATCCCAGCGTATGCTCCAATAAAATTTTCAAGCCGATCCCAATTAAAATAATACCACCTACAAATTCTACATTAATCCATTTGATTTTTCCGAAATGAAAACCACAACATACTCCGGACAGGGATAAAAGAAAAGTGACGAAAGCAATGATCAGCACCGGAATAAAAATACCGGCTTTCAAAAAAGCGAAACTGATACCGACGGCCAATGCATCGATACTGGTGGCAATCCCCAATGCAAATAAGGTTTTATTCGATAAAGAAGCCAGGGAAGATTTTTCGGCTTTAAAAGATTCATATATCATTTTACCTCCTAAATAAGAAAGCAGCAGAAAGGCAATCCAGTGATCGTAGTCGGAAATATATTTGCTGAAGTTGATTCCTAGGCCCCATCCCGTTAAAGTCATTCCTCCCTGGAATACTCCCATAATCAGTGCCATTTTCAAAGATTTCCGGATACAGAACTTCTTCATGAAAATTCCTCCACTGATACTGACAGCCAGACTGTCCATGGAAAGACCCAATGCAATCAAAATAATAGTAGCGTACCCCATTACAGACAATTGATTGCACAAAAATAATTAAAAATGCTGAATTCCAAAAGAAAGAAGCTAAGGGAGGAGAATGAATTTTGGGATTTAAAATAATCCTGCAGTCAGGGTGATAAATAGAAGAGAAGTTTTAAAATATACTGTTCGTAATCTCATTGGAAAAGTTAGATAACAAACTTTTAGATCCTTGAATAAAAATTAGTAAATCATTTGCAAATGGCGGGCTATATCATTATTTTTACGAATCAATTGCGACTAAATTAAAAATATTTAGATTTACTTTAAAGTGGAAAAAATATGAAGAATGCCGATTTATTGAAATTCGGGACATTGCCTTTGGCAGCCTTGGTGGCTGGCTGTGGGGGGCATGTCAAAAAGACGGAAAAGCTACCTAATATTGTTGTGATCATGGCTGATGACCTGGGATACGGAGATATCAGTTGTTATGGGGCGACGGAAATTCAGACTCCGGGGATAGACCGTTTGGCAAGGGAAGGGTTGAGGCAACTGAATGGGCATTGTACTTCTGCTACGAGTACCCCGAGCCGTTTTGCTATGTTGACAGGTATGTATCCCTGGCGGGTAGGGGCAGCCATATTACCGGGGGATGCTCCGATGCTGATCAAAGAAGACATGCCTACATTGCCTAAAATGTTAAAGCAGGCTGGTTATGTTACGGGGGTTGTTGGAAAATGGCATTTGGGTTTGGGAAATGGAAATGTAAACTGGAATGAACTTATTACTCCTTCTCCGAATGAGATCGGATTTGATTATTCGTATATTATGGCGGCTACGAACGACCGGGTGCCGACGGTATATGTCAGCAATGGAAAGGTGGTCCATTTGGATCCCAACGATCCGATTGAAGTGAGTTACAAACACAATTTTCCCGGAGAGCCTACAGGCAAAGATAATCCTGAATTATTGCGGATGCACCCAAGTCTGGGACATAATATGTCGATAACCAACGGGATTCCCCGTATCGGTTACATGAAAGGCGGAAAATCGGCTCTTTGGGTGGATGAAGAGATGTATAAAGTATTTCTGGATGAAGCGAAAGGTTATGTAAAGGCGCATCAGGAGGAGCCTTTCTTTTTATATTATGCTTTGCACCAGCCGCATGTGCCCCGTTTACCGAATGCGATGTTTGCAGGAAAGTCCAAACTGGGCCCCCGCGGGGATGTTATTCTGGAAGCCGATTATTGTGTAAATGAGTTTTTAAAATACCTGGATGAATTGAATCTGACCGAAAATACGATTGTTATTTTTACGAGTGATAACGGACCGGTTTTGGACGACGGTTATCAGGACAGGGCAGAAGAAATGAATGGTGATCACAAACCGGCTGGCCCTTTCCGGGGGTGGAAATGTGATCCCTATGAAGGAGGAGCCCGTATTCCGATGATTGTGCGTTGGCCGGGTAAAGTACAGGCCGGTACTTCTTCCGATGCTTTAATTTGTCAGGTTGATTTTTGTCCTTCTTTTGCTGCATTGTTGAACACTTCCTACGAAGTGAAGGACGGAGAAAATCAGATTGACGCATTGCTTGGAAAATCTCAGCAGGGGAGAGAGAATCTGGTGCTGGAAGGATATGGAATTGATTTGTGGCTGAAAGAGGGAGATTGGGCCTGTATACCGGAATATACTACCCGAAGGGGAGAGACTGTAGAAGCAAGGCTTTACAACCTGAAAGAGGATGTGGCACAACAGCATAATCTGGCCGCTGAATATCCGGAAAAAGTGAAAGAAATGACGGAAAAACTCCAATTGATAAAAGGACAGGATTGAGATTGTGAGGTTTTTTGTATCTTTGGCATACGAAAGCCGGGGAAGTGCTGGAGAAAGGTGCTTTCCCGGTTTTTTATTTTAAATGAAAAGATATGGAATTCCGGACTTTTGTAGCATGTGAACCCTCTGTTTATCAAATGGATTACGACAGTTCTATACTGTCTGTCGGGTCGTGTTTCACTGAAAATATCGGACAAAAATTAGATTATTTCCGTTTCAGGACGGAAGTGAATCCCTGCGGGATTGTCTATAATCCTTTGTCGGCAGCGAATGTACTGAGAATGTTAGCGGAAAGACGCCGTTTTACGGAAGAGGATTTATGGGAAAACCAGGGGAAGTGGGTGAGTCTCTACCATCATGGGCGTTTTTCATCGGAAAAGAAAGAGGATTGTTTGCATTCTATAAATACGCGTTTAGAGCGGGCGGCAGATTTTTTAAAAAAAACAGATTTCCTTTTGATTACTTTTGGAACGGCTTGGGTATACCGGTATCGGAAGAGTGGTATAATCGTATCCAATTGCCATAGATTTCCCGGATCAGATTTTGAACGGTTCCGGTTGTCGGTGGAGGAAATTGTAAACGTCTATCAGGCTTTGCTGGCTGAGCTTAGAGAGAAAAATCCCCGTTTAAAAGTAATCTTTACTGTCAGTCCGATACGGCATTGGAAAGACGGCGCACACGCCAATCAGACCAGTAAAGCTGTTTTGTTACTGTCGGCGGAAGAACTGTGCAGAACTATACCTCAGACTTATTATTTCCCTGCCTATGAGATACTCATGGATGAATTGCGGGATTATCGGTTTTATGCAGACGATATGTTGCATCCTTCTGCTTTAGCAATAGAATATATTTGGGAAAAGTTCCGGGACACCTGGATTTCTCCCCGGATTTACGATTTAATGCTTCGGGTGGACAAATTGAATAAAGGTTTGGCTCATCGTCCTTTCTCTGCCACCTCTGCCGACTATTTGAATTTTAAAAAGCGGTTGGTTGAAGAAATACAGGTTTTGAAAAAAATAAATCAAAACATTGTATTCAGTCCGGATGAACTGTCTTCTTCCATTTCTTCGGTTTCTTCGGTTTGAGACTGGGAAAGTTTTTTCAGATCCTGAACCGGAATATCTGTTTTTACCGGATAACAGGCAGGGTATCGGGCACGGATTCGTTTTAAAACCGGAATACATTCCAGGCGGGAACGGAAATTACCGGCCCGGATTTTAAAATCGGGATCGAAATAGTTCAAATATACAGGTATATCCGGAAATTCCGTTTCAAAGTCTGTCTTCATTTGTTGTAGGCGCTCTACGGTGTAATCGTAGGAACTTCCTGAAAATATCTGGATCCTGTAGCCGGGCACTGTTTTTTGTTCCCGGTTTTGTTGGATATGGATCCGTACCAGATCGTTGACGGGAGCATTTTCTTTTATATCTATCCTGCCCCCGTTCCCTTCAATAACAGCCAATTTCTCAAAAATATCAGGTAGCATTTCCACCTGAAGGGTATCGGTTATTTCGGAGTCAAGGGTTTGAGCAGTCAGACTGCCGGAAAAAAGAAAAAGGATAAAGATAAATTTATACATAGGTATCGGCTAATTTGGTGCGAAGATAAAAAATTTAAGTAAAATGTCCAAAAGTGTCTGACAATGCGAAGAAATGTATTACCAGAAATAAAAGTATAAAGATCAGTTTTACAAAATACAGCTTGTAAATAGTAACTGCAACAGATATTGTATAGTTTTTCACCGGAATCATTTTTGTTTATAACTGTTGAAATACGTCTTATTTTCGAAAGGTAAGCGTTCAAAATAAATTGGATGTTTCAGGATTATGATCTTCTTTTTTAAGAGTTTACGGAAATAGTAAAGAATTCGATGGACTAAAATAAATTTAATATTTGTATAAATAATTTATTTTTAATATATTTAAATACTCTCAGTTAAGTATAACTTTTCTGATTATTTTAAATAGTGGGAGTATTTTACGAATTGCAAAAATCCTATTCTCCGCTTTTCCGGTAATTCTGTTTGTTTTTGGATGCCGTGAAGACAAGAAGTGGATATTCCTTCTCTTGATCTTTAGTATTCATTTTTGTTAGTAGAAGTTTAAAAATAGACTTTTGTTTAAGAATTTTTATGCTGTAAAATTGTGATTGAATTTTTGAGAGATAATAATCTAATAATGTATATTTGTCTGTCATATTTCCATAGTTGTTGTTTCACAGTTGTGCATACTGAATTAGCGAATCGGATAAGCAGGGAAGTACTTTAAATTTATCAGGAATAATATTTCAAAAAGTAAAAGAAGATTTTTTGAAAAAAATATAAATGATGTGGATTTTTATTATGAATGACTTATTAAGTTTTTCGAACACCTGGGTTGTAAAAGTGGTTACTGGAACGATGGGAAGTTAGATTTTGGTTTCTAAATTTAATTTAGAATCCGGATGATTTTTGTGCAACATTGGATAAAGAAATATATGTCACTGAAAATCAAAAATCGTATCTGCCTTATAGCAGGAGTAATCTTGTTTTGTGGATTACTGTTTAAGGGGTACCGTTATTTCTCTTTTCAACAGCTTCCGCTCAAAAGGGTTGCGATGATTCATTCTTATGCTTCTGATAATCCGCGTTGTTTATATATGAACAAATTGTTGGAGAAGGAATTCAAAAAGCGAAGAATCCGCGCTGAGATTTCTTATCATTATTTGGATACCGAACGAAAAAATTTTGATTTACGTATAGAATGGTTTAATCAATTATTGGACAGTTTTTCTGTAAAACCTCCCGATCTTATTTTCATTAATGATGATTATGCCCTCAGTTTTTTCCTGAAGTCCGGTCATCCGTCGATAGGTGAAATACCAGTGGTATTTACAGGAGTATATCAATTGCAGCCGATGCAGGAACTGTTAGAGAAGTACCGGAATATTACCGGGAAATGGGAATGTGTTGATTATGAGTCCAATGTACGTTTTATAGAAAAAATATTTCAAAAGCATGTTGCCATTACGGCCTATTACGAATTGACTTATATGGCACAATATGCACACCGGGAAATTCACGAACAGCTGAAAGGATGTCCGGATATTCATTTTAATCATTATTATTTGCATCAAATGTATCCTGATGATCCGCATTTTCCTGCAGATACAGCGCTTTTCGAAACTTTGCAAATATGGGGACGGAACAATAGTCCCTATCCTTTTTCCGTAATAACTTTCCGCCCTTACCGGGATATGAAAGGGGTTGCTATTATCGGTCAGTCCGGGGATATTTTTACTCAGGAATATTTTCTTAACGACCTGTATGGGATTATTACGGTCCCGTTAGGGCTTAGTCATATTAGTCCGACCTTTACTGTGATTAATGAACCTTTCGGGTTTTGGAATGCTTATTTTGGAGGGTATTTCACATCCTGCGAACAGCAGATTACCGAAGGTGCGGAACTTGCAGTTCAAATATTTTCTGGCATTTCGCCCGCTGATCTTCCTATTACGGAGAGTGCAAAAGAGTATATGATCGATTGGCAGACTCTCGATCGGTTTAAATTGGAGAAGGATATTCTTCCTGCCGGAGTACGTTTTATAAATATGCCTTTTTATGAACGTTATAAGACAGAACTTATTATCGTAATTTCTTTGCTTACATTCATTTTACTTTCGTTTATTGCCGGTATGATTTATCTCTATATACGTGAACAAAAGCGTACCAGAGAGGCTTTACAGAATGTATCTCGGAAGAATACTTCTCTGGAACTGGCCATACAGGGGGGAGATACGTATGTGTGGCGGTTTCAGGACAATTATTTCTATTTTGAGCATCCCATTGGGGAATTGCCGGGTCAGCTTACTTTGGAAGAATTTAAGCAGCTGATTCATCCGGAAGATCTTCCGTTGTTCGATATGAACAGAATTTCGATAAAAGTAGGGAGGAAAGCTATTCAGCAATATCGTTGCAAACTGACGGGTCCACAGTATGAATGGTGGGAATTCCGTTTTAGTTCCATGGAGATGAAGCAAGGAGGAAAAACTGAAATCAGCGGCCTGCTCATCAATATACAGAATGTAAAAGATAAGGAAGAAGAGTTGATTTTAGCAAAAAAATTAGCGGAAAAAGCAGAATTAAAACAGTCCTTTCTGGCAAACATGAGTCATGAAATCAGAACACCGCTCAATGCGATCGTCGGTTTTTCTAATATTCTGGCTACAGAAGAAGATTTGGAAGAAACCGATAAAGTGGAATTTATCCGGACAATTAACCGGAATAGTGATTTATTACTCTTATTAATTAATGATATTCTGGAACTTTCGCGGCTCGAATCGGGTCAGATGGTTTTCGAAATGGGAGAATGTTCTGTCAGAGAACTGATAGATGAACTGTATGCTACTCATCGTATGTTGATTCCAAAACAATTGCAATTTTTGAAAGAAACGGCGGAGGAATCTCCGGTTATCTGGGCCGATAAGGGAAGACTTACGCAGGTAATCACCAATTTTCTGACAAATGCCTGTAAATTTACAGAAAACGGTTATATAAAACTGGGATACGATGTTTTAAAAGAAAGTGGAGAGGTTGCTATTTTTGTGGAAGATACCGGAAAGGGTATATCTCCGGAACAGCAAAAAATGATATTCGACCGCTTTTATAAACAGGATGAATTTGCACAGGGTACAGGACTGGGGCTCGCTATCTGTCAGGCAATTGTTGAAAAATTAGAGGGTCATATTGTTTTGCAATCGGAGCCTGGTAAAGGCAGCCGCTTTGCGGTTATATTGTCTTGCCATTTAGCTATATAATTTATGTTAAAAAAAATCTTAAAACAGGAATTTCTATTCCTAGTGCTTATAAGTATGGCATTTCCCTGCTATGCACAAAGTATGAAAAAAGTGTCCGGAACTCTATTCAGTGAACGGGGACAGCCGGTTGCAGGTGCAAATATTCTGGAAAAAGGTACTTCCAATGGGGTGATCTCTGATACTGAAGGAAATTTTGTATTTGAAGTGCATACGGATGCTGTATTACTGATTACCTATGTAGGGTATCAGTCCAGGGAAATACCGGTATCCCATCAGGATCATTACGTTATTTATTTACAGGAAGAGGCAGAGCTGCTGGATGAAATTGTTGTAATTGGGTATGGTGTACAGAAAAAATCCAGTTTGACTGCTGCTGTCGCGTCGGTTCCGGTAGAAGAAATACAGAAACAGTTGAGTGGAAATGTAGCTTCTGCTTTACAGGGACGTATGCCTGGGATTGAGATCATACAAAAAGGTGGGGAAGCCGGAGCGGATGTTAAAATATTGATACGGGGAGCCGGTAGTTTCGGTTCGACGGAACCATTGTACGTTATCGACGGAGCGATCAGTAACAATGGATTGAATGCTTTGAATTCGTATGATATTGCTTCCATAGAAATACTGAAAGATGCTTCTGCTGCTGCCATTTACGGATCGAGAGCGGCTAATGGGGTGGTATTGGTGACTACTCGTCAGGGGCGATCCGGCAAGACTATTGTTGAAGTATCAGGTTCTTATGCTTACCAGACCTTATCTAAAAAACTGGATTATATGAATGCAGAACAGTGGCGTCGCTTTGCTAATCAGGTGGCCGATAACAGTGGTCTGGAACGTGCGGCTGAAAATGTTAATCCGACTTGTCCGGAGATAGATACAGACTGGCAGGATCTGTATTTCGGTCCGGCTCCCATGTATAATTTAAATGCATCGATTTCCGGAGGCCGTGAGCATACCACTTTCAATTTCGGTTTGGGATATTTTAAACAGGATGGTATATTCGTTCGCTCGGGTTATGAAAAATACAATGCCCGGGTAAACGGTAGTTTCAAAAAAGGTAGGTTGAGTGTCACTGAAAATCTTGCTATTGCCCATACTGTGAAGAAACCAATTCCCAGCGAATGGTTGATGGGATTGCCTACTGTTCCGGAAAAAGACGAATACGGACGTTATGTGTCGGCAGGACCGGAGTATAGTATTTTATCTGAGGCTGTTGAGAATCCTATTGCTCTCTTTTATAATCAGGAGGTCAGGAATAAAGCGACAGATGTAACGGGCAGTCTGAGTATAGGAATGAAAATAGTCGAAGGACTCACGTATAAATTAAATCTGGCCGGAAGTTATCTGAATAGTCACGATTATATTCATATACCTGCTTATAGTACTCTCTGGAATGAAGACGGAACTCCTGTTTCCGGTTTTGGACAACTTTATACTTCCTTGAATGAAGCCCGTGGCGAAAATTTCAATTATACCGTTGACAATTTAGTTACATATAACGGTAAATTTAACGGTCATACAGTTGACGTTTTGCTGGGTACCAGTTGGATGCGTGAATATAACCGGACGATGTCTGTCAGTAGTGATAATAACGATTTGGGGGCTTCGGAGATTACCGGGTACAAGGGACCGGGTACTGTCGGAGCAAAGGAAATGAATGCTGCTCTGCTATCTTTTTTTGCGCGTGTCAATTATGATTACCGGAACAGATATCTGTTGTCGGTGAGTATACGTAGCGATAAATCCTCTAAATTTGCCCGGGGGCACAGGGTAGGATACTTTCCGTCTGTTTCTGTCGGTTGGAATATTCATCAGGAAAAATTTTTCAGTGTACCCTGGATCAGTAAACTGAAAATCAGGGGAAGTTATGGTGAACTGGGTGCAAACTTCATCGATCCTTATGCTTTCCTTTCTTTGGCACACGGTCCTGTTCCTGCTATTTTTGGAAATAAACGCACCATAGGATATGTTACCCGTTTGGCACAGGAAAACCTGACATGGGAAACCAGTGTTACGGTCAATGCCGGGATTGAATTAGGTTTCTTTCAGAATGAGTTGACTTTTACGGCGGACTTGTACCGTAAGCGCAATAATGATTTGCTGGCACCCTTGCAGGCTTTGCCTTCTTCTGGGCAGACCTTAACGCTGAATGAAGGTGACTTACCTTATTTCAATACGGCATCTGTAGAGAATAAAGGACTTGAACTGACAGCAGCTTACCGTAAAGAATGGAATTCTTTCCGCTTGAATACCACTGCTAACATTTCTTTTTTGAAAAATAAGGTGAAAGCATTGGGGGATGGGGTGCAACCGATTCGTGGACAACAATTCAGTTCGAAATTTAATGACAGAGCTACGATTACCAAACCGGGATTACCTATCGGCTCTTTCTGGGGCTATGTCGTAAAGGGCATCGATACTCAGGGAAATTTCATTTTTGAGGATAATAACGGATTGGATGGCCAGGGACATTTGACAGGCAGACCCAATGGAACCGTGGATGATAATGATAAAACTGTCATCGGGAATCCCGTTCCTGATTTTACGTATGGTCTGAATCTGACATTAGGTTACAGGCAGTGGGATCTGACTGCCTTTTTCCAGGGTTCTCAGGGAAATGAAATCTTTTGCGCTGCCAAGTACTATGCTTATTTCAACTATTCTTGTAATAAACCTGTAGATGCTCTGAATTCCTGGACTCCCGGTAATACTGCTACTGGTTTGCCTGTTGCCAAAACAGATAATTTTGCAGGAGGTAATTCTTTGCCCAGTACGTTTTATGTTGAAGACGGTTCTTATTTCAGATGTAAAAATCTACAGCTGGGATATACATTCAGCGATCGCTTATTGAGGAATACATTTATCCGGAGTGCGCGTCTTTATGCCGGGGTACAGAATTTGTTTACAATAACCGGTTATCCCATGTATGATCCGGAAGTTAGTAACAATACGCTGTTCGACCGTGGCGTAGACGGGCTGCACAGACAAGGACCGACAGTAAATACCCGTACTTATACTGCCGGCTTTAGTTTAACTTTTTAATCCTGTAAAGATGAAAACGTTTCCTAAAATAATAATGGTTATCTGCCTGGTTACGGAACCCTTGTTTCTTGCCTGTAATGGTGTTTTCGATGATTTATCCGTCCATCCCAATCAGCAGGATGTCAACCAATTTTATAAAACTCCGGAAAATATTAATGAGGGCATTATCGGTATTTATTCGTATATTACCGTGCCCCGGGCCATGGGGGCTTCCGGTATGGGATTACTTTGTAACCGGGGAGATGAAGGAAGTGCACGTTCTGATTATGCTTCACCGGGGCAATATACCGCTGCACTTACTCCCTCCTATTATACTGTTGTACAACCTTATCAACTGTTTTATACGGCAGCATCACAGGCTTGCCAGATGATTGAGGTTATTCCTGGTGTGAATTTCACCCGTGAGAAACAGAAAAATGCTTATCTGGGAGAAGCTTATTTCCTGCGTGCTTTCTGCCATTTTTTTCTGCTCACCCATTTCCGGAATATTCCTTTGATGAAAGAATTTCCGAAATCGCTTAAAGATTACAAACCGCAGGCTGCTCCTGAAGAAGTTTGGGAATTTATTTGCCAAGATCTGGAAAAAGCACGTCAGTTATTGCCGTTAAAAGGATATTGGGGAGCGGATGATCAAGGACGTGTTACCCGGGCTTCGGCAGCCGCTTTACTGGGTAAAGTCTATCTTTACCGTTCAGGAATTGAAAAATATTACGGTCAGTCGTCTGCTACCTATTACGATGAGGCTGCTGCCTGTTTTGATGAAATTATCCGCGGGGAGGATGGTTTTTATACATTGACAGATAATTATAACTGGAATTTTGACGTTGCTCATGAAAACAATGACGAATCCATTTTTGAGTTTCAGTTTCTGGGCGATGCAGTAAATACTTCTTTCAATCCCGGTCTTCCTGAAAGTGGCGTATGGAAAGATCCGCGTGGTTTCTATCCTCCGAACACCGACAAAGGCAATACGGCCCAGGATCAGGTAATGCACGATTGGGTTTATCAGGCTTTTGTCCGTTCGAAAGATGTTGACGGACATACCGATTCGCGTATGTTTGCTACCTTGATCTTCGACGATGGTTCAGACGATATATCGGCAAAATCCGGTGATGCCGTGACTGTTTTTGACGGAAAAAGTTATCTGGAAACATACGGGGATAAAGGTTTCGGTTTGTCAAATGTAAAAGCGGCAAGATATAAATGTGCCGGGCGGAAATGGCTCGATTGGACCTTATCGACGGTAGATCCTGGCAATAGGATGTATTTCTACTATCAGCGGGCGCATGGAGTGAACTATCGCTACATTCGTTATGCTGATGTATTGCTGATGTATGCGGAGGCTGTCGTAAGCGGAGGCAAGCAGGGGACATTGACCCCTTTGGAAGCCGTAAGCCGGGTAAGGGCTCGTAAAAGTGTAAATTTACCGGCCTTAGCGGCTGTCGATATGGAAGTGATCGAAAATGAACGGATTCTGGAGTTAACAGGTGAAGGACACCGCTTTTTCGATTTGTTGCGGTGGGGAAAAGTCGTACAGCGTTTCCGCGAACTGGAAGCTTCCGATCCGAATTTTAAGCAATATGGTATGTCTGAGTATCTGGGATTTCGTGAAGGACGTGATGAATGGTTGCCTATTCCGATCGATGAGGTGGAAGGTAATCCATATATCACAAAAAATAATCCGGGATGGTAATGATAAATAATTCTTATTCTTTTACCCCCCTCCGTACAACCGGGCTTGTAGATAAAGAGAAAATCTTATAAATATATTTAATTGAAAGGGAGAAAACAAAAGCAGGAAAAAACTGCTTTTGTTTCCATTCTTTCACATTACTTTACAGGCAGTTTTGCCTATCCGCCAATTTTAAAGCATTTCATCCGTCTGCCTATTCCTTTTTTATTTTCTGCAGCCGGTAAATGAGGATTCTTTTTCAAAAGCGGCCAGTTTATTCTTGTAATAAGCTTCTACATCTTTCCAATGATAATAGGGGGCCAGATCACTTTTCACCGGAAGTTGCATTTCCTGTTCATTTAACATCACTTTTACCAAAATATCGTCACTCCCTTTTTTACGGAAGAAAACGAACTGGATATTACTTGCCATCGGAAAAATCCGGTAATTGCGCCATACTTCTGCAACCTGATCCGCATTGTCTGTCTGATAACCGCAATCGTCCAGTTCTAAAAGGCAAGCTAAAGGAAGTACGCAAACTTCATGCCCGAAACGTAAGGTGGCACTGTTTTCTTTTTTTACAATACAAGTATCCGCTGTTTCTAATATATTCTTCAGTAAATTTGCTTCTACATAGGGGATCTTTCCGCCGTTTAGGGGAGAAGGCCCGAAAGTCAGGTACCAGTCGTAATTTTCAATCAACCACAAATCGTAACATTCCTCTTTTGTAAAAATGGAATAAAGCTCTAAATCCGTATCATGGCTTTGCATATTACTGGCTAGTTTAAATAAGGCGTTCATCAATTTGCCACTGTCTATTTTCCATTTTACATATTCCTGATTATTGAAAAGAGCAGCCATTAAACGGTCCGGATGAAGGTGCTCCCGCTGGAATTTAGCTTTCGCTTCGGCAATCTCGTCTGACTTACGCATTTCCTTGAATGCCTTACCCTGATAATTTAAATACTCCATATCGTAGTGACTGGCGTCATTCTTGATCTTTAAATCCGGATTTAAGGATTGCAGTTCCAGACATTCCGACATCATGGATAAAATACAACGGATAACGACTGTGGAGCGTGCGTCTATCGCTGCTTCTCCACGAAATACTTCCGGATAATTCTGATACATTCTTCCGGCTATGCCTCTGTGTTGGCGGGCGCCCAGCGGGGTAAGTTCACCGTATCTTTTTACCGCCATACCGGCCATACTGTCAAGAACTCCTAAAACCTGTTTTCCCAATGGAGTGAGGACGCCGTTTTGATCTGCTTCCCGCATGATGCTTAACGGTTTTTCGTAATCCTCAGGATTAATCAGAAAACGGGAGCCGTGACGTGCATAATGGCTCAGGTAGAAAGGCTTATATCCTTTCGGAGGTGCGGTCAGCTGACCTGCTGGTGTGGGATAAGCATAATAATTACTGGCCGAACGGTGGATATCGGCAAAAATCTCTTCTTTTGCTGTTTGTGCAAATAGCCCTAAGGTAAAACAGCAAATAATGACTAATAACATAAAACGTTTCATAGATCTTATTTAATTAAGGAAATATTTCGTTGACAAAATCAATCAAAATTAACAACTATTCTTTGTTATTACAATGATTTTTTCCGGTAAAATACTACAGGTTCTGAACAAAGCGGAACGATAGGAGATAAAGGCGACTTTCTGAAATAAAGATAATCGCAGATCAGCGTCCCGGTATGGGTCGCATATCAGACAAATCAGCAGTGAAAAACGAAAAGATTGTGGCGTATTCTTTTATTTTCTGACAATTGATTTGTATGAGGATACAGTGGTGTTTGAACGGAATCCGTTTCTTCTTTTTCTCAATATGTGTAAAAAAATGTTAATATTGAACGGGTTGAATAGAATTCTGACAAAAACGAATAAATTTGTTACATCTAATATCAAAATTGTAAATGAGATGTGTCAGGTTACAGATGAACAGATAATTGAAATTTTAAGACAGGAAGCTGTTCCTGCTTTAGGATGCACTGAGCCCGTAGCCTGTGCATTGGCTTGTGCCCGTTGCCGGGAGGAATTGGGTGGAATACCGGAAGAGTTGGAGGTGTGGGTGAGTGGAAATATTTACAAAAATGGGATGGGGGTAGGGATTCCCGGTACTGGGATGACGGGGCTTCCGATTGCAGCTGCTTTGGGAGCGGTATGCGGGAGGTGCGAATATGGTCTGGAGGTTTTGAAAGATGTGTCGGAAGGGAATAATCTGGAGGAAGCCCGTCGGTTGGTAGAAGCTCAGAAGATCAGTGTGAAAATGAAGCCGGATGCTCCGGATAAATTATATGCTGAAGCGATTGCCCGGAGGGGGAAAGAGCAGGTCCGGACAGTGATTATACATGCTCATACCAATATTGTTTGGGTAGAGAAAAACGGTGAGATTTTATTTCAGAAAGAATATTCTGTGTTGTCTCAGGACAAAAAAGACCGTCCTGAATTGAGTATTGCCCGTATTTGGAAATTTGTCCACGAAGTCGGTTTGGAAAAAATTGAATTTGTACTGCAGGGAGCTGAAATGAATAAAGCTATTTCGGCGGAAGGTTTAAAAACGGCTTATGGTTTACAGATCGGAAGGACGCTGAAAGAAAGTATAGAGAAAGGTTTGCTGGAGGATGATTTGCTGAATAATGCACTTATATGGGCTACGGCTGCTTCAGATGCCCGGATGGACGGCTGTGAAAAACCGGTTATGACCAATTCCGGAAGCGGAAATCAGGGGATAACCGTTATCTTACCTGTAGTCGTAGCTGCCGAGCGTTTTGGTTCTACCCGCGAGCAATTGGCAAGGGCTTTGGCTTTAAGTAATCTGATAGCTGCTCATATACACTATTATTTAGGGCATTTATCCGCCCTTTGCGGAATTTTAATTGCCGGTACCGGTTCTGCTTCGGCTATTACATATCTGATGGGAGGAAATTACGGGCAGGTCGTTAATACCATTAAGACCATGTGTTCGAACCTGACAGGAATGATGTGTGACGGAGCCAAACAGGGCTGTGCTTTAAAAGTATATTCCGGCGTTTCGGCGGCTGTCCAGGCAGCTTTATTGTCTATGCGGGGAATAAAGACCAATAACGACGGTATTGTAGAGGACGATATTGAAAAAACCATCCGGAATGTCGGTTTGATAGGGACGGCAGGTATGGAGCAAACTGACCGTACGATTCTTGAGATTATGACGCAGAAAGAAGGGAAGAATTGAGATGTTGAAAGAGGGGGGTACATTTTATGTAAATATACATACTCATCTCCGGGAAGGGGAAATCTATATACTGGATATAAGTGACGGAAAAGACAGCAGGGAAGGAGAATTGTGTTCCTGGGGGATTCATCCTTTATACATTCGGGGGGAAAAGCAGATTGGACAGCTGGAAGTTATGGCCCGTGAAGGAAAGATTGTGGCAATTGGGGAAGCCGGTTTGGACCGGAACTCAGAGGCTGTTATGCCGTTTCAGCTGGCCTTGCTGGAACAGGAGGTATTGCTCTCGGAAAAATACCATCTGCCGCTCATTATCCATTGCGTAAGGGCTTATCCCGAATTATTGGCTTTGTATAAAAAATGTCGTCCCCGTCAAGCGTGGATTATTCATGGATATAATAATAACAGAGAAATTCTGGAACAACTTCTGGAACGCGGATTTTATATTTCCGTAGGGAAGAAAGTATTTATCGGACAGTCGAATATTTCCCGCTATCTTTCGTTTATTCCTTTAAACCGGCTTTTTCTGGAAACAGACGATTCGGATTTTCCGCTGGAAAGCGTATATACGGAGACAGCGCGGATCCTAGGTCTGCCGTTAGAGGCATTAAAGGAAGGAGTATATGGAAATTTTCAGAAATTATTCGGAGAACGGAATGCCTGATAAGAGGGAGAACGGAGTACTTCGGGAAACGGAAATTAGAAATATCAAACATTAAATGCTGAATTCATGAATGAATGGCTGAGTCGGACGGAGTTATTAGTGGGAAAGGAAGGATTGAAAAAATTGACAAATGCACATGTATTGGTAGCTGGTTTGGGAGGGGTCGGAGCTTATGCTGCGGAACAATTATGCCGGGCGGGAATAGGAGAGATGACGCTTATTGACGGGGATGTCACGGAGTTTACGAATAAAAACAGACAATTACTGGCTTTAGATAGTACTTTAGGGCAACCGAAAGCCGAATTAATGGCTTCCCGTTTCCGGGATATAAATCCGGAGATTAAACTACATATTCTCAATGATTTTATCCGGGATGAACAGATGATAGATGTATTGAAAGCTGCTTCTTACCATTATATAGTCGATGCGATAGATACGCTGGCCCCTAAAATTTTCCTGATTTATCACAGTGTACATTTGGGACTTTCTGTAGTGAGTTCCATGGGATCGGGAGGAAAGCTGGATCCGTCCCGTATCGGAGTAGCGGATATTTCAGAAAGTTATAACTGCAACCTGGCACGTATGCTCCGGAAGCGTTTGCACAAATTAGGAATTTATAAAGGAGTAAAAGTCGTATTCTCTTCTGAAATTACCGATCCTTCGGCTATTGTTTTGACAGAGGGACAGAATAAAAAATCCAATGTCGGTACAATCTCTTACATGCCTCCCTTATTCGGATGTTTTATGGCTTCGGTTGTTATCCGGGACTTATTGGGAGGGGACAAGAAAAAAGATGTCTGAAATTTACAGACATCTTCCTATGGCTGTTTCTTTTATTAAATCTGATCGAAATCTACGTCGAATTCGCTTTTGGGAGCTTCTGCACTTTTCGAAGGAATTTCTCCGCCGATGGCAGCTTTAATATAGTTCACTACTTCATCCAACCCTTCGCTGAATTTGTCAAAGTCTTCCTTGTAGAGGAAAATCTTATGTTTTTCAAAATTTTGGGTTCCGTTGTCGTCGAATTTCTTTTTACTTTCCGTAATTGTCAGATAATAATCATTGTTACGAGTAGCTTTTACATCGAAAAAATAAGTTCTTTTCCCTGCTCTCACTGCTTTGGAATAGATTTCTTCCCGATCATTCGTTTCCATTCCTTCTTTCTTTTCGTATCCTTCCATTATTGCACAAATTTTAATTAGACTTTCGCGCTTCAAATGTAGGAAAAAAAGACTATAACCCTAACATTTTTTTAATTTTTTTTAATGTTAGGGGGTGCAAATGTGAAAAACATATAGAATTTTTATTATTTTTTCTTAGAAGAAGGAAAATATACGGTGAAACAAGATATAAATTGAAAGAAAAAGCGGTAAAAAGGGATGCATTGAATCCGGATACGGAAAATGATGACCAAACATTTTAAAAAATGACTATCTTTGTAACCGGTTAATATAAAAATGTTAAAATGGAGATCGTAGTAAGTGGAATCCGACCCACAGGAAATTTACATTTGGGAAATTATTTCGGAGCAGTTAAGAATTTTTTAAGGTTGCAGGACGAGTATAAGTGTTTTTTCTTTATTGCCGATTGGCATTCCTTGACTACCCACCCTCATCCCGGGGATGTGATGGCTAATGTGCGTAAAATACTGGCAGAATATCTGGCCTGTGGTATAGATCCCGGAAAAGCGGCTATTTATTTGCAAAGTGACGTGAAAGAAATTGCGGAATTGTATCTGTATCTCAATATGAATGCTTATTTGGGGGAATTGGAAAGGGTGACTTCTTTTAAAGAGAAGGCCCGGAAACAACCCGATAATGTGAATGCAGGTTTATTGACTTATCCGGCTTTGATGGCGGCAGATATCCTTATACACAATGCAGATAAGGTGCCGGTAGGAAAGGATCAGGAACAGAATATGGAAATGGCCCGGAAATTCGCCCGTCGTTTTAATACCATTTACGGAGTAGAGTTTTTTAAGGAGCCTCAGTCGTATTCTTTTGGAGGGGAAGCTGTAAAAGTCCCGGGCCTGGATGGATCCGGAAAGATGGGAAAATCAGAAGGGAATGCCATTTACCTGATTGACGATGCAGCCACCATCCGCAAGAAAGTAATGAAAGCTGTGACCGATAGTGGTCCGACTGTTCCCAATAGCGTGAAACCGGAAGCGATTGATAATTTGTTCCGGATGTTGCAGATCGTGTCTTCTCCGGATACCTATACTTATTTCAATGAAAAATACAATACCTGTGAAATCCGGTACGGGGATTTGAAGAAACAATTGGCAGAGGATATTATTCAATTTACAGCTCCTATACGGGAAAGGATACTGGCTATTTCGGAAGATGTGGATTATATGGACAGGGTGGCTGCTGAGGGAGCGGAGAAAGCCAGGAGCAGTGCCCGGGATACAATGCTGGAAGTGAGACGTATTATTGGTTTTAGATAAAAATGAATTGTACTGACGGATACGGAGAAGCAAAGGGGCGGATGAGTTGAAGTGAGTACCTGAAAATGACGGAAGATGTATGAATATCTGAAAGGTAATTTGGCAGAAGCTACTCCGACATATGCGGTGGTGGATTGCGGAGGAGTGGGATACTACGTCAATATTTCGGTAAATACATATTCGAAGATTGCTGCCGAAAAAACAGTTTGTCTGTATGTGCATTTAATCGTCCGGGAGGATGCTCATTTATTGTATGGTTTTTATACCCGTGAAGAACGGAGGTTGTTCCGGCAATTGATAGCTGTGTCGGGTATCGGGGCGAATACGGCCGGAGTTATGTTGAGTTCCATGACTACGGAGGAAATTGTCAGTGCTATTCTGACGGAGAATGTAAATGCCATAAAAAGCGTAAAGGGAATCGGTTTGAAAACCGCCCAGCGGGTGATTATCGAATTGAAAGATAAAGTCGGAAGCGGAGGAGGTGCGGAGGAATTTCTGTTTGCTTCAGGGACTATGAAGGAAGAGGCTTTAGCCGCCCTGGTGATGTTGGGATTTGTGAAAAATCAGGCTGCAAAAGTCATTGATAAAATACTTGCCGCAGGAAAAGTAACTACTGTTGAAGAATTGATTAAATTAGCGTTGAAACAGCTTTAGGGAGAAGGGGGACCCGCTTTCGAAAGCCGGGTTATTTTTGTAACTTTGTTCTCCATCAACAAGAGAAAATTATGAATGTAAAAATATTCGTCAATAATCCGTTTCAGGAAAATACCATTTTGCTGTATGATGAAACGAAGGAGGCCGTTGTCATTGACTGTGGCTGTTTTGATTCGGAAGAAAGGGAAGAATTCAAGAATTTTGTCCGGGAAAACCAACTGAAATTGGTGGGTTTACTCAATACCCATTTACATATCGATCATGTATTGGGGAATAATTTCATTCAGGAAGTATACGGATTAGCACCTCAGGCCAGTCGTGAGGACGACTTCCTGATCGAAAATGCGGTGCAGTATGCTGCTTATTTAGGTATATCGGGGATTGCCCAGCCGCCTGTTACGGCTCATTACCTGAAAGACGGAGATCTCGTTCATTTCGGAAATTCGGAATTGAAAGTAATCGCAATACCCGGACATTCTCCGGGAGGGCTTAGTTTTTACAGCGATCCGGATCAACTATTGATTAGCGGAGATTCTCTGTTTGCCGGGAGTATTGGACGTACGGACCTGCCGGGAGGGGATCAGCGGCAACTCTTGTCCGCTATCCGGACTAAATTATTCACCCTGGACGATCGGGTAAAAGTCATTCCGGGACATGGTCCCGTGACTACGATCGGAGAGGAAAAAAGACATAATCCGTTTTTTTAATTCCGGAGCAAAGATTCAAAACAGGGCTTGTCCGGTTCTCCCCTGCGGGAGTATTGTCAAATAAATCAGAACAATATGAAAATAGGTGTAATCGTGGCGATGGATTCGGAATTTAAGTTAATCCACGATTTATTGGAAGATCGTAAAGAAACCTCTGTGGGGGAACGGATTTTTGTAGAGGGGAAATCAGGCGGAAAAACCGTAGTGCTCTCGAAAAGTGGAATCGGGAAGGTGTGTTCTGCTTTGGGAACTTCTGAGCTGATCCGGAATTTTTCTCCGGACTGTATCCTCAATACAGGAGTGGCCGGAGGGATTGATAAGCGTTTGGGGGTAATGGACATTGTCGTGGGAGAAAAAACTGTCTATCATGATGTATGGTGCGGGGAAGGAAATGCTTACGGGCAAATTCAGGGAATGCCGGCTTATTACGAAGCTGACCCTCATTTATACCAGGTGGCTTTAGGGCTGCAGACCCGTGTCAGCCTGATCGGTGGGTTGATTTGTACCGGAGACCGGTTTATTACAGACCGTGGGGAATTAAATGCCATTAAAGACAAATTTCCGGAAGGATTGGCTGTAGATATGGAATCTTGTTCTATGGCTCAGGTTTGTTATATGGAAAAGGTTCCTTTTCTCAGTTTCCGGATAATCAGTGATACTCCCGGGGTGGACAAACACGCATTGCAATACCGGAATTTTTGGACGGCAGCTCCTCAGGAATCTTTTGAAATTTTCCGGGAGTTTTTGAATATATTGTAAAAAAAAGCTGTATTATATAATCCTTCCTTTGTCCTTTTTAAATTGAAAAATCAACAAACCAGATATGAAAAAAATTCCAAGTTTTACAATCGACCACGAACATCTACTCCGTGGAATTTATGTTTCCCGCAAAGATAGGATAGGGGATGAGGTTGTCACCACTTTTGATATTCGCATGAAGGAACCCAACCGGGAACCGGCCATGGGAGCAGGGGCTTTGCATACGATGGAACATTTGGCTGCTACTTTTTTACGTAATCATCCGTTGTGGGGAGACCGGATTGTCTATTGGGGACCTATGGGATGTGCTACCGGGAATTATTTATTGTTAAAAGGAGATTTATCTCCCCGGGATATAGAGGAATTAATGCGGGAAACTTTCCGGTTCGTCAGGGATTTCGGAGGCGAAATGCCTGGAGCAGCCCCCAAAGACTGCGGAAATTATCTGCTGCATGATTTGCCTATGGCCCGGTACGAAGCTGCCAAATACCTGAAAGAAGTATTAGAGGTTATGGAAGAGAAA
Organism: uncultured Odoribacter sp.; assembly: GCF_937966165.1. NCBI lineage: Bacteria > Pseudomonadati > Bacteroidota > Bacteroidia > Bacteroidales > Odoribacteraceae > Odoribacter > uncultured Odoribacter sp. Next base: position 131,973 of record NZ_CALCLB010000032.1, read on the forward strand.
AACAGAATTTACCCCTGTTGAACCTAATTTGGTAAAAAAATATAAAATCTGTTGTATATTCTGAAATAATGTGCCAATTTTGTCTCTCAATAAAATTTACTGAGAGATGAAATATAAAAATTGTATTCGAAAAAGGGTAGGACTTTACCTGATAGTGAGTTTTGCGGTTATTATTTTGTCGGGGAGTTTTTCAAATGCTTTTGCGCAGGGGGTGCGGACTTCCTATTTTATGGACAATGTTCCTTTCCGTTTAAAGATGAATCCGGCTTTGCAGCCGACTCGGGGTTTTTTCAATATTCCGGCTGTAGGAGCTTTGGGTATATCTGCTTCGTCCAATACAATAAGTATAGAAAATTTTATCGATATTATTGAGAATGACAATGACTTTTTGACCAGTGAAAAATTCATTCGTCAATTGGATAATAAAAACCGGATCGATTTGGATGTCACTACGGACATTCTTTCTTTTGGTTTTTATAGCGGAAAGGGATTCTGGACGATAAATGTAGGGGCCAGGGCTATAGCGACGACTACAATTCCACGCCAGATGTTTGAATTTGCCCGTAATTCCGGTGAATTAGAATTGGGGAAAGTATACGATATCCGGGACATGGAGCTACATGCCGATATCTTCGGGGAGGTTGGGATAGGCTATTCCCGTCCGGTAAATGAGCGTTTGACATTGGGGGGACGTATCAAATTTTTGGCAGGACTGGGGAATATGGATGCAGAAATTAATGAAATGTACATTAATGCCGGGAATAGGGATTGGGACGTAAAGACCAGGGGAAAACTGAAAGCTTCTGCCAAGGGGCTAGAAGTGGTTTCAGCGGGAGATAATGAAGGAAAGAAATATATCAGTGATGTGGATTACGATAAGCCTAATATTTCAGGTTACGGGGCTAGTTTGGATTTCGGAGCCACTTATAAAATTATACCCAATTTGACCCTGTCGGCTGCTATTCTGGATGTGGGCTTTATCAAGTGGTCAAAGTCTTCAACAACAATTGCTGTTACGGATAGTGAGCATTCTTATTCCGCTTCTTCCCAGTCTGCTGATATCGGATCCTCTCCGGATTATACCACTCAGCCTTCCGATGTATTCGACTGGGATTTGATGCAATTTGAGGAAATGGAACCGGAGTCCAGAAGTACAACTCTCCGCTCTACTTTAAATGTTGGGGCCGAGTATACTTTTTTGAAAGGGAAATTAGGGATAGGTTTGCTTTCTTCTACTCAGTTTTTGCTTCCGGAAGCCTATACAGAGTTAACCTTGTCGGGAAACTATCATCCGAATAATTGGTTGGGGACTACTTTAAGCTATTCTTTTTTACACAGCGAATTTAAAACCTTGGGGATCGGCTTAAAATTGGGGCCCGTATTTATTGGTTCCGATTATTTGATGACAAAAGCTCCTAAAGAAGTGAAACGGGTAAACGGTTACCTGGGGATAAGTATTCCTTTGGGAAGAGGGCGCACGAATTATTGGTATGATTGAAAAAAGAGGAGATAAAAATAAAAACTGACCGGAAGGATTCCTGGTCAGTTTTTTTATATAGATGTGGAAGAGAAAAAAGAGAGAATACCTCACAGGGTATATCGTTTATTCGTTGGATTTATTTTCTACTGCTTTGTAGTTTTCGCGTTCCAGGGCATCAGTTGTGTTGGCGCAATGGATGCCTTTATCTTTCAGGCGTTGGTTCCGGCCAATATGTATTTCCGGGAACCGTCCTCCTTTTTTCAACAGTATACCTACACTCAGGGCGACCAGAGCCAAACCTATCAGGATAAGGACGATGATAAAAACTTTAACAAGCATCTGTTTTTCAATTTAGAGTATTATTCAAAATCTGTTTTCCGGACAGGGACCGGTTAACCCTTGTTGACGGTTCCTTTTGGAGTTTACCTGAATATTTGTGATTCCTGAAAATAAAAGTAAGTTTCAGAAATCTCTTTATACAAAAATACAGCTATTCTGAATAGGACGGAACGGTTTTTCTGAAAAAAAAACTTAAAAAACAAATATGTTTATTAGCTTTTTTCTACATTTGAATCATGAAATTTAATGGACTGTATTTATGGGAGTATATGAAAAGGATGAACTTTCCGGTACGGCAGAGGATCGGGAAGAAGTGTATTCAAAAGTGGTAAAAGCCGGGAAAAGGACTTATTTCCTGGACGTAAGAGCTACCCGCAATCAGGATTATTACCTGACCATCACCGAGAGTAAGAAAAAATATGATGATGCGGGAAATGTCAGTTATTCCAAGCATAAGCTCTTCTTATACAAGGAAGATTTTGAAAAGTTTAAAGAGGGACTGGAGGAAGCGGTAAAGGTGGTGAAAAATGCGCTGGAAGGAAAGTTACCGGATTGATAGGAACAATAGGGAGACCGGATTGTTTCCGTTTCTGTCCCGGGCTCAATTGTGAAGGCATGGCGAAAAAAGAAGCAGTTAAGGGAATTTTTAATGACATTGCTCCGAGTTACGATCGGTTGAATCACTTTTTATCTATGAATATAGATAAGAGGTGGAGGCGTGTGGCTATAAAACACATTGCAGAGAAAGAGAAAGGGCGGTTATTGGATGTAGCCTGCGGAACAGGTGACTTTTCGATAACAGCTGTAAGGGCTGGGGTACGACAGGTTGTAGGGATTGATATTTCGGAAAAAATGCTGGAAATCGGGCGTCAGAAGGTAATGAATCTGGGGCTGCAGGAGAAAATTGCTTTGCAATACGGTGACAGTGAGCGGATGGAGTTCCCCGATGGAGGTTTTGATGCAGTGACGGTTGCTTTCGGTGTCCGGAATTTTGAGCATTTGGAAGAGGGATTAAAAGAGATGTACAGGGTATTAAAAAAGGAAGGGAAAGTCATTATTCTGGAATTTTCGATGCCTGAACATTTCCCCATGAAGCAATTGTATCGTTTTTATTTCAGGCGTATTTTACCTGTTCTCGGCGGTTGGGTTTCCGGGAATAAAGGTGCTTATACTTATCTACCGGAATCGGTTTCCCGTTTCCCTCAAGGGAACGAATTTTTACAGATTTTATCCCGTTGCGGATTTCAGCAGGCTGCTCAAAAAAAATTGACTTTCGGTATAGCCAGTTTATACACGGCTTACAAATAATTACTTCTTTAAAAGGAAGGGATTCGGAAAAGTGAGAATTTTAAAATTAAACAAAGGACCCTTCCTTTTCTCTTTTATATAACGCTGCATTTTATTTTTATATCATTTGTCCCAGTCCCGAGAGGATGGCGAATAGCAAAGTACTTACGGATAAAAATCTGAGTTGGGGGTCCAGCTGCTTTCCGGATAAGGTAAACATTTTATGCAGATGTACGATAAAAAGGGGAAGCGGGAGGAAAAATAAAAAGCCCCATATTCCGTTGGAACACAGGAGGGCGTATAGGGTCATACCGATAAAAGCGCCGCTGATAAGTAGGAAATGGTAAATCCGGGCTTTTTTTTCCCCTATCTTTACAGGGATTGTATTTTTACCGCAACGGGCATCATTCTCCCTGTCCCGGATGTTATTGACATTTAATACGGCTGTTGTCAGGAATCCCAGGGAAATAGCCGGTAATAACAATGTCCCTCTGATAGAATGCCGCATTAAAAAATAAGCTCCTAGCGTACTCAGAAGACCGAAGAATAAAAATACAAACAAATCTCCTAGTCCCCGGTAACCGTATGGATTTTTTCCCATTGTATATTTCAGGGCGGCTATAATGGCTGCCCCTCCTGCTACCAGCATGAGGATGCTTTTATACTCCAATGAGCGGAAAGCGATAAATACCAATATCCCTCCGGAAAGCACAGAGAGTAAAGCAAAAATAAAGATCATACGCCTGTAGTCGCGGGAGGTGAGTACTCCCGCCTGCAGGGCCCGTATGGGGCCTAACCGTTCGGCATTATCTGTTCCTTTTAGGGCATCTCCCAAATCGTTGGAGATATTACTTAAAATTTGCAGGCATAAAGTGGTGAGAAGAGCCAGGCAGAAAACGGAGGGATCAAAAAATCCATCTGCTGCAGCCAGCATAGAACCTAGGAAAATGCCGGCTACAGACAACGGAAGTGTTCTTAAACGAAAACTACGGATATAAAACTTTAATTTTTTCATCGCTTGGATTTATGGCTGCAAAATTAAAGTAAATCCTGAAGTTCAACACTATTTTACCACTCAATATTTGTCCGGTTAATCGGCATTGTCATGCAACGGGCTCCGCCACCTCCCCGGGGAAGTTCTGAGCCGTCTATAGTGATGACATATTTCTGATATTGAGAAATGTCGGTTGTACCGTCTATAATGTCGTTTGCTTTAAGAATTTCAAAACCGGCATTGTTCATGGCTTCCATGGTATAGTTGTTCCGGGCATAACCCAGTACTTGTCCGGGACCAACGCAGAAAAAGTTGGCTCCGCTATGCCATTGTTCCCGTTCCTGATTCCACTCGTCATTTCCTCCGCATAAAACAGGTTCCAGGTCCATCCCTAGTTTTTTCAAAGCACTCAATAAATTTTTTTCACTCCGTATACTGAGCAATTTCCCGTTTTGAATTTTGATATGTACCGTTTGATAATTTCCGGGATTCATAATCAGGGGTTCGAAGACCATACATTTATCCCGGTCCAGCAGGGTAAACACCATATCCAGATGAATAAAGGATTCCGGATTATGAGGCAATTGCTGCACAATAATATGTTGTATTTTTTCACTCTTACGGTGAATAAATTCGTACATCAGTGCATCGATAGCCTGAGTACTCGTACGGGCTCCGTTACCGATCACCAGTATATCTTCCCTGGCTACCAGTACGTCTCCTCCTTCTATAGTCCGTATACGGGAAGTTGCTCCCGGTGTGGAAGGAATCGAAAGAGTAGAGGTTTTAAATTCCGGAGTAAAATCGAAAATCGAACGCATAACTACTGATTCCCGGTCGCGGATAGCATTGGCCATACGGCCGATCAAAACCTCGTTATTGATACTCATAGAAGCGTCCCGGGTGAAGAGTAAATTATGCATCGGCCGCATAGCAAACCAGTCTTTGCTCAGATACTTCGTGAGATTATCCTTTACCATCTCTACCCCTTCAATGAGCATGCGGGACAGATTTTCTGCGTTTTCATCCATCAACTGTTCTTTCAGACTTCCTTTCGGGGCTTCTTCCCCGATAAAAGGTTCTATTTTTTCAATCCGGTTGAGGACTTCCGCTTTTACATTTTCGTCCTTCAGAATATTACAAAGTAAATCCTTTACTTCAAACGTCCTGGTCAGTTTCGACAAAACTCCTTTGATTTGTTTATATTCCTCTCTGGCAATAGAAAGGTTGATTATATCACTATATAGGGCTCTCTCGGCATTTTCCGGTGTCATATTTTCCACCTCTTCGCCTGGAGTATGAATAATCACTCCGTTTAACTTTCCGATTTCCGATTGAACATTAACTTCAATTACTTTTTCCATATAATTATTTTATATTGTCTTTTCAAATCAATATGGCAAAATTAATGTATAATACACTAATAACCTTATAATTACACCTTATAATTATGCAAACGACAAAAATAATTATGCACTGTAAAACCCTTTGAAACCGTTGTCCGGAATACGAATAAAAAGCCTGTCTTTTCAATTTTAATCACCACTATTTTCCCGAATAAAAAAAGATAACCCTGCCTGATTCAGGGAATTGTAGGCTATTCCCCTATTATTACTCCGTAAATAAACCGCTCGGTAGAGAAAAGCCCATTTTTAATGGACAGGAACGGGCGGGGAGAATAGTTATTCCGAAATGTTCTCAGGCCGTTGAGTGATTTTATAGCTCAATAGGGTACAATAAAGCGAAATTGTGAGGAGAGGTATATGCAGGATTCCTAAGAATACAGTGTAAGGATTGAGAAAGGAAAGCATATTATAAAGTCCCATAATAACTCCGATAATAGCTGTAATCCGGTAGGTAATACAATTTATTTTAGGTAAATTCAGGGTCATGATTGTTAAAAACAAGGGTGTTGTCAGACAGAAAGCAGTTGCCGAGTTGCTCCGGAAAAAATGCAAAGGGTTAAAATCCAGTCCATCCGGGGAGAGCGGACATAGGTAAGCAAATAAGGAGAAAAGTATCATCCAGCTGTATTTCCATTTCCAATTTGAAAATGAATAGTCGTTTTTTGCTTGAAATATTTCCGATATCCAGACATAGGCAACCAAAAGAAACAGGACGACATTTACGGTAACCGTACTGAGTCCGTATTTTTCCGTTACAGCTATATTTTGAATGAAAGCAAAAAAGACGTAACTGACGGCAACATAAATATTGAAGGCAAGTTTCATCTTATTTTTTAAAATAACCAGTAGGATAAACAGGGAAAGGGATAAAGCCTGGAAATACACGCTGTAATGACTGATTGTCATTTGGAATGAATTTTGAAGGGTAGTGGAAATGATATCGTTGATATTTTCCATTTGAAAATTCCTGCTTGCATAAGGGATCAGTAAGAATTGTGAAACCAATAAAAGCAAGAAAAACCACCATTTCCTTGAAATATAACCTAACGTTCTCATTTTATTATTCGTTTGAATTCCTGACAAAACTATGGCTTCTTCTTGACAGAAAATTGTAAAAAACGGTCATTTTCATTTTTCAGCAGTTTTTTAGGAGATTCTCCCGTAAATTTTTTTACCTCTTTTATATAATGGGATTGATCGTAATAATTTAATTCCGGATATAAATTACCATTCTTTACAGATTCAAAGGAGCTTCTCAACCGGATTATACTCAGGAACGTTTTTAAGGGGATTCCGAATTGTCTGTTGAAATACCTGTTTATCCGCCTGCTGCTCCATTGAGTGAGATCAGCGACAGCTTTCACACTTAAATCAGGGATATATACCGTATTTAGTAAGGATAATTTCTCCGGAGAAATCTCTTTTCCCCTGATGAGAACAGCTAATTCCCTGTCAATTGTGAGGGTTCTCTCTCTGAACGATAACGATTCTATTTTTTTAAAATTCCAAAAATCAGTTGTTAAGGGTAAGATTGTATCTAAAACAGAACCGATTTCCCGGTTAAAGATATATTCGGAAGCTGAAAGCATAAAACGTATGGCTGAAACAGCAATTCCTTTGGGAATGTGGACGTCAAAAGGCTTTGTTCTCAATCCGGATAAAAAAACAGAAATCAATTTTCCCTGCTCAAATACCGTAAAAAGTTCAAAGTATCCGTTGGGAAAAATGGTATGCTGAATATCATTGTCTTTGTTTTCGTATTCCCAGAAGCATTTTACAAAGGGGGATATTTCAGTTGAAGGAGATATTTCAGTATATTCCATAAATTGATTGCTTGACTAGCGAATATAGTGAATAAATAAGAAAGAAGGACTGTATTCAGCGCTTTTCTGTGTTTTGGCTTTTCCATTTACGGAAAAGGATTTTACTGCCCTGTCCGTTTTTTTAATTTTCCAGGCGTACATTTAGGGTATTATTATCCATCTGCTCCGGTATTACCTCTATTGTCCTGTTTGGGGAATATTTTATTTTTAAAAACAGGATAAAATAGCATTTCCCGTAAGCAAATAAATATTGAGGCCGATGATGTCGTTTGTCAATGTAATGAAGGGGCCTGTTGCCAGAGCCGGATCAATATGCATTTTATTGAGTAATAACGGAAAGGCTGTCCCGAAAACGGAGGCAAACAGGATCACAATAAAAAGGGAGAGGGTTACAGTAATAGGCATGGCCAGAGAATTGAGGTCGAAAAACAAGGTGAGTACAAAGATAATGGAAGAACAAATAGTCGCATTAATCAAAGCCCCTCCGATTTCTTTCAGTATATTTTGAAATCCGTTTTTCAGGCTTAATGAATGGGAAGCCAGTCCCTGGACGACGATGGCAGAAGATTGTATGCCTACGTTTCCCCCCATCGCAGTGATAACGGGAATAAACATGGCTGTCACCGGAAACAGGGCAATTTCGGCTTCATAGCGGGAGATCATATAGGCAGAGACCATACCTCCGAAAAGGGCAATAATCAGCCAGGGGAGCCGGGCTTTGGTCTGCGACCAGATACTGTCGGACGTTTCCACATCCTGGGTAATACCGGACATCATCTGATAGTCTTTTTCGGCTTCTTCCCGGATGACATCTACGACGTCGTCGATTGTAATTCGCCCGACCAGCCGTCCGAGGGAATCGACGACAGGAATGGCTACCAGGTCGTATTTCTGCATGATACGGGCAACGGATTCTGCGGGTTCGTCTGTTTTGACAGAGATGATATCCTCGTAGTACAGGTTACTGATTTTGGCAGAAGTAGGAGAGAGGATCATTTTTTTCAAAGAAAGTCGTCCTTTGAGCTTGTTATCGTCGTCCACTACATAGACATTGTAAATTTCATCAATATTTTCTGCCTGACGGCTCAGTTCTCTCAGGCAAGTCAAAACGGTCCAGTTTTCGTTTACGACAACCAGTTCCTTAGCCATTAAACCTCCGGCAGTATCTTCGTCGTAATGCAAAAGGTCGACAATATCTCCTGCCTGTTCCAGGTCGTCCATATGGGACAATACTTCATGCTGTTGTTCGTCGGAAAGGCTTCCTACAATATCAGCAGCGTCGTCCGACTCCATATTGTCGATGAAGCGTTTGGCAATGGTTTCCGGCGGAAAGGAAGCCAGAAAGCGGTTTCGTTCTTCTTCATCAATTTCGGCCAGCACGTCGCTTCCTTTTTCGTTATCCAGTAAAAGAAATACGAACTGGGCCCTTTCGTTATTGAGTTCTTCCAGAATTTCAGCAACATCTGCCGGATGCAGGTTCTGCAACATTTCCTTTACCTGTTCCTTGTTGCCGGCGTCTATTAATTCTTCCAGCCGACTTAAAAATTCATGGGTTAATTCAAACTGATGCATATAAAGAACAATTAAGGTTTAAAATTGCGTTTTTTGCTGGTATTTTTCTATTTCCTGGGTCAGCCGGATAAAATCCGTTACGCTCAGTTGTTCCGGACGTAAATTCAGATCGTCTGATACAAACTCAGGGGGGAGGATTTGCCGCAGAGAATTCCGCAGTGTTTTCCGCCTCTGATTGAATCCGGTTTTTACAATCCGGAAGAATAAATTTTCATCGCATTCCAGACTTTCTCTGGAATTACGGGTCAGCCGGATGACAGCCGATTTTACTTTGGGAGGCGGATCGAAAACTTTTTCACTTACTGTAAACAGGTATTCAATATGGTAAAAGGTCTGCAAAAAGACACTCAGTATTCCATACGTTTTATTTCCGTGAGCAGCTGTAATTCTTTCCGCTACTTCTTTTTGTATCATGCAAACGGCTTGCCTGACCAGTTGGCGATTTTCAATAATACGGAAAAAAATCTGGGAAGATATATTGTAGGGTAAATTTCCGATTACCGAGAAAGGAGCGGTATACCATTCCGTCAGATTGGCTTTCAAAAAATCTCCGAAGATGATTCTGTCGCGGTACTGGGGTAATTCCCCGTGCAGGTAATCTATGGATTCCCGATCGATATCAATCGCTTTTACGGAAAAATTTCCCTGTTCCAGCAGGTGGCGGGTCAGCACTCCCATACCGGGACCTATTTCCAGTACATCGGGAGTAACCGGCAATAAACTGTCTGTTATCTTACGGGCAATATTTTGATCTTTGAGGAAATGTTGGCCCAGGCTTTTTTTTGCTTTTACGATGCTCATGGGACAAAAGTACATAAAATAGGTCGAAAATTGTGAAGCCGCTCAATTAATTTATATACTTTTGCGTTAGAAAAAGTATGTTCCGGCTTGTTCCGGAAAGCAGAGAAAATCGGTAGTGACACTTTGCAACAGAGAGTTTTTCTGAATAAAAACCAGTATTTATGCCTCTTATTTACAAAAGAATTGTAAAGTTTTTTCTTTTTCTGGGAGTAACTTCTTTTTTGTTTTGGTTGGTTTACCGGGATCAGAACTGGAATGATCTGGTAAAGGTGCTGAAGGAAGATGTCGATTATACCTGGATTTGGGTTGCTATTGCTATGGGATTGGTGAGTCATGTCTGCCGGGCTTTGAGGTGGCAGTTACTGACTGCTTCTATGGGGTACCGGATTCGTTTAGCAAACAGCTTTATGGGAGTGATGATCGGTTATTTTGCTAATATCGCTTTACCCCGTATGGGAGAATTTACCCGTTGCGGAGTCGTTAGTAAATACGAAGGGGTTCCTTTTGCAAAACTGCTGGGAACTGTAGTAACCGAGCGGGTGATTGATATGTTGATATTACTGGGTTTAACTTTGGTCGTGATTTTGACTCAATTCAAACAGATTGTCGTTTTTCTGGAGGAAAATAAAGAAATAGAAGGAAAATTCCTGTCTATTTTTCATTCCGGATGGATTATAGTGGCAATAGCCGGTTTTCTGATTGCTTTTTACCTGATATGGAGAATCGGAAGGCATTCTTCACTTTATAATAGATTAAAAGGATTTGGGAAGGGGTTAAAGGAAGGGATATTGACAGTAAAAAAAGTGAAGCACAAAGGGTTGTTTATCTTTTATTCCCTCTTTATCTGGTTGCTTTATTATCTCATGTTTTACGTCTGTTTTTTTTGTTTTGAATTCACTTCCGGTTTAGGGCCTTTAGTTGCTTTGACAATCTTTGTTTTGAGCAGTTACGGTATGGTTGCACCGGTACAAGGCGGGATCGGGGCCTGGCATTTTATGGTAATTGCCGCTTTATTGATTTACCTTCCCCATACTCCCGGAATAGAAAGTATGAGTAAAACATTTGCCCTCCTGACGCATGGAACGATGACTTTGCTTTATATTGTAGTAGGAGCTTTGTGTTTGTTAATTATGCCTTTGTATAATACCGGGTTAAAAAAGAGTAGGTAAAAACAGCTTCTGGACCGCAATAAATGATTTGTATTATGGGAGTAGAGATTATAGAAAAATATTTTCGGGAGCTCACAGCGGGGCAAAAAGAACAATTTGCACAACTGGGACCTCTGTACCGGGAGTGGAATGAAAAGATAAATGTAATTTCCCGGAAAGACATAGACGATTTGTATGTTCATCATGTTCTGCATTCTTTAGCTATAGCTAAGGTCATACGCTTTGCTCCCGCTAGCCGGGTGATGGATGTAGGGACGGGCGGGGGATTCCCGGGGATACCGCTGGCAATATTGTTTCCCGGTACACAATTTTATCTGGTGGATTCTATCGGGAAAAAGATAAAGGTGGTGGAAGAGGTGGTGAAGGCTTTGGGATTGAAAAATGTAAAAGCTGCCCAGACCCGGGTAGAACCTGTAAAAGAAAAATTCGATTTTGTTGTAAGCCGCGCTGTGACTGCTTTCCCGGCTTTTGTCGATTTGGTAAAAAATAAGATTGCCCGCCCATGCCGGAATGATTTACCCAATGGAATTTTGTATCTCAAAGGAGGGGACTTTGAAGAAGAAATCCGGCCTTTTGTCTCCGATTTAAAAGTTTTTCCGATTCCAGCCTTTTTTGAAGAGCCTTTTTTTGAAACGAAAAAAGTGATTTATTTAAACCTGACCAAATTTTAAATAAGGTTTAGTTATTCGAATGTTCAAAGGGTAAAAGAGAGGAGATTGTAGGGGCTCACTTTTGGAGATGTTCGTATTGAACAGGGGGAAGGAAAATTAATGGAAATGCCGGAATCCGAGGAAGGACACGGAAGAGCGGAGTAAAAAAAGGAAAGAAAATTTGGTGATTTAGGGGGAGGACATTATCTTCACCAAACGATAAGAAACGTTTAAAAATATAAATTTAAAGACGTTTGATGGGAAAGGTGTCAGGTAATATTTTAATGAATCTTCAGGCAAATGAGAAAACAATTGTTCGTATGTTTAGCCTTAGCCGGGCTATTGAGCGGAACCGTAAAGGCTGTTCCGTACGGGAAAAATTATGTGGATTATGTAAATCCTTTAATGGGTACACTTTCTGAAATTCAGTTATCCACAGGTAACACTTACCCTGCAATAGCGCGTCCCTGGGGTATGAATTTCTGGATGCCTCAAACCGGTAAGATGGGAAACGGATGGGCTTATGTGTACGATCATTACCGTTTGAAAGGGTTTAAACAAACTCATCAGCCCAGTCCTTGGATTAACGATTACGGGCAGTTTTCCATCATGCCGGTAGTGGGGAATAAAATTACGGAAGAGGAAAGAGCCAGTTGGTTTTCCCATAAAGCTGAAGTGGCGAAACCTTATTACTACAGTGTTTATTTAGCAGAGCACGATATTTTGACGGAGATAACGCCTACGGAACGGGCTGCTTTTTTCCGGATGACTTTTCCGGAATCCGGGGAGAGCCGGATTGTGATAGATGCATTCGACCGGGGATCCTATATTCATATTATTCCTGAAGAGAACAAAATCGTAGGTTATACTACGCGAAACAGCGGGGGAGTGCCTCCGGATTTCAAAAATTATTTTGTCATTTTGCTGGATAAGCCTTTGGAGTATTTTGCTGTATGGAAAGACGGTAAAGTTTGTGAAGGGAAGGAATTGAAAGACAATCATGTAGGGGCTGTTGTGGGATTTAAAACCCGCCGGGGGGAAAAGGTCCATGCCCGGGTTGCTTCCTCTTTTATCAGCTTTGAACAGGCAGAACGGAATTTAGGAGAATTGGGTGAGAAAAATTTTGAAGAAGTTAAATCGGAGGGCGAACAGGCGTGGAACAGGGTATTGGGTGTCTTTGAAATTGAGGCGGATCTGGATCAGATGCGGACTTTCTATACCTGTTTATACCGTTCGGTTTTATTCCCGAGGATGTTTTACGAATACGGAGCAGATGGTAAGCCTGTCCATTACAGCCCATACAATGGACAAGTATTACCGGGGTATATGTTCACGGACACCGGTTTTTGGGATACCTTCCGTTGTCTTTTTCCTTTGCTGAATTTTGCCTATCCGGCTATGAATGCAAAAATTCAGGAGGGATTGCTGAATACCTATAAAGAAAGCGGTTTCCTCCCGGAATGGGCTTCTCCCGGCCATAGGGGATGTATGGTAGGGAATAATTCGGCTTCCGTTGTATCGGATGCAATATTAAAAAATATCACTCCCCGGGAATATCATTTGCCTTTGTATGAAGCCATGCTGGCCACTGCCAACAGTTGTCATCCCAAAATAAAATCTACCGGCCGTTGCGGGTATGAATATTACAATCAGTTGGGGTATGTCCCTTATAATGTCGGAATTAAAGAAAGTGCTGCCCGTACGCTGGAGTATGCTTACGACGATTGGTGTATTGCCCAGGTCGGAAAAAAGCTGGGACGTCCTCAGGCAGAGATAGACCTTTACCTGAAACGGAGCCAGAATTACCGTCATCTTTTTGACCCGGAGCACAATTTAATGCGGGGGAAAAATGAAGACGGAACTTTTCAGTCTCCTTTCAATCCGCTGAAATGGGGGGATGCATTTACGGAAGGGAATAGCTGGCATTATACCTGGAGTGTTTTCCATGATGTACAAGGTTTGGCTGATTTAATGGGAGGTTACCCGCATTTCATCGGTATGTTGGATTCCGTATTTAAGGTACCTCCTCTCTTTGACGATAGTTATTACGGAGGGGTTATTCACGAAATCCGGGAAATGCAGATTATGAATATGGGAAACTATGCGCATGGAAACCAACCGATTCAGCATATGATTTATTTATATAATTATGCAGGGGAACCCTGGAAAGCCCAGTATTGGGTAAGACAGACTATGGACCGGATGTACCGGCCTACGCCCGATGGGTATTGCGGGGATGAGGATAACGGACAGACTTCCGCCTGGTACGTGTTTTCCAGCTTAGGGTTTTATCCGGTTTGTCCGGGAAGCGATCAGTATGTACTGGGATCGCCTTTGGTCCGGAAAGCCCGGATTCATTTGGAAAAGGGGAAAGAAATTGTCATTACGGCTCCAAATAATAAAGGAGATACACCTTATATAAAAGAATTGAAAATAAACGGAAAACCGTATGACAAAAATTATTTGAGTTACGGAGACTTAATGAGGGGAGCGGCTTTGGATTTCCGTATGGACGGTAAACCGAATCAGAAAAGGGGAACCGCTTTACAGGCTTACCCTTATTCTTATAGTAAATAGATAAACGGGGGCAGCTTTTCCCGGTGTACGGGAAAGGTAGTCGTTTGGCTTAAACAGAAGAAAGATGTGATATGGTTACAAGACGGGATTTTATCAGGCAGGGGGGAATGGCCCTTGCAGCAACGGCTTTGGCCGGAACACCTCTGGGACGCTTGATGGGTAAGGAACTGCCGGCAGGCATCAGCCTGGCTGCTGCAAAAGATTATAAAACCACACGTGTGGCGACGGGTGAGCGTCATTTTACTTCAGAAGCTGTGGAAGAGACAATTTCGGAAGTGAAAAAACAATTGAAGGATCCGAAGCTAAGTCGGATGTTTGAGAATTGCTTTCCGAATACATTGGATACCACTGTCGATTTTAAGATGAAAGGAGAAAAGCCCGATACCTTTGTAATTACCGGGGATATAAATGCAATGTGGTTGCGGGATTCTGGAGCTCAGGTCTGGCCGTATCTGCCTTTGTGTAAAAAAGATGAATCCCTGCGTTTACTGATTGCCGGCGTTATCCGTCGGCAGACTCAATGTATCCTTTTGGACCGTTATGCAAACAGCTTTACACATGGGAGTGAGTCCAGCGAATGGGCTTCTGATCTGACAGAAATGAAACCTTATATACACGAACGGAAATGGGAGATCGATTCCCTTTGCTATCCGGTACGTTTGGCTTATCATTACTGGAGAACGACCGGGGATACCACTGTTTTTGATTCGGATTGGGAAAGGGCAATGACGCTTATTGTACAGACGTTTAAAGAACAACAGCGGAAAACAGGGCGCGGTCCTTATAAATTTCAGCGGAGGACAGAGCGGCAATTGGATACGTTGAGCAATGACGGCTGGGGAAATCCGGTTCGTCCTGTCGGGTTAATCGTTTCCTGTTTCCGTCCTTCGGATGATGCTACTACTTTTGGCTTTCTGATACCTTCCAATCTGTTTGCTGTGCTTTCTTTACGACAGATGGGGGAAATGCTGGAAAAAGTAAAGGGGAACGGACGGTTGGCTGCAGAATGCCGGCAACTGAGCGAGGAAGTCCGGGCAGCTGTTCAGCGTTATGCTATTGTCCGGCATCCGAAATACGGAAAAATCTATGCTTTTGAAACCGATGGATTCGGAAATTATTATTTTATGGACGATGCAAATGTTCCGAGTTTATTGGCGATGCCTTATCTGGGAATAATATCCCGGAAAGACCCCGTATATCAGAATACCCGCCGAAGGATCTGGAGCAAAGATAACCCTTATTTTTTCAAGGGTATAGCGGGGGAAGGAATAGGGGGACCTCATATCGGATACGATATGATCTGGCCCATGAGTATCATTATGAAGGCAATGACGAGTAATGAGGATGAGGAAATACGGGAATGTGTAAAAATGTTGAGAGATACAGACGGGGATACAGGTTTTATGCATGAATCTTTCCACAAGGATGATCCTGCAAAATTTACCCGTCACTGGTTTGCCTGGGCCAATACTTTATTCGGTGAATTAATATTGAAATTAATCGAAAACAAAAAAATAACGCTTTTGAATAATTTATAGAGGGGTTTAAGTCTTGGATAAATGCTTCTGGGGGAATTTGATTTACATTTCGCTGATTGACGGAATTGTCATTAGGGGTTAAGGAATTCATCCGGACCGAAGGTTCGTTCATCGGCGAGTCGTAAGATAAGTCTTCATCAGGTACGAATTATCCTTAATCATATAACCGTTTACACATTTTCTTCTCTCTTCTTAAAGAATTCATATTAACAATTTTGTTATAAAAATTTTTATTCTTAATTTTGTAGCATATTCATTTCCATCTGGTTCATGCCAGGTGATATTTCTACAAAATTAAATACCCTTTAAATCGTTATATGTACGACATTTTAGAATTGAATGACAAATTGCTGACCGAGTTGCGGCAAATTGCGAAGGATTTAAACATTAAGCGTATAGAAGCTTATAAAAAACAGGAACTTATTTATAAAATTTTGGATCAGCAGGCTATTGCGGCAGCTGAGATACGTACCGTAGTAACAGAGGCTGCAGCTAATCAGCAGGAAGGGGCTGGGAAAAGAGGACGTAAACCCCGGGTGCGCGTTGTCCGTTCAGTCGAAAAAGTAGGGGATTCCAAAGGAGGTGTACCTAAATTTGCCAAGCGGGAAGAGGTGAAACGGGAAGACGTTCGTACGGAACAGCAAGCTGCTGTTGCAGAGGAAACTGTACAGACGGAACGTCCTCAGGAACGTAAGGAACAGAAGCGTACCCGTTATCAGGAACGTCCGGTAAAGGAAAAAAACGTACATTTAAATCACAGGGATATTATAGAGAAAGATTTGGACTTCAGCGGAATTGAGCCGGAAGAAGAATATACAAAGAGTGATTACGATTATCCGATGGATAACGGGGATATGCAACCGGAACCTCAGTTACAGGTTGAGGAGGGAGAAGAGCATTATGAAGATCATAGGGAAAAAGAGAATGGGAATGCGAATAACGGAAATCCTAACGGGAACGGAAATGCGAATCCCGGTAAAATGAAATTTGATAAGAGAGATAAATACTATGAATTTGAAGGTATTATCAATAATGCCGGAGTTTTGGAAATAATGCCGGATGGTTATGGATTTTTACGTTCTTCGGATTATAATTATCTGAATTCACCGGATGATATTTATGTTTCTCAGAGCCAGATCAAGCTTTTCGGTTTGCAGACAGGAGATACAGTAGAAGGTACGGTACGTCCTCCGAAAGAAGGAGAAAAATATTTTCCTTTAATTAAAGTGGAGAAAATTAATGGAAAATCTCCGGAAGCTGTGCGGGACCGTATTCCTTTCGATCATTTGGTACCACTGTTCCCGAACGAGAAATTCAATATTACAGGGAATGGAAAAGCCACTATTTCTACCCGGGTTGTAGATATGTTTGCCCCTATCGGAAAAGGACAGAGGGGATTGATTGTAGCTCAGCCGAAAACCGGTAAGACTGTTTTGTTGAAAGAGATTGCCAATGCTATTGCTGCCAATCATCCTGAAGTATATCTGATCATATTGCTGATAGATGAGCGTCCGGAGGAAGTAACTGATATGGCCCGCAGTGTAAACGCTGAAGTGATCTCTTCTACTTTTGACGAACCGGCGGAACGCCATGTGAAAGTCGCTAATATTGTTCTGGAAAAAGCCAAACGAATGGTTGAGTGCGGGCATGATGTCGTGATACTGCTGGATTCCATAACCCGTTTGGCGCGGGCCTACAATACTGTATCACCGGCATCCGGGAAAGTACTTTCCGGAGGTGTCGATGCGAATGCTCTGCACAAACCGAAACGTTTCTTCGGAGCAGCCCGGAATATAGAGGACGGCGGTTCTCTGACCATTTTAGCGACAGCTTTGACTGAGACCGGTTCCAAGATGGACGACGTAATCTTTGAAGAATTCAAAGGAACAGGTAATATGGAATTGCAGCTCGACCGGAAATTGTCGAATAAACGTATTTATCCGGCTGTCGATATTACGGCTTCCAGTACACGCCGTGAAGACCTTTTGTTGGATGCCAATGTATTAAACCGGATTTGGATCCTCCGGAATTACTTGACCGATATGAATTCTATTGAAGCAATGGAATTTGTAAAAGACCGTTTGGAAAAAACAAAATCCAATGAAGAATTTCTCGTTTCGATGAACGATCAATAGAATACTCACAGAAAGAAGAGGCCCGTTGGGGTTAGGGAATGAATGTGCGCAGATAAACCGGACTAAAATTCTGGATTACATCCTTTTAGAAACTGAGGTTCGTTTCTGTTCGGATTTTCAGATAGATAATAATCCTGTACAAGATACCCTGAATCGAAATCAGGCCCCTTCTTTTATTCATTTGTTGTGAGTCTGTCCCTTCAGTTTTCGTAATAAGCAGTTGTAAGATAAAACACTTACAGATTTCTGATTGCAGGAGATTCTAACCACCTGATTTTAAACAAATTGCTTCGGGGTATTCCGTAAATATCCCGAAGCAATAAATGTGTTAGCCCTTGTTATTCCGAGTAGGTACTCAATTCAGCTTTAGCTTTTCTTTTATATCTTGGGGAATGGCGTCTTTGTGAATAAGAATGGCTGTTGTTTTCATTTTTACGTAAGGTTCAGACATATACAAATAGCCTCCGAAAGGATTTCTCTCTGTACCCCAGGAATTTTTGGTTTTATAATAATAAGTTCCGTTTTGGTCCTGCAATAATCCCGTCAAATGCATGAGATGATCGTCCGTCGTTTTCCGTTTATCGAAAGTTTCCTGACGGTTCTGGTCATTTACCTGCAATTCGGGTACAGGGGAAACAAACGAATAAAGATTACTTTTTTCTGCTTCCGGCAGTTTTTCAAAGCGGGCCCGGTCGCTGCTGCTCATATTATTCGGTTCATCGGTGGGAAGTATGGCCAGCCCTTTACTGTGATTAAAACCTTGTTCGCTGACATCCCCGTCCCAGGCTATGGTGTAACCGTTTTCCAAGGCGTTGTGCATAACGGCAATCAAATCCGCTAGCGGTACATTATAATAACGACCGTGCATCCAGTTATCCGGAATTTCCAGTTCTACGGCTTCATAAAAGGGATAAGCCTGGTAGGAAGTCAGCTCAATATAGTCTTCCGGATGAATTCCCAATTCATTGGCAAAACTTTTAGGAGTATATTCCTGTCCCTGAAAACTGAATTTTTCCGGGGCTTCTCCCAAATAACTTTCTATAATAGACATCAAGGCTTTGGGCCAGGCTGTTGTGATATTTCTGGCTTTCGTAATGCCGGACATAAAACCGATTAAACCGCTGACCATCTCCCGGTGGTCGTGACTTGTTGTGCCGTATTCCAAGCCGGAGTATACCTCTTCCGGAACAAGTCCGTATTTAACAATCATTTCCATTACGTCATGGGCTTGTCCTCCTTCGTTGAGGTTATTTTTACCGTAAAAACGGAAATAACGCTTTCCTTTTTCGAAATAAGTATTCCGGACCACATACATTTCTGATAAATCATAAGCCGGTTTCCCCATCCGTAGTAATTCGGATTCCAGAAAAGAAATGGTTGCATAACACCAACAGGTACCGCTATTAGCCTGATTCTTAACAGGGGTCGCTTTTAAATCGGCTATTTCTTTAAACTGATAACCCGAACGAGGAGCATTTTTTTGTGCCCAAAGAGTGGATATCCCTAAAGACAGGATAATCCCTAAACTGAAAAATACAGATTTTATCATAGATGTAAGATTTGAATTTTAACAAGGACAAGGTACTAACTTTATTGGATAACTTTAGCAAATCGTATGATATTTTAATTATTGTACTTGATGTATAAGTAAGCTACCTCGCTTTAAGGGTAATTTTTTACACGATTTATAAAAAAAGAAACAGTGATTGGATCGTGTTTTTGTAAACGTTTTCGCTGTCTTTCCTTATTGTGATTGTAAAATTTTCCTTATCAACTTTTATTTTTAGTTTAAAACCTATTTGTAATAAGTCTAAATAGTAATTTTTATCAAAAATTGCAATATCGAGATTGCAATTTGCTTATTTTTCTTTTATATTTGCATGTCAGAAGGAAAGAAATGGATAGTTTACGCAGTACACATATTACACTTTTAAAAGAGCGTACATCAGTTATACGCCGGGGACTTTCAGATAAAATTAACCGGAACAGCCGCTTAATTGCAGTGAAGGGAAGCCGGGGAGTAGGGAAAACCAATTTTTTGCTGGAATATTGCCGGAACTATTATGCTGAAGACAATTCTTGTTTATATGTAAATTTGAATAATCTTTTTTTTGCAGATGAGGGGCTGTATCATTTTGTAGAGCATTTTTATAAATTGGGGGGAAAAGTAATATTATTGGATCAGGTACATAAATATCCGGGTTGGGATATAGAACTACTGGCTTGTTACCGGTCTTTTCCGGATTTACAAATTGTATTTACCATTTCTTCTATTGTACGGGTGAAATCGAATGAATATTTAAAAGGGATAGTGGATATGTACAATCTGAGTGGTTTGTCTTTCCGGGAATTTCTGGAGTTGGAAACCGGTATTCATTTTCCGGTATTTTCTTTTCCGGAAATTGTAGAAAACCACGAGAAAATTGTAAACGATATTTTATGCCGGATACGGCCGCTGGCTTATTTTGGGAATTATCTCCGTTATGGTTATTACCCTATATATCTGGGAGAAAAATCGCATATTGATTATCTTTTAAAAAATATCAATTTGACTTTAGAGTTTGATATTCCTTATAATAATCAGATCGAACTGAAGTATCTGACCAAACTTAAAAAATTATTGTATATTGTGGCGAAGGATAACAGTTGTACTGTGAATATCAGTAAACTAAGCAATGAGATAGGTGTTTCCCGGGCAACAGTACTGAATTATCTTTATTATATGAAAAATGCCCGTTTACTCACCTTGCTCCTCCCGGAGGAAGATGGAGAGGACAGTGGGCGGAAACCAAATAAATTATATATTCATAACCCAAATCTGTTGAATGCCGTATGTTTAGATGAAGTAGATACAGGGGTAATGCATAAGACATTTTTATTGAGTCAATTATGTCCTGTACACCGGATTAATTATACAGAAAATGCAGACTTCCTGATTGATGGAATTTATAATGTAAATGTTTGCCGGGAAGGAGAAAGAGTGAGGAATCAGGGAGAAGGTATTGTCATGGAAGATATGGCAGAAAGGGGAAAAGGAAATATCATTCCTTTGTGGTTAGCAGGATTTGTATATTGAAGGGAAAAATGAAATTACATATTAAATAATAAACTAGGAAAACGGATATTAGCAATCAAAAAAGGTAGAATCAATCATTTTAATTGCTGATTTTCAGTTGCAATAAAATTCATTTAATTTTATAAAGATGGCAAAAGAAAAACAATTTTTAACTTGTGATGGTAACGCTGCAGCTGCGCATATTGCTTATATGTTCAGTGAAGTATCGTGCATCTATCCCATTACTCCGTCTTCGCCTATGGCAGAGAACGTGGATGAATGGGCCGCAAAAGGACGTAAGAACATGTTCGGGGAAACTGTTCGGGTTATTGAAATGCAATCGGAAGCCGGTGCTGCCGGTGCCGTTCATGGTTCATTGCAGGCTGGAGCGCTGACAACTACCTATACCGCTTCTCAGGGGTTATTGTTAATGATCCCCAATATGTATAAAATAGCCGGAGAGTTACTGCCTTGTGTATTCCATGTGAGTGCGCGTGCACTAGCTGCTCATGCTTTAAATATTTTCGGGGATCATGCTGACGTTTATGCTGCTCGTCAAACTGGTTTTGCCATGTTGGCTTCCGGTTCGGTTCAGGAAGTGATGGACTTATCAGCTGTATCTCATTTGACGGCCATTAAATCCCGTGTGCCGTTTGTAAATTTCTTCGATGGTTTCCGTACTTCCCATGAAATTCAGAAAATCGAGGCAATCGATATGGAAGATCTCAGGGACCTGGTCGATATGGAAGCTTTACAGGCTTTCCGTAAACGTTCTTTGAATTCCGAGACCCCGGTTACCCGCGGAACGGCTCAGAATCCGGATATCTATTTTCAGGGCAGAGAAGCTGCAAATAAGTTTTATGACGTCGTTCCGGATATTGTTGCTTATTATATGGACAAAATGTCTGAAATTACCGGAAGAAAATATCGTCCTTTTGATTATTACGGAGCTCCGGATGCTGAAAATATTATTATTGCTATGGGGTCTATCACCGATACCATACGGGAAGTGATAGACTATAAGATGGCTAAAGGTGAAAAAGTGGGTTTGATTGCCGTACATTTGTACCGTCCTTTCTCTGCTAAGTATTTTATGGAAGCTGTACCGGCTTCTGTAAAGCGGATTACGGTACTCGACCGGACCAAAGAACCGGGTGCGAATGGAGATCCCCTTTACCTGGATGTAAAGGATATATTCTATGGGCAGCCCAATGCTCCCCTGATCGTTGGTGGACGTTACGGAATGGGCTCTAAGGATGTGACTCCGGCCCAGATCATTGCTATCTATAAGAATATGACTTTCAACGAGCCTAAAAATCAGTTTACTGTTGGAATAGTAGATGACGTTACTTTTAAATCCCTGCCTTTGGAAGCAGAAGTAAAAGTGACACATGATACGACCTACGAGGCTAAATTTTATGGTTTAGGTTCTGATGGTACGGTGGGAGCAAACAAAAATTCCATCAAAATCATCGGTGGTGCAACGGATAAATATTGTCAGGCTTATTTTGCTTATGATTCCAAAAAATCGGGAGGTTTTACGGCTTCTCACCTGCGTTTCGGGGATGAACCGATACGTTCCACTTATTTGATTACGACTCCTGACTTTGTGGCTTGCCATGTACCGGCATATATCAATCAGTACGATGTATTGAAGGGATTGAAAAAAGGAGGTTCCTTCCTCTTGAATTCACTTTGGGATGAAGAGGAAACGAAAAAACATTTGCCGAACCATATGAAAAAATATATGGCTGAAAATGATATTAATTTTTATATCATTAACGGTACGAAGATTGGACAGGAATTAGGACTGGGCAACCGGACCAATACCATTATGCAGAGTGCTTTCTTTAAGATTACCAATGTAATTCCTTATGAACTGGCAGTTCAGGAGATGAAATCTGCAATTGTGAAGACTTATGGTAAGAAAGGGGAAGCTATTGTCAGTATGAACTTTGCTGCGGTAGATGCCGGAGGAAAAGAAGGAAATCTGGTAAAAGTAGAAATCCCGTCTGAATGGAAGAATTTACCCGATGAAATGCCGGCACAAAATGAAGCACGCCCTGAATTCATCCGTAATGTAGTAGACGTAATGAACGCACAGAAAGGGGACGATTTGCCTGTAAGTGCTTTTGTCGGAAGAGAAGATGGGACTTTCCCTAACGGAACTTCCAAATTTGAAAAACGGGGAATTGCCGTGAATGTGCCGGAATGGCAGGTTGAGAATTGTATACAATGTAATCAATGCGCTTATGTATGTCCTCATGCTTCTATCCGTCCTTTCCTGATGACTGATGAAGAATTGGCGGCAGCACCTGCCGGAACAGTGGCTAAACCAGCTGTAGGGAAGGAATTAGCCGGTTATAAATTCAAGATTCAGGTATCTCCGCTCGATTGTACCGGCTGCGGAAACTGTGCAGATGTTTGTCCGGCTAAGAACAAGGCCTTGATTATGAAATCTCTGGAAAGTCAGGCGGCCGAGATTGAACGTTGGGAATACATGGATAAAAAGGTAGGTTATAAAAAAGTGGTTGAACCGAATAATGTAAAAAATTCTCAGTTTGTTCAGCCTTTGTTCGAATTTTCCGGAGCCTGTGCTGGTTGTGGGGAAACACCTTATATCAAATTGATCACTCAGTTGTTCGGGGAAAGAATGATGGTCGCCAATGCGACAGGTTGTTCTTCCATATACGGAGCTTCTGCTCCTTCTACTCCTTATTGTACGAATTATAAGACGGGACGCGGACCCGCTTGGGCTAACTCTTTGTTTGAAGATAATGCTGAATATGGTTTCGGTATGGCAGAGGGAGCCAACCGCCTGAGGGAGAGAGTAAAGAGATTGTTGGATGAAAACATCAATTCTTTCTCTTCCGAGACGCAGAATGCCGTAAATGATTGGATAGCCGCTTATGAGGATGGAGATAAAACCGTGGCTGCCAGTGATGCTTTGGCTGTCGCTTTGGAAAAAGAGAATACTCCTGTTGCTAATGAAATATTGGATTTAAAACAATATTTTACTAAAAAATCCCAATGGATCTTTGGTGGAGACGGATGGGCATACGATATCGGTTACGGTGGAGTTGACCATGTATTGGCTAGCGGACACGATGTAAACATACTGGTTATGGATACGGAAGTTTATTCGAATACAGGAGGTCAGTCTTCAAAAGCTACCCCTACAGGAGCGGTAGCTAAATTTGCTGCCAGTGGTAAGCGTGTACGCAAGAAAGATTTGGGAATGATGGCTATGTCCTATGGCTATGTATATGTAGCTCAGGTCGCAATGGGAGCTAACCAGGCCCAGTATATGAAAGCCATTAAGGAAGCTGAAGCTTATCCCGGTCCTTCTCTGATAATTGCTTATGCTCCTTGTATTAATCATGGTTTAAAAGCCAGCATGGGTAAATCACAGGCGGAGGAGAAGAAAGCTGTCGAATGCGGTTACTGGCAATTGTACCGTTACAATCCGTTACTTGAAGCGGAAGGAAAGAACCCTTTCCAGTTGGATTCCAAAGCTCCGGATTATTCTAAATTCCGTGACTTCCTGATGGGAGAAGTCCGCTTTAATTCATTGGTGAAAGCCGCTCCGGAGGATGCAGAAAAGCTGTTCCAGATGACAGAAGAGAATGCAAGGTGGAGATACGAAGGGTATAAACGTCATGCTGAAATGAAATACGGCGAACAATAATCTTTCTATAGAAAATGAAAGGCCTGCCACGATCCTGCTTGTGATGTGGCAGGCTTCTTTTTGACAGATCGCAGAAAAATATTTACATAAAAATACATCTGATAGGTTTTTTTATTACATTTGATTTTAAATCCAAAGTTGTATTGGGAAAATAGAATTTATGAATTAAAAGAAATTTTATGGAAGAATTAGAGGTAAAAAATCAAGAACAGCCTAAACAAACAATTATAATTAACCAGCAGGCTGTTTCCCGTTCCAATGGATTGGGTACGGCTGGTTTTGTACTGGCTTTAATTGCTTTATTTTTAGGCTGGATTCCTTTTTTAGGCTGGGTTATCTGGTTGTTGGGACTTATTTTTTCTGTTTGTGGCATGTTCAGGTCTCCCAAGGGATTAGCTATAGCAGGTTTGGTTATTTCTTTGATTGGAATTGTCTTTTTATTAGTAGTATTCGGGGCATTGGCAGCATTTGTGACGCTTTGAGCGAAAGGGAAAATGAAACCGGAGACTGCGAATACAATATTTTATGAATCATTCAGGGTATCCAAAGTCAAGGCTGGCTTTGGATATTTTTTGGGATAACCGGGATATCAGCAGGAGGGTATTGTAATCCTGTAAAAATAGGTTACCTTTGTAATCATTATTAACCACCAGAAGGGGTGCCTGAAAATGACGGGCTGAGATTATACCCATTGAACCTGTTCCGGGTAATGCCGGCGAAGGGAAGATGTAACAGATGTGCGCCTTTCTGTTATCATTAAGCAAAAAAATGAATAAAAAAATCGGATTAACGATAGCTTTGCTGGGAGTGAGCTATTGGGCCGTTGCGGAAAATGAAGCGGCGGATACATTGCGACATATCCAGTTGGAAGAAGTGCAGGTATTGGCAACGCGGGCTACAACCCGGACTCCCATAGCCTTTGTCAATTTGAATAAGGAGAACATAAAGAAACAGAATGTCGGATTGGATTTACCTTTTCTTTTGACGATGACACCTTCTGTACTGACGACTACAGATGCCGGCTCGGGTATTGGGTATACCGGCGTCCGGATCCGGGGTACAGATGCGACCCGTATTAATGTTACAGCCAACGGGATACCTATGAATGATGCAGAAAGTCATTCGATCTTTTGGGTAAATACTCCGGACTTGGCTTCCTCCTTGCAGGATATTCAGATACAAAGGGGGGCCGGGACTTCTACAAACGGAGCCGGGGCTTTTGGAGGCAGTATCAATATGCAAACGGAAAATGCTGCTCCCGTTCCCTATGCAGAGTTGAACGGTTCGTATGGTTCTTTCAATACGCAGAGGGAAACGGTAAAAACCGGAACCGGTTTGTTGCACAATCGCTGGGCTTTTGATTTGCGGTTGTCACATATTGCGAGTGATGGCTACCGGGACAGGGCTTCTGCAAAGTTGAAATCTTATTTCGCGCAGGCCGGTTATTATGGAGAACGCACAATTGTTAAGTTAATTACTTTCAGCGGAAGAGAGGAAACTTACCACGCATGGGATGGTATCCCGCGGCAGACTTTGGATACAAACCGTACTTATAACCCGAATGGCAAAATTGAAAATGAAAAAGGAGAGGTAATCGGTTTTTACAAAGATCAGTTGGATGTATACCGTCAGACACATTATCAACTCCTTTTTAATCATATTTTTAATCCGGAGTGGAATTTGAATATCGCTTTTCATTATACGAACGGAAAAGGCTATTATCAGGAATATAAAAACAAGCGTTCGTTAGTGGAATACGGACTAAAACCCTATGAAATACCCGGTTTGCCGGAACCTGTAAAAAGGAGTGATTTGATCCGGAAGAAAAATGTAGCAAGTGATTTCGGTGGAATGGTATTTTCTTTAAATTATCATTCGGACAAATTACAAATGACTTGGGGAGGAGGTGTTCATAAATACGTAAATAATCACGATGGAAATGTCATTTGGGTGAAAAATTATATAGGCGATGTGGATCCGGACCATCGCTTTTACGACAATACGGGCAGAAAATTAGATGCCAATGTCTATGGACGTATAAATTATGAGTTGGTCCGCAGTTTATATTTTTATGCCGATTTGCAGTATCGTTATATCCGTTATACCATCCGGGGAATAAATGACAAATGGGATTGGAATGCCGGGCATATGCAGCCTTTGGATTTGAATGAAACGTTTCGTTTTTTTAATCCGAAAACCGGTTTATTTTACCAAATAAATGAAAAAAACAGTATGTATATTTCCTTTGCTGTTGCACAAAAAGAACCGACCCGGAATAATTATACAGACGGTTTTTTTACCGAATTGCCGAAGGCCGAATGCCTGTCGGATTATGAATTCGGATATAATTTCCGTTCGTCCCGTTTTTCTGTTGGTATAAATTTGTATTATATGGATTACCGGGATCAGCTGGTGCTGACCGGTCAGTTAAATGAAATTGGGGAGGCTGTGTCGGCAAATGTTAAAGAGAGTTACCGGACGGGTGCGGAATTTTCGGCAGGGGTTCGGTTTGCCGATTGGTTGCATTGGGATGTAAATGCCACTTATAGCCGTAACCGGATAAAACATTATACGGAATATATGAACGATGTCGATCTTAACTGGAATGATTTATATACAGAAGAAGGTAAAATTTCGCAGACAACCCGTTATCTGGGATCCAGCCCGATCTCATTTTCTCCCGATTTTATGCTGAATAGTCTGTTCTCTTTTCAACATAAAGGATGGAATGCTTCTTTTCAATCCCAATATGTGAGCAAACAATATCTGAATAATTCAGGGGATAAAACATGTACATTGGATGCTTATTTCGTAAATAATCTGAATTTGAGTTATACTTTTAAATTGCCTTTGACACAAGCTGTTACATTAGGGATATCGGTATATAATTTATTTGACGAAGAATATGAAAGTAATGGTTATGCCAGCTGTACGGCTGTCTATCCGTCAACAGACGGTACAAAACCTGCAGGCGTAAAACCGGAAATCATTTCTTATGCAGCCTATTATCCCAATGCCGGAATCAATGCATTGGCTTATTTGACATTCCGCTTTTAGTAATACTGAGTCAAGTTATGTTGGTTTTCTTATTTAATTGCAGTTAATGAATGGGTTAGAAATAATAGGAACGATTGTCGGATTATTTTATCTCTGGTTCGAATACAAAGCCAGTATCTGGCTTTGGGCAGCGGGAATTATTATGCCGGCTTTAAGCCTGATGGTCTATTACAGGGCCGGATTATATGCTGATTTCGGGATAAACATCTATTATTTATTAGCGGGTATTTATGGGTGGCTGGTATGGCTGAAGGGGACAGGTGAAAAAAAAGAACGACCGGTAATACATACGCCTTTAAGAGAGATTCTCCCGTTAAGTGTTATTTCTGTTTTCTTGTTGCTGGGTATCGCCTGGATACTGATCCGGTTTACGGATAGTACTGTTCCCTGGCTGGATAGTCTGACAACAGCCTTGAGCATAACGGCTATGTGGATGCTGGCGTATAAACAGGCGGAGCAATGGCTGGTCTGGATGGTTGTCGATATGGTGAGTTGCGGCCTGTATATCTACAAAGGATTACCTTTTTATGCCGGTTTATATGGATTTTATACAATTATTGCTTTCTTTGGTTATTTAAAGTGGCGGAAAATGATTGTCCGTTAGTGATTAAAGTACTTATGATGAATTATTACCCTTTGGTGAAAACGATAGATGAACCGGAAGCGGTTATATTGGCAGACGGGAGTTTCCCGCTTCATCCCTTACCTTTGTCTTTTTTAGGTAGCTGCCGGCGGATTGTTTGCTGTGACGGAGCAGCAGAAGCTTTGATACAACGGGGACGTATACCTGAAGCCATTGTGGGAGACGGGGATTCTTTAAATCCTGCTGTACAGGACCGGTATGCTGCTTTGATTCATCGGGAAACAGAGCAGGAGACCAATGATTTGAGTAAAGCTTTTCGGTATTGCTTGAAAAAGGGGTGGAAAAAGCTTTTTATTTTAGGAGCTACGGGGAAACGGGAAGACCATACGATCGGAAATATCAGTCTTTTGTCCGATTATCAGGAACAGGCAGAAGTACAGATGCTGACGGATTACGGGGTATTTACGCCGGTTTGCGGGAATGCCGGATTTGAATGTTTTCCGGGACAGCAGGTGTCTGTGTTCAACCGGGATTGCCATCTGCTTGCCGGAGAAGGCTTGGTTTATCCGCTTTCTGCGTTTACCAATTGGTGGGAGGGAACGTTAAATGAAGCTATAGGGGATACATTTAAAATTTATGCTGATGGAAGGCTGTGGGTATACCGGGTATATGATAATAATAGAGGAAATATGCCTGGGGCCGGGAGGAGCCGGCCCCTGTAATCCGGTAGTTAAAAAATTGTTGGGGGATTTCAGCAGAGGACCGGTCCGCTTCTTTCTTTATTACTATATTTGTTCTCGTTGGGAAGGGGTGTTTTTTATTGCCTGTTGAAATTGTAAATTTAATGTGTTGCTTCATGAAAAGACAGTTGGTACTATTTTTATTTCTTTGCGGAGGATTATTGAAATTGTATGCAGTGGACAAAGGTGTCTTGAGAATATCCACGGATGCCACAGACTTAATCTTGCGGGTTGCCGCTAACGGGCGGCTTTATCAGTCTTATTTAGGCCCCCGTTTGCTTAACGAATCCGATATGCAGCATTTTCCTGCTTCTACCCGGTCCGGTTCGGGAGAAAGTATTTCCAAACAGGGTTGGGAGGCTTATCCGGCTTCGGGTATGGAGGATTATTTTGAGCCGGCTTTGGGCGTGATTCATCACGACGGAAATATGACGACGCTGCTGAAATATATATCTTCCGGTACCCGGGAAATAAATGAGAATGTTTCGGAGACATGGGTACAGTTACGGGATGAGGTTTATCCGGTGGAAGTCAAATTATATTACAGGGCTTTTCATAAAGAAAATGTCATTAAAACGTGGACGGAAATCAGCCATAAAGAGAAAAAACCGGTGACATTGTTCCGGTATGCTTCGGCTATGCTTTATTTTGAAAGCCCGCATTATTACCTGACAGAATTCAGTGGTGACTGGGCAAAAGAGGTGGGCATGAGTGTTCAGGAATTACAATTCGGAAAGAAAATTATAGATACGAAACTAGGATCCCGGGCAGCTATGCATGTTTCCCCGTTTTTCCAATTGGGGTTCGGACAGCCGGTGACGGAAACCCAAGGAACGGTTTTATTGGGAACATTGGGATGGACCGGAAATTTCCGGTTTACTTTTGAAGTGGATAACGCTGGAAATTTGAGGGTGATCTCCGGTATTAATCCGTATGCTTCTCACTATGAATTAAAGCCTGGAGAGTTATTTAAAACACCTGAGTTTATTTTTACCCTGAGTGAAAAGGGTTGTGGGGAAGCCAGCCGTAATTTGCACGATTGGGCCCGTTGCTATCAGATAAAGGATGGAATGGCGGACCGGTTGACTTTACTGAATAATTGGGAGAGTACCGGTTTTGATTTTAATGAAGAGAAATTGCTCGCCTTGATGCAGCAAGCTAAACATTTAGGTGTGGATTTATTTTTACTGGACGACGGCTGGTTTGGAAATAATTATCCCCGTAATAATGATAAAGCCGGTTTAGGAGATTGGGAGCCTATGCACGATAAACTGCCGGATGGAATAGGAGCATTGGTAAATGGAGCTGAAAAGGCCGGTGTAAAATTTGGGATCTGGATAGAACCGGAAATGGTCAACCCGAAAAGTGATCTTTTTCAAAAGCATCCGGATTGGGTGATTCATCAGCCGGACCGGGAGGCTTATTATTTCCGGAATCAACTGGTATTGGATTTAAGTAATCCGAAGGTACAGGATTATGTGTATGGAATTGTCGATAAACTGATGACGGAGCACCCAGAGATTGCTTTTTTTAAATGGGATTGTAATAGCCCGATTACGAATATTTATTCTCCCTACCTGAAAGAGAAGCAATCTCAGTTGTATGTCGATCATGTGCGGGGAATTTACCGTGTTTTGGAACGTATTCAAGTGAAATATCCGCATCTGCCGATGATGCTGTGTGCAGGCGGAGGCGGGCGTTGCGATTATGAAGCGTTAAAATATTTTACGGAATTCTGGCCCAGTGATAATACTGATCCCGTAGAGCGTTTGTTTATTCAGTGGGGATTTTCTCAGTTTTTCCCGTCCAAGACCCTATGCGCACATGTGACGGGCTGGGGAAAACAACCCTTGAAGTTCCGGACTGATGTGGCTATGATGGGAAAGCTGGGATTTGATATCAATATTACAGATCTGAATGATGCAGAACAGGCATTTTGCCGGGGAGCCGTTGTAAATTTTAACCGCTTGAAACCGGTTATTTTAGGTGGGGATCTGTTCCGCTTGGTTTCTCCTTATGAAGCTGAACATGCCGCTTTGATGTATGTGAGTAAAGAGAAGAAAAAAGCAGTGCTTTATGCTTATACTATTCATCCCCGTTTTGGGGAAAAACTTTTTCCGGTCCGCTTACAGGGCTTAGATCCCGGCTGTCGGTATAAGGTGGAAGAAATCAATCTTATGCCGGGACAGAAATCTAAATTTTCAGAAAATGGAAAAGTTTTTTCCGGAGATTATCTGATGAAAGTCGGATTGCCTGTTTTTACAACTCAGTCAACGACTAGCCATATCATAGAGATTACGTCAGAATAAAATTATAAAGACTGTTTTCGTTTTAGGTTTACCGGAACTGACCCTATTCCGGCAGACCTGAATCTTTATTCATTTATTTCGAATATTTCGCGTACTTTTTCTTTCAGATTAATGACATCTATAGGTTTTGAGATATAGTTATTAAATCCGCTTTTCAATATCTGTTCAATGTCTTGGGCATAAGCGTAAGCAGTGATTGCGATGATGGGAACTGTGGTTGAAATTTTACGAATTTCAGCAGTGGCTTCAAATCCGTCAATCCCAGGCATACGAATATCCATCAACACGAGTTGAGGATGCTGTTGTTTGTAAAGTTCTATGGCTTCTTTTCCGTTCCAGGCATGGAGCAAAGTGTAATTGGACTGCAAAATACATTTTAGTAATAAGTAGTTATCGGAATTGTCTTCGGCAATCAGAATCATGGGTTTAAAAGAGAGCGTTTCTTTTTCTTCAGACAAAGTATTAGATGCAGTTGGGGTTTCTATGTTATTTTGTCCGGAGGAAAGAACAGAAGGAGTTTTTTCGTTGTCGTTCATTTGGATTACCATTGAAATATTTTAGGAATGGAAAGGCCCAGGAATTCAAATTTATTCACACACATATAAATCTTTTAAAGTAATAAGTATTATTACGTTAAAAGGGAAGACAAAGGTACGTTTTTTGATGAGCGGAAAACAAATACAAAATTTTTTTGTGGAGAGCAACAAAAAATATTTATCGTATTTACAATCAATTATTTGTATTCATTTTAAATTATTTTCCCGTCTTCATACAAATAAAAAAACATTTTTGAATTTTAACAAAAAAAACGTACCATAAAATGGTGGCGGGATCTGTTGATTCCGGAAGGAAATTGCCTATAAGAAAGGTTGGATGAATGGCTCGGTAGTGCTTTAAGAACTTTTCTGTTTTACCTTCGTTTTATAGAAGACAAGAGAGAATTAAAAGTAAAGATTATGCGATATAGATATGAGAGAGATACGATGGGAGAAGTAAGGGTACCTGAAGATGCTTATTACGGTGCCCAGACACAGAGAAGTATTGATAATTTTAATATTGTGGTTGACCGGGATCGGATGCCGTCAGAAATGATCCGGGCTTTTGCCTGGCTAAAGAAAGCTGCAGCTTTGACAAACCGGGCATCAGGCGTTTTATCTCCGGAAAAAACAGATTTGATTGCTAAGGTTTGTGATGAGATATTAGCGGGGAAATGGGAAGATCAGTTTCCACTGGTCGTCTGGCAGACAGGGAGCGGAACTCAGACCAATATGAATGTGAATGAAGTAATCGCTAACCGGGGACATGTATTGAATGGAGGGAAATTGACGGATACAAACAAAATTTTGAGTGCTAATGACGATGTCAATAAGTCGCAATCTTCCAACGATACTTTCCCGACAGCTATGCATATTGCAGCTTATAAGGTATTGGTGGAAAAGACGATTCCGGGATTGGAGAAACTGCGGGATACTCTGGCTCAGAAAAAGGATGAATTTAAAACTGTTGTGAAGATTGGAAGAACTCATTTTATGGATGCTACCCCGCTTACTCTGGGGCAGGAATTCAGCGGTTATGTCTCTCAACTGGAACATGGAATACAGGCTATAAAAAATACATTGCCTCATTTGGCAGAATTGGCATTGGGAGGAACGGCCGTCGGGACCGGTCTGAATACCCCTCCGGAATATGCAGAACATGTGGCTGCTAAAATTGCCGAATTGACAGGTTTACCATTTGTATCGGCTTCTAATAAGTTTGAAGCACTGGCTACTCAGGATGCTTTGGTTGAGGCACACGGAGCATTGAAAACAGTTGCCGTCAGTTTAATGAAAATTGCGAATGATATCCGGATGCTTAGTTCGGGACCCCGTGCGGGAATAGGCGAAATCCGCATTCCTGAAAATGAACCCGGTTCTTCTATTATGCCGGGAAAGGTGAATCCTACACAGTGTGAAGCCCTGACAATGATTGCTGCCCAGGTTTTGGGAAATGACGTTGCCATTAATGTGGGCGGAGCAACCGGGCATTTTGAATTAAATGTATTTAAACCGGTGATCATTTATAATTTTCTGCACAGTGCCCGTCTGATCGGAGAAGGATGTTTTAATTTTACCGGGCGTTGTGCCATCGGAATTGTACCGGTATACGATACCATCCATAAACATTTAAACGATTCCCTGATGCTGGTAACAGCGCTGAATCCTCATATCGGTTATTATAAAGCAGCTGAAATTGCTCGGAAAGCTTATCTGGAAAATAAAACGCTAAAAGCAGCAGCTGTCGAACTGAAATATGTCACGGCGGAAGAATTTGACCGTTGGGTGAATCCTGCCGATATGGTCGGTAAAATTTCCTGAAGGTAAGGGAAACGGAATAAAAGGTTATTTTCTTTTCAGGAGTGAATGTTTATTTCGTTCCTGCTTTGGAGTAGATTCAGTATCTTTGCTGAAAATTCCGGGTATGAACCGTAAAATATTACGTCTGGCTTTACCTTCCATTGTGTCCAATATCACCGTTCCTTTGTTGGGATTGGTAGATGTGACAATCGTCGGCCATCTGGGTGCAACCGCTTATATAGGAGCTATTGCAGTGGGGGGCTTACTCTTTAATATTTTATACTGGAATTTCGGTTTTCTGCGGATGGGTACCAGCGGTTTGACCTCCCAGGCTTATGGCAGGAAAGATGCTGCCGGAGAAATGCGGGTATTGGTACAGGCTGTAGGGGTCGGACTGATATCCGCTTTGGCTATATTGATTTTACAATATCCTGTAGAACGTTTGGCATTTTATTTACTGGATACCAGTGCAGAAGTGGAACATTATGCGGTTACTTATTTCAGGGTTTGTGTGTGGGGAGCACCTGCCGTTTTGATGATGTACGGGTTTAAAGGCTGGTTTATCGGTATGCAGAATTCCCGTTTCCCTATGTATATTGCCATCGCTGTGAATATTATCAATATTCTGTGCAGCCTTTGTTTTGTTTTTGTATTGGGAATGAAGGTGGAAGGGGTCGCTTTGGGAACTGTGGTGGCCGAATATTCGGGTTTGCTCATCGCACTGTTTTTATGGCTGAGACAGTATAAGGTTCTCCGTCCTTTTATAACCATACGGTCAAGCCTTCAATGGAAGGCGATGAAACGTTTTTTTGCTGTCAACCGGGATATTTTTCTTCGTACCGTTTGTTTGATCGCAGTCACTACCTTTTTTACTTCCAGCGGGGCGAGACAAGGAAATATTATCCTGGCCGTCAATACATTGTTAATGCAGCTGTTTACTTTATTTTCCTATATTATGGATGGGTTCGCCTATGCTGCAGAGGCATTGACGGGAAGATATGTGGGAGCTTGTGATTTATCCAAACTCCGGCAGGCTGTCCGCAATTTGTTCGGTTGGGGCATCGGTTTATCGGCTTGTTTTACTTTGCTGTACGGGATAGGAGGACAGAATTTTTTGGGTTTATTGACCAATGATGCGGAAGTTATCCGGACTTCTGCAAACTATTTTTATTGGGTGCTGGCGATTCCTTTTGCTGGTTTTGCTGCTTTTCTATGGGATGGTATCTTAATCGGTGCCACGGCAACCCGGCAAATGCTGTGGGCTATGGCAGTCGCTGCCGGGGCCTTTTTTATGATTTATTATGGGTTTTCGGGGAGAACGGATAATCATATTCTCTGGCTTGCTTTTCTGATATATCTTTCCCTCAGGGGGGTGATGCAAACCGTTTGGGGACGGATTATATTTTCGACTGCATACCTGCAGAAAATAAAGAATAAGGTATTTTCAGAACTAAAATCCCCCGATCAACAAATGTGATAAAAAATCATATTTTATACGAAATATTTATTAGCCCTTGTTTTTTACCGAAATTAGTTTAATTTTATAAAGCACTTCGTTGCGTGTTGTTTCCTTCCAGACTCCTGTTAAGAGGAGGATTGTTTATATCTCTGTCTTACATTTTAATTTTTCAGTATATGAAATGGGGTATTGTCATTTTCATGTGCATAGCCTGGGGCTGTCAGCATGAACCCGAACCCTGGACGGATGAAGGAAAAGGAATTCCTGTATTTGTTCGGGCCGGAGATGGAATGAACGAATTACCGCCCGTTACGGGCTATCAGGTGTTTGTGTATGATGAAAAAAGCCGGGAAACCGGTTTTTATGAATGTAATCCGGTTGGTACGGCCGGTGACCAGTTTAATCTGGAACTTCCTGCCGGAATGTATACCGGCTTTTGTATGGTTAACGTTGACGATAAAGCTGTACGGGAATATAGTAAAACCAAAACGCCTCTTCAGATTTTTATTAAATTGAAAAAAACAGAAGAAGGCTACTGCGAGACGAAAGATTATTTATTGGGACAAACGGATTTTACCATACTGGAAGATCAGCAGGAAGCCGTAGTGTTCGATCTGGAAAGAAAGGTGGCCCGATTGAGGGTAATTGTAGAAAATGTTCCTCCGGAAATGAATAATTTGATGTTACATATTTCTTCTATTCCGGAAAAAATGAATTTGTACGGGGAATATACCGAAAGTGAACAAACAGTGGTAAAAAGAGCAGAACCGGCTCAGAACGGTATATCTACTACTTCCGTATTATTATTTCCGGCCCGGGAAAGTTGCGGGCTTTTTTTCTCTTATAAAATGGGAGCTACTTCTTATACGACAAGCGTGCATCAATTGAGTGCTTTGCAGGCAAACCGGATTACCGAAATCAGGGCTGTTCTGGGACAACCCGGAGAAGGGGATTTCTCCGATTTTCAGGTGAATATAAAAGGTTGGGATGAAGACGTCATCTATGATAAAGACTGGTATATTGATATTCCTGCAGCTTGTAAAGGAGAAGGGAACGGCGTAAATCTGGTGAAAAACGGCGGATTTGAAGAAGGGAAATGGGCAGGCTTACCTTTGGGATGGAGTCTGGGGGCAGGCGGTACCGATCGCCAGGCCATCCGTGTTAATTCTCCCGTCTTGGAAGGTAAAAAAGCCGTTTGTTTGGAAGGTAAAACTTATCTTTATCAGGATGTTCCCGTAAGGGGGGATGCCTGTTATCAGTTTCAGATGTATGCCAATAGCGTGTCGGAAGAAGTAAAATGGCGCTGGTGGTGTACTTGGATGTCGGGTACGACCAGTCTGCCTTCGGAAGATATCCGTACTTCCGACTATTATTATCAGACCCAGGGTTATGTAGACGTATTCCGTAAACAGGTTTTCCGGTCTCCGGCTACAGCCAATAAATTAAGGGTGGAAATCCGGACTTATACCCCTACTCTGGTGTCCGGAATCGGATTGTATGTTGACGGCGTCAGTGTGGAATTAGTAGAATAGAAAAAGAAAAAGGGAAATGAAAAAATAATAGGGAAAGAAAAACTATTGTAAAAGTGTAGTGTTCTGTGTATTGCAGGAGGGGAAGTTGCTGGTTTGCCGGCATTTTCTGAAGAATTTACCGGGTGGGGAATAAGTAGAATATGAAGATTTGATTTTAATGTCGTCAAACCGGCAATTTGATTTACGGATTATCACTGAATAGCATGTTAAATATAATGATGTATAAAATTCCCTGCTGAACAGCTATAATCTGTTACAGCAGGGAGATTCTTAGGAATTTTTTATTCACTTAATTTTTGGACAGTTTCTTTATACAAACGATATAAAAACTGGAATAATTCATATCCGGTAAATTTTCCGTCTGTACCCATTCCTAATGTTGTATCACAGGAGCTGAAAAATTTATCGTCTGTCAGCTGTTGGCCCTTTTGAATAAAATGAGGATAGAAAGTGCTGACCCAGTAATTCCTATCTTTGGCGTCAAAGGTAACACTTCCTTTGGTAGAGGGGAATCGGGAAACGTACTTTTCCAGTATTTGGGCACAATTCAGTAATTCAATATTTTCTGTTAGTATTTTTATATTTGTCTTATTGAAGTTTTGCAAGCGATACTCTACCATCGCTTTAAACAGACGATACAAAAATTGAAATAGTTCTTCTCCGTTAAATGTTCCGTCTATGCCTATCCCTAAAGGGGTTGCGGTGTTATTCCCGCTGTAAAAACGGTCATCCGGTAGTTGAGGACCTTTCCGGACCAGGTTCGGATAATAGTTATTGATCCAGCGCTTCATGTCTTCGCCTTCAAGTGTCCTGCATCCTTTTTCTTTGGGGAAATAAGATACATATTTTTCCAGCATCCGGGCACATTCCTTTATTTCATGGAATTCTTTTTCGGAGATTCCTGAGGTACTGCCTGCAAATTTATTTCTGATATTTTGCAGGAGTGCATTTGCCGGTTGTGTTTCTCCTGCAGGGACGAAATTTCTGTCTATGGGATGCGGTTTATTGTTTAAATCCTTAAAATCCATGATGTTCTCTTTTTTAAATTTATATAAATAAGATCTATGACGATGAGTAATTTAATTTCTCTCCGGACGGCCTTACTCTTTTGGAAAAGAAAAATTAGAGTTCAACTTGAAAAAATAAGAGCATTAATCCGGTTTTTCCATCCTTTCAGAAATTTAGTATTTTCCGGACGTTTCTCACAAATAGCGTCAATATAGTCCAAACGTGCTTGTTTGAACCGGCCAAAGAGTTCCGCTGCAGAATAATAGGTGTTTAGAGCCGTTATGGTACGGCTACCGACAATGCCGTCAGCGGTAACCCCTAAAATTTTCTGTGGAATACGAATACCATATACTCCGGAGGTCCAGACCCAATCCACCAGAATATTGGCGACCGGCTGGTTTTTTATTTCATCACCTCTCCATCTGTCCCAATACATACTTTTCATGATTTCAAACCATTTTTCTTGTGTAAGTTGTTTTAAATCGGTTAAACTGGGCTGGGGAAGGGCTTTTTTTTGACAATATTTTTCATAAGTAGCAAAAGTCACCCCCCTGTTGGTTGCTCCTCCCAAATCGTTTGGGTCATTGACGAATCCTCCTTCCCAACGGAGAATAAAAGGTACTAATAACTTTACATCTGCCATAATAAATAATTTTAATCATTTATATTAGAGTGATTTAACTGAGTAATGATGGTTTTACATCCATGTAAACGAAAGAATTTTCTTATCTGAATTTGATATTTTATTCTGTTTCTTTATAAAAATCCACTTTGAATTCCCCGGATGTTCCGTTGGAAGTTTCTATACAGAGACGGGCGAACAAAATTTCGTTTTTCATTGTTGTCCCTATTTTTGTCCTGAAAGGATATTTGCATTCAATGAGTTTCAGAAAACATTTTCCTTCAGATACCGGGGAGGAAGTGATGAGGTATTTTGCTGTATTTCTCACGCTTGTATTGTCTGTAGGCCGTATTGCGTTGAAAAGCAGGTAGGCATCCAGATTTTTTTTGGCATGAACAATCCATTTATTTTTTCCTTCTTGCTTTCTTATTTTCATATCAGCAGCAACTTGACGGACCATATATTCCTCCAGCCTTTTACTCCATTTTTGCAGAAATACTGTCTCTGTGGCGTTTGGCTGTATGCAGTCCTGTTTCTGTTCTGAGGCGAAAGCCGGAAAAATAAGGCCGGCAAGTTTTTTAATCAACCGTATCAAGAACATTGGATTTCCTAAAAATTAAGGTGTAACTTTGTTTACTGTTATTGAAAATGATGCTCACTTTAGCGATATCTTTTAAATGTTCCGGATTCTCTGTATAATAAACTTTCACTAATTTTGATTCATACTTATAGCTGTTTGTTTGTTCGTCGACAAGTAAAAAATTTTTCGTATGCAGCAAAATCATTTGGTGTACAAATACCAAAGCTGCAATGTTATTTTTAACATTTTTATAAAATACGGTTGAACCTTTCGGTTTCCCATAAGATAATTCCTGAAGGATATCCCGGGCAGCTTTTTCTATTTCAATTGCCTCTTTGTCCTCAACGGAGGATTTTGTTTCTTCTCTTGTTTTTATTCCGGAAGTATTGCTACATGTTGTGTTCATACAGGCTATACCTAAGAAAAGACACAACAAAACAGATAAAATTTGTTTCATAATGATTTTTTTTAACGATTAAAGTGACTGGATTTTTCGACACATTTTACTGCTTCGTCCACTTTTTTCAGGGCTTTTAGTGCCGCTTGTGATTGCGGACGATTAACGGTCAGACGGAGGTTACAATGAGGGCATACGATTGCCCCCTCGTATAACAATTGCCTGATATCTATCGGAATGAAGCCCGCACATCCGGGACATTCCATTCCATTCATTTTTTCTGTTTGCATGATTTGTTTTATTATTCTTTTTCTACTTCTTTCTGTATTTGTGAATTATCCCGTTCTTCTGTTTCCCCCTGATCTTCACCATTCTCCTGAAAAGGGATTGCTTTTTCAGGAGGTTGGGATATGTCCGTTACCATATTGTTAACTGCTTTGTTGAGCAAAGCAGACAAGCCTCCAGGCATGTCTGACTGTCTCATTTTCACATGTATTTTCATATTGGCTGTAAGGCTGCTCTGGCGGTTTTCCGATTTGGATCCGTGAGAACCGGAAACCGGAGCCAAAGTGACCCGTAAACGGGTATCTTCTTTCTTGGAAACATCAGGTTCACTGGCCTGTCCATCTTTAAAGGAAAAGGACGACTGTTGTTGTTTACTGAATGCATCCAATACCTGAATGTCGAAATCGAAGTCGGCTTCCTGTACTTGTAATAAGGGTAAGGGGACAAGGGTCAGTAAAGGAATACTGACGGACTGTTTGCGGTTTCCGTTTATATCATGGCCTGTATAATTAAACGTCAGCATACGTAATGCCCCTACTTTTCCGGAGACCGGGTCATACGATTCGAACGTTATTTTAAACAGATAATCCAGATAGCGCTGTGCAGAAAGTGAGTCAGCATCGATTGTTGCCAGCAGAGGACCGGCAATTAGTTCTTTCAGTTCCATTACTTGACTGCTTACCCGTTCCTTTTTATTCTTACTCATGGTTCATTGCTTTTAATTAGATGATAAAAAACTATTCTTCTTCTGTTTCTGACGGGAGATCCCGGGAAGAAATCTTTAACCGGAATGTCTGTATGCATTCATCCGGGAGTTTAGAAAGTTCTTCTGAAGAAACGATTACTTCCATGGAAGAATATTTGCTCTGACGTTTCAGGTTGACTTCTTTCAGTAAGCGGGGCAAAATCATTTTTATGTCTGTGTTCAGATTGATTTGTACCTTGGAGCGTAACTGTCCTGTCGTATCGCTTGAAAAAAGATCTTCCAGGTCCGAATGAGAAAGAAATTCTCCATCACTTATGAATAAAATGTTTTCCAATAATGTATCTGCATCGATAGAACCGTCCGGGGCAATGAATTCTGCCCTATGTCTTTGTAAGTGAAGAGTAAGTTTACGACCCAGATAAGTAATGAAATTTTGACGCACTTTTTTTTCCCGGTTTAATCTGGCAATGGGACCTTCTTCTTTATTTTCATGAGCGGCATTCTGAGTGATAGTCGAAAGAATGCCGGATACAATCACTTCGGATAACTGTGACGATAATTCTTTTATCGTCCGGAGCACTGCCGTATGGTCTATCTCATAGTCTTCTCCTGAGACAGATTCTCCGGTAAAACCGCAATGAAGTATTAATTCCACTTCCCCCAGATACACCGCAGGAGGCCTTAGTGTGGTTGCCTGATTCTGGTTGCGATAAGTATTGGAGAGTTTAAGTGCATACATATTAGCTTTGTGCTGAGCCGATACCATATCGCGGAGAATCGAACCTAAAATTTTGCTTAACTGGGCCATAGACTTACTGATTAATCAAATTATTACATTTAATGTGGTGAGGTTGCTATTTTTTATTTTTTTCTTCCTCTTTTTGTTGTTCTTCTAATTGACGAACCCTGTCCTGCGAAGCTTTTAACTCTTGGCTGTGCTGAGCATCGATCTCATTACGGCGGGTTGTAATGGCTTCCTGCATTGCATCTAACCGCTTTTTGTCTTTCTCTTCCCTCTCGATACGCGCTAATTCCCGGTTTTTCTGATCCGTATAGGTATCAATTGTTTTGACAATGACTTTTTTGTCGATGCCGGATACACCGACCATATACGAAGTCGTTTTGCCTTCCTCAATGGCAAGCTGGAAGATCATATTGTCTCCGTCAACCGTACCCTTTTGTCCGGGGATTTGAATCTTGGCCGGTTCAAATACTCCTTCCCGGTTTTTATAGGTTGCGATCAGCATAGCTTTTTCTCCGGGTGTTCCCTTGAATTCAAGAGAATTTACATCCAAAGTCCCGGATGGATCACAGACATCCAGACTGTTCCCGAGAAGTTCGAGCACTTTGGCCAGCCCCGCAGGCATACTGTCCTGACCGGCTTTTACGGCTACATCCATGGTATATTCTACACTATACTTTGAATCTTGCGTGGCAGTAGAATCCTTTTTACTCGAATAATTGGCATGGAAATCGGCATTTATTTTGAAAAGGCCTAAATTGAGGGAAGTCGATCCTGCCAAACCGGCATCAATGGAAGTGCTTTCATTTTCTACTTTCGAATTTGAAGCCGATGCATTAATATTGGCTTTAAAACTGATGTCGATGGACTGGATCGCAATGTAAGGGATCGGAACAATTGTCAATAATGGAATGTTGAGTTGAGCAACCCGGCCATCTTTGACAAATTGGAACGAAACTGTAACAGCTTTTTTCTCTCTCGTTTTAGGATCAATGTTAAGACCAACTTCCTGAATAAAATTCCAGGAGGTTTTAGCAGCCATAGCTTGGGCTTCTATACACGCTTTGAGCGGTCCTCCGATAATATTACCAAAAGGTAACGATTGTAATGCACTGGTCGCAATTTGCGACGGAGATGAATCAATAGGCATACTTGTAAATTTTTAAGTTAATACTCTGGTTATTTTGTATGTTTACAGAGGTAAAAATGGTGCATATAAAAAAGGTTTCATAATCCGTTGTTTGAAGGACTCAAATCTTTTACAAACGACCTGATGTTTCCATTTACAAGTTTATTGGGGCCTTCTGCGCACTCCTAGAAAAATGAAACGTTCCAGAAGATGTTCACGATACTCTCTCCCGATTGTCAATAATTTTCCGTTGATGCTCAAACTGTTTCCTATCAGGGAAACCACATGTTTCAGATTTACTATGTAAGAACGGTGAATACGTATAAAATCGGAAACAGGCAATTCTTTTTCAATTATGGCCAAATGGAAGGATAAAACCATATTCCTGTTGTTCGTCAAATGTAATTTGCTGTAACTTCCGTCAGCTTCAATCCATAAAATTTCGTCCGGTGTCAGTTTGAGATAATCATTCTGATGCCATACAAAAACATATTTAGAATCTGTTTGATTGGAATAATTTAAATTGTTTTCTGAAGATTGTATACCACAAATGAGTTCTTTAAAACCTGAACCTCTGATGATTTGTATGGGTAATTCAGCCAAATGGGGAGGCAGTATAATGATCAGACACTGTTTCTTTTTCATAGGAGTATGTTATGTAAATACAAATCAAGGAGAAGCGCACTTATAAAGACGAATTTGTTTTAGGAACACCGAAAATTTCTTTTGAATGTATGATTTACAAAAAAAATATTAGTTTAATGTATTTATAGGATATATTCAATAATGTAAACTAATGTTTGCTGTGAAATTTATAAATGAATTACCTTTTTGAGAAAGAAAACAGAATGGGAAGATATTCCGGATTTGAGGAAATACTAGCTGCCCATTTATAACGATTATAATAAGAAAAGTAAATAGGATAAAGCAATAAAACCGGAGAAGTATTCCCGGCAACGACAAGTGGATTTCCTTGTCTTGGCCGTTTCACTTCTCCGGTAACAACTTTCTGAAAAAGAATAATCCGTTTTGGGGAGTATTATTTTTTATAGATTGTTGTCAGTAATAAGTTATTTATAAGAACAAATATCGCAATTGGTAATTGGCATAGTGATAATATCCCGATACCTTACGATATATTCTTCATAAGGACTTTTCCATGTATTTTTGTCTTTATCCCAATGCGCTCCGCAATATATATTTTTAATTTTTGAGTCGTTGGAAAGAGATACACGTCTTTGTCCTTTTTCTGTAAAATCCGGTATGTCGTAAAAGACAACGGCCAATTGATCGATATCAAACGTTTGGTAATTATTGGTACCGACCCAGATATCCTGGTCCAGGGCGATCATGGAATGATAGCAGTTTCCGTCCGCTTTAAAAAAACCGATAATATACCCGGGTTGCACAGTGTTTAAATTTTGAGGGGTCAATCTGTTTTGGCCCGCTACTGCTTTCCAAAGTATATTTACCCGTTCGTCGTGATTTTCCGCCCGTGGGATAGTCTGGCCTAGTTTTTTATACCTGCTTACACAGTAGTCAAAAACTGTTTCGTGACATTCCTTTTCGGGGTTTCTCAGATCTACTTCCCCATGTTGTATGGATAAAATCATTTTTATTCTAATTTAATGGTTAATTTTTTCCTTTTTAATTCCCTGGGAATGAATT
Source organism: uncultured Odoribacter sp. (assembly GCF_937966165.1). Taxonomy (NCBI): domain Bacteria; kingdom Pseudomonadati; phylum Bacteroidota; class Bacteroidia; order Bacteroidales; family Odoribacteraceae; genus Odoribacter; species uncultured Odoribacter sp. The sequence continues at coordinate 175,640 of NZ_CALCLB010000032.1, forward strand.
CTGTTTTTTTGTTCAAATAAACCCTTACTTCCGTCACCGGGTGCTGGAAACGACTGCAATTTTCAGACGGTCCATTTCGCTTTCGGTCAGAGTGTATTGGTAATTATAACTGTATGTTTCCCTTTCTACAGTGACACGCCCGGGGGCAGAAAGACGAGAATTGACGACTTCAAAATGATCCTTGTTATCATAGAAGTTGAAAAATTTTCCCAAATCTTCACAGTATTCGTCGACCTTGATTATTCTTTCGGATGATTTATCCGGATTGCGGACTGTTATAATTTCTTTTGTATTAATGGTTTCAATAGCTTCCGGAAATAAAATAAAAATAGGTTTGATAATGGGCCGGATGGGATCTATAATTTGTTTTTTTAACATTTCGTATTCATGCCAACAATAAAAGGATTTCAACCAGACATTTGTGATTAAAAAAATCATGCAAACGGAATTTTTCATCGCTTTTTCGTAAAATGTATGCCAATCGGGATTAGACATTTTGTATATGCCCAGGTTACTATCCCAATTGTATTCAGTTCCGGCCGTGTCTTTCAGAGAGATTGCATCTAAATAAACAGAATTTTTTCCTAATTTTTTTTCTATTTCATTGTGAATGTCCCATGCAAGTTCGAAACCTCCGTTAACGGCTCCAAAACTCATCAATACTTTTACTTTAGTTGGGTCCTGTAGACTGGATTTGATCTGATACATAATTTGTATTTATTAATTTTCCTACTCTTTCTAAGGCTTTTCGGAGACTGCCCGTATTTGTTTTTGTAGATCTACACGGCTAAATTAAAGTGTCTGATTTATAGGGCAGCATCTGTTTTCCAAACGGAAGAAATGTTTTTTGAATAACAAAAATTGTAGTTAACATTTTAATTTGTTTGTCCCGGAGAAGTTTTTGTCTTTTGTTAAATGAATAAGTTGACAAAGATCGGTTTTTTAGATTTTTGAGACTGGGCAGGTAGTAAGGGTTGAACAGAGAGGGAAAACGGAAGAATTACCTGACTTCTGCAGGTGCTTGCCGAAGGATTTGTTTGTTTTTCTTTACAAAGAAAGAACTTCCTTTTCCGTTGGTTTCCTAAAATGAGTTTCTTATATTTGTAGAAATTCCATCGGTTCATTTCTTAAAAAGTAAAATGTATGGGACGTTTAGAAGTTATTCAAAAAGATATTACAACGATAAAAGCCGATGCCATCGTAAATGCTGCCAATAAAACGCTGCTTGGCGGAGGCGGTGTAGACGGAGCTATTCACAGGGCTGCCGGACCGGAATTGCTGGAAGAATGCCGGAAATTGCACGGTTGTAATACGGGGGAAGCGAAGATTACAAAAGGGTATCGTCTACCGGCCTCTTATGTGATTCATACGGTAGGTCCTGTATATCGGAATGGAAGACAAGGGGAACCGGAATTATTGGCTTCCTGTTATCGGAATAGTTTGCGTTTGGCTGTAGAGTATGGGCTGAAGACGATAGCTTTTCCTTGTATTAGTACAGGGGTATACGGTTATCCGAAAGAGGCTGCTGCACGGATTGCTTTGAAGGAGATCAGGACTTTTCTGGATTCAAATCCGGGGTTTGAAAAAGTAATTGTGGCTTGTTTTGGAAGGGAAGATGAACGTCTTTATCGGGGTTTACTTGAGGAAGAAAAAGGATAAAAGTTTCAATTTTAAAAATGACGTGAAATGATAGAGAAGCAGTATTGTTATAAATATCCGCGTCCTGCATTGACAGCAGATTGTGTGGTATTTGGTTTTGATGGTGCCGACCTGAGTCTGTTATTGATACAGAGGAAAAATGATCCTTTTAAAGGATACTGGGCTTTTCCGGGCGGATTTATGGAGATGGAGGAGACAATTGAAGAGTGTGCATTCCGGGAATTAAGGGAGGAGACAGGCATTCTGCCGTCTTTTATGGATCAAATCCGTACGTTTTCAGCGGTAGACCGGGATCCCCGCGGAAGAGTCGTTACCGTCGCTTTTTATTCTTTGGTGAAAATACAGGATTTCTCTCCGGAAGCTGCTGATGACGCCGCTGTCGTAAGCTGGTTCAGAATAGACGAATTGCCTCCTTTGGCTTTTGATCACAATAAAATATTGCAGTTTGCCCTCAGCAAATTAAAAGAACGCCTGAAACAGATCGCAAACGATCAAATTCAACCTGCTACTTCTTTTTCTGTACCGGAATTGCAACGCCTTTATGAAGCTGTGGGAAACGGACGGTAGAAAATGAAACACAGAGAAGTACTTCTCCGGACAAAAGAAGGGGAATGGGTAAAGGCTTTGGCTCCGGTTATTTTATCTGTCAGCCGGTCGACAGATATTCCGGCTTTTTATGCTGATTGGTTTTTTAACCGGTTACAGGAAGGGTATTTTGTGTGGTATAATCCCTATAATCGTCATAAATCTTATATCTCTTTTGAAGCGGTGCGGCTGATTGTTTTCTTTTCTAAAAATCCGGTACCACTTTTGCCGTGGTTGGATTTTCTGGAAGAAGAGGGAATTCATTGTTACCTTCATTTTACTTTAAATGATTATGAAAAGGAGGCCTTAGAGCCTCACCTGGACGTTTTGGAAAAACGAATCCAAAGTTTTCGTTCTCTTTCTGCCCGTTTGGGAAAAGAAAGAATAATCTGGCGGTATGATCCTCTGTTTTTAACGGATCAACTGGATGTTGACGATTTATTGAAAAGGGCGGAGTATATCGGAAATCAATTGAATGAATATACCCGGAAAATGGTTTTCAGTTATGCCGATATTGCCCGCTACCGTCATGTTTCCGCCCGTTTACTTCGTAGCGGAATCGCTTTCCGGGAATTTTCCGAACCGGAAATGATAGAATGGGCTGCGGGTTTGCAATCTTTAAACCGGTCGTGGGGATATGAGTTAGCAACTTGTGCGGAGGCCATCCATTTAGAATCCTACGGAATAGTACCGAATAAGTGTATAGATGATGGATTGATCCGCCGGATTTTTCCGGAAGATAAGCAATTGATGAAGGTTATAGGAGGAGGGCAGCAGCCATCCGGCTTGTTCGGTGATTTTACACCTGCGATTTCAGGAACTGCCCTGCGGGACAAGGGACAACGTCCCCTCTGTTACTGTATCCCTGCCCAGTCGGTTGGAGAGTATAATACATGCCCTCATTTATGTAAATATTGTTATGCAAACCGCCATCCGGACAAGGTAATGGAAAATTATCGGCATCACCTGGAAAATCCTACGGCTGAAAGTTTGATATAAGGGAAGAAATGACTGTATACAGAAGGATTGTATTTGTGAAATGGGACCGTATTTATCTATTGTGTGCTGATGAATGGAAGTTATAGCGGCAGAAAGGGATTCTCAGGCTTTTGTTCCATCCATCAGCCATGCCGGCCGGCTGAGGAGAGAAAAGGAAACGGAAGTTTTCCAATCCATTCCGGAAAGATCTCTTTGGGATCAGACTTCCCGTATAATTTCCCTTAAATTTTTCCGGGAAGTTCCGGGGATATTTCCGGAATCGGAATAACCAAGAGGAAGAATGACGACTGGTTGCAAAGAATCCGGTAAACCGAATAACTTTTTGCATTTATTTACGTCGAAATTGCATACCCAGCAACTCCCTAATCCTTGTTCCGTTGCTGCCAGACAGATGTGTTCCGCAAGGATGGCCGCATCAATATCTCCGTGATCTTTACCGTCAGCCGAACGCTTCCAGGATTGGGAAAGATCGGTACAGACAAGGATACAAAGGGGAGCTGTGCTTAGCCATTCCCGGGAATAGCATTGCTGGAGATCCTTTTTCCCTGTAGCGCTTTTGACCAATAATAACTGCCAGGGCTGGAAATTCACAGCTGACGGAGCTAGACGGGCACATTCCAAAATATACTCTACTTTTTCTTTTTCGATCGGCCGGTCTTTATAAGCTCTTACCGAATGTCTTGTTTTAACGAGTTCTAAAAAGTTCATAGATCTGTACTTTATGGGTTTATATACAAAGATAAGAATTGTGGAGATTTATTCTGCTAATTAAAAGTTCAAATGTTTAGAAATCGTTAATCGGAACAGTATGTATCTGAACAAATTTCTTGTAGTACAAAACCTTTTAAAGGTCTGGACGTTAATGTAGAAAAGTAAGAAAATGAAGACAAAAGAGATACAACAGATATTGCTGCCTCCTCCCTCTCATATGGTGGGAGACGGGTTCCGGGTGCACAATTTTTTTCCTTCCGGTTATCATCTGGCTCCTAACCGGATGAGTCCTTTTTATTTGCTGGATTATAATGCAAAAATAGAATTCAGCCCCCGTAAAGATCCCCGGGGAGTAGGCGTGCATCCGCATCGGGGATTCGAAACCGTGACTTTGGTTTACCAGGGAAAAGTGGCTCATCAGGATAGTTATGGGCACAAAGGGGTGATCGGAGCCGGAGATATACAATGGATGACAGCAGGAGCCGGCGTATTGCATAAAGAATACCATGAAAAAAAATTCAGCCGTCAAGGCGGTACTTTCCAGGTCGTGCAACTTTGGGTTAATTTACCGGCAAAAGATAAAATGAGTCCTCCCGGTTACCAGAGTATTTCTCACGATCAGATACCCGTTTACAGTTTGCCTGAAGGACAAGGACGTATCGAGGTAATTGCCGGTGAGTTTGAAGGTGTGAAAGGGATTGCCCATACTTTTACCCCCATCGAAATGTATAATATCCGGCTTGTTTCCGGAACAACACTTGTATTGAGTTTACCGGAACACTACAATACCGGCTTACTTGTTTTGGAAGGAGAAGTCTGCATAAACGGAGAACAAACCGCAGAAACCGACCGGTTTGTATTGTTCAGAAATAAAGGGGTAGAAATTGCATTAGAAGCCCGGGAGGATTGCTTATTATTGTTACTGAGTGGTGAACCGATCCGGGAACCGATTATGGCTTATGGACCTTTTTTGATGAATACGAAAGAAGAAATTGTACAGGCTTATCAAGATTGGAGTGCGGGGAAGTTCGGTTATTTAGAAGAGGAATGACCCCTGGATTTTTTCAATACAATTTTTATTTCCTTATGGTTTTAATATAGGTTAGCAAAATCAGATTCATAAAAAGGGCATAAACAATAGAGGGAATAGCAATAATACTGTTGTTAAAAATTAAAGGACTACTGGCAATAGCTATCCCTTGGGCTGCATTTTGCATCCCGATTTCAATCACTATGGTTCGTTTTTCCTTTCCTTGTAAATGCAGAAAGCGGGATAGAAGGACTCCTGAAAACATAGCTAATACAATCAACATAAAAATACAGATTCCCAATTGACCGATGTGAGCAGCGATCGTTTTGTGATGTTGAATGAAAAAGATAGCTGCTAACAGCAGAAGAGCAGGAAAGGAAATTTTGTGCAATTTCTGCTTTATTCTTTCTGCTTTTTCCGGAAATTTAGCTTTAAATAATAGGCCTAAAGCAATCGGCAGCAATGTTAGGATTAGATTCTGTATAATCAAAGCACCTAGGGGAAGTTTTATCAAAATATCGGCCCGGGCGTCGGTTAATTGTGTTGTCCAACTTAAAATAAGGGGAATGGTAAAGAGGGTGATAATACTGCTAAGAGCTGTCAGACTGACGGAAAGGGCAACATCTCCTTTAGCAAGCAGGGAAAAAATATTAGATGAACTCCCGCCGGGAGAGCAAGCTATAAGAACAAGCCCGATAAAAAAGAGAGCATTCAGTTGAAAAAGCAAACCCAGTAAAATGGCCAGGAGAGGTAAAAGTACAATCTGTCCGATAAGTCCCGCAATTACCGGACGGGGACGATGGCGGAATAAAGTAAAATCCTGAATATTGAGCTCCAAACCGAGCTCAAACATCAGTAAAGTCAGGATCGGTAATACGATAAAAATCAGATTCATCTCCTTGCTCTTTTGTGAAACACAAGGCAAAGATAAATATTAATTTAACACCCGGGGACGGGGGAAGGTGCTATTTCACAACCGCCGGATAATATTCAGGCCTATTCCCGTTATCCGGGCAAGTTGTTTCTTTCTGATACCGGCATTTTGTTTAATTTCTTTAAGTATTTGTTTTTGTTCCGGTTGAGAAAAATCCGTCAATTTTTTCCCTCGTAATAGTTTCATTAATAATTCCCGTACTTCATTATCGGATAATTGCTCATTTTGATAGATATCCATATATTCTTCTTCATCTTCTTCCTCTATATAAACTTGAAAATCTTTTTCTGTATCGAAAAAGAGGGACAGGAAACTTGTAGAGACAAAAGAATTATCCTTATTAAAATACATTTTATAACTGCTCCATTTATAGCTAATGGCTTTTTTACATAATCCTGCTTTAACCGGATTTTTCAGAATATACCGGAAACATCGTAATAAATATCCTTCCTCCTCGACGGGTTCGCTTCGGAAACGATCTTGAAAAAGATAACCACATCGTTTGTGTTTATGGTTAAACCACATAGCATAAATCGAAGCAATGTGACGTATATGTACACTAAGTGTGTCACTTTTTACAATCAGATGTACATGATTACTCATCAGGCAATAGCAGTATATTTCGAAGGTTTTACAGATCTCCAATCTTAGCAGGTTCAGGAACATCTGATAGTCATCTTCCTCGTGAAAAATCATCATCCGGTCTATACCACGCAGAATAACATGGTAGATAGCAGTAATTGACAGTTGACGGGCTTGCCTGGACATGTAGATGAAATTTAGACACATATCAAATTTATGAAAAATAAATTTAAATTTCAAGTGGTGTCGGGTTGAGATGGGAGGAGGATATAGCACCTTCCCCCGTCCCCGGGGTTAACTTCTTTTTTTTAAAGACGTATATAAATAATATCTTTGGGGAATAAATAGAAAACATTTATAAAGCCGGCAGGATCGGCAGAATGCGTACTTTAAAATGAAATGGTTGTAAGAGGGAATGGAAAGTAAAAAACAGACAAGCTAAAACAATAATATATGGAAAGAAATTTAAAAGAGGCTCTGAAGCATAGAAGAAGTTATTATGCCCTCAGTAATCAGTCGCCTATTCCAGACGAACAAATAGAAGAAATTGTCCGGTTTACTGTTGCCCATACGCCTTCGGCTTTTAATTCACAATCTTCTCGATTGGTTTTATTATTGGGAGAACAGCATCGGAAATTTTGGAATCTGGTAAAGGAAACGCTTAAAAAAATTATCTCAGAAGCGGCTTTTGAAGCCACAGAAATGAAGATCAATAAATCTTTTTTAGCCGGTTACGGAACCATACTTTTTTATGAAGACCAAACTGTTGTGGAAAGTTTACAGAAAGCATTTCCTTTGTATCAGGATAAATTTCCGGAATGGTCGGAGCATACTTCCGCTATGCATCAATTGTCGGTATGGGCTTTATTGGAAGATGCCGGGTTCGGGGCTTCTTTACAACATTACAATCCATTAATAGACAGAGCTGTACAGGCTGAATGGAAACTCCCGGAGCATTGGCGGTTAATCGCTCAGATGCCTTTTGGAACTCCCCTTATTGTCCCCGGCAAAAAAGATAATCGGCCATTAGAAGACCGGATGCGGATTTTTAAATAAAAATATAAAAACAAACTGCTAAAATCAGTTAATGGAAGAGAAATCCGTTAACTGGTTTTTTAATGCTTTCTTTCCTCAGTCTTCCGGAGGAGGAAATATGTATATTTATAAATTATTGTTACTTATCCTTATGGTTTTCCGGGTATTATTGATTAAAAAATTACCAAATCTCCGGAATTTTTATAATTTTGCCTTCCGAGCACGAGAAGAGGATGAGAATAATCGAATAATACTTGCCTGGAATGAATCGGTTTTTTTGAAAAAAGATTGATTTGAATCATTGAGGGAGGAAGTTTTGTGTCTTTTCAGAAATACTATCCGAAAATTTTTCGTATTGTTTTTAAGTACAGAAGGAATATATTAAGCTGAAGGGTTCGTTTGAATCCTCTGATCAGATTGTTTTTACTATGGAGAATTGGAAGAGAAAATTTGCTATCATTTGGTCGGGACAATTGTTTTCTATTTTGAGTAGTGCCATTGTCGGGTATGCGGTTGTGTTCTGGATCAGTGTGGAGACCCGGAGTGCAGAAGTCTTGTCTTTGGCTGTCATGGCGACTTTATTGCCTCAGGCAATATTAGGGCCTGTTGCGGGGGTATATGTGGACCGTTGGAAGCGTAAACGTACCATGATAGCTGCAGATATGTTTGTGGCATTGTGTTCTTTGATTTTAGGAATACTGTTTTATGCGGGAAAGGCAGAGTTAGGGTATATTTATTTATTGTTGGCCTTGAGAAGTGTGGGAAGTGCTTTCCATTCCCCGGCTATGCAGGCTGCTATCCCTTTGTTGGCTCCGGAGACGGAATTGATGCGTATTTCCGGAGTAAATCAAGCGATACAATCTGTGTGTAGTATTGCCGGTCCGGCTTTGGGAGCTTTATTTATTACTTCTTTCAACATGACAGTCGTGATGTTACTGGATGTAGCAGGGGCTTTGATTGCCTGTACCGCTTTATTATTTGTAGTCATTCCGGATCCTGTTGTCACGGATAAAATTGTCAAAAAAAGTGTGTTGCGGGAGATGAAGGCAGGCGTACAGGAGGTGAGGCAGCATAAAGGATTAGGAGAACTAATGGGGATATCCGTTATGGTTACTTTTATCTTAATGCCCGTTGCCACCCTTTTCCCTTTGATGACTGTGAATCATTTCGGAGGGAATACCTATCAGATGAGTTTAGTCGAAATTGTTTGGGGGAGCGGGATGCTGCTCGGAGGAGTAATATTAGGCATTTGGAAAATAAAAACCCGTAAAGTGATTCTAATCAATATTTCTTACCTGGTGTTGGGACTTTATATGCTGTTATCGGGATGCTTACCGCCGGAAGATTTTGCCGTATTTGTAATTTTGACGGCTATAGGGGGAATATCTGCTCCTTTTTATAACAGTCCTTTTACGGCCCTTTTACAGACGCATATTCCTTCTTCTGCTTTAGGAAGAGTATTTTCTCTTTTCGGAAGTCTGAGTTTATTACCTTCTATGTTGGGTTTGCTGGCCACGGGTTTTATTGCCGACAGTATAGGGATAAGCCGGTCTTTTATACTCGGAGGAGTTTTGATTTTAGGTTTAGGAATAATATCGTTTTTTATACCTTCTATTATGCAACTAGAAAGAAGAAGGAAGTTCAGGAATTCGGAATAGCTTCTACCCTGCTGAAGTGATTTTTTTCCCGTTTCATAAATAAAGTGGTAATGAAGGTGGAAAGCAGGTCGGAAAAAGGCACAGCTATCCAGATCCCGTTTAATCCCCAAAGTCCGGAGAAAATAAAAAGGGAAGGGATCAGGAAGACAAATTGACGGGACATATTGATAAACAAAGCCTTGCGGGTTTTGTCGATGGATTGGAAAAAACTGGCGACAATCAACTGGAAACCCAGAATAGGAAGAGTACAGAATACGATATGCAGTCCGGTTTTAGTGATATGGATAAGTCCTGGAGATAAAGTAAAAGGAGTGATAAAATGATCTGTAAAAAATTCGCCGAAAATAAAGCCTGTACAGCTAATGCCGGCTCCTGTATATACGGCCAGCCGGAATAACCGGACTTTGTCGATTCCTGAATAATTGCGGATCAGAATCTGCATTCCTTGGCAAATGCCGGAGATCGTCATCATAATTAATATTGTATAACTGCTGATAATACCGTAAGCGGCGATAGCGATTGTGCCTCCGTAAATCACAAGATAATTATTCATAATAATACTGACGGTGCAGATTGTCAGATTCATAAAAAATGGAGTCATACCGGTCAGTATGATTTTAAGGGTTTGCCGTCCTTCCGGTTTGAAATATATTTTTCGTAAAGCGACCGGATTGGATGGGGTAAGAAAATGGATGAAAATAAGTATAGCGCAGATTCCCATTGATAAAACGGTAGCTATGGCGCTTCCTTCGATGCCCATCTGCAGAACAGAGATAAAATAATAATCGAAAATAATGTTGAGCAGTATACCGGAAAAAATGATACGGGTGGCTTTCCGGGCAAATCCGCAAACCCGCATACAATTGGTAAGACCTGCCGTCAGGTTTAAAAATATACTTCCGGGAATAATGATATTCAGGTAACGGATAGCATAGGGGAGAGTTTCAGTACGGCCCCCAAACAGAAAGATAATTTCTTTTTGAAAACCGGATAATATAAAAATGATCAACAATGAAATCAATAAAGTAAGGGAAAATGTATTACCCAATATTTTTTCGGCAACCTGCCTCTCTTTTCTCCGAAGGCATCCTGCCAATAAAATGGCGCCACCTGTTCCTACAATAGAGCCGATGGCAGTAAGGAGCACCATCAGGGGCAAGGTTAAGGACAAACCTGCCAGTGCAGAAATACCTTCGTTTTCGCCGATAAACCATCGGTCCGTGATATTGCAAAAAGCGGCTACCATCATGCTGATTGCTGCTGGAACAGAATAGGATAACAGTAATTTAAGGCCGGCTTTTTTATGCATACTCTTGTTTCAGGTAATCTAATATGTGACAAATTTACAAATTTTATTGTTTTTTATTTACTTTTGTTTATAATTTCACAGGAATAAACAGAATTAAAAATGAAATATCGGAAAATATATACGGTTTATTTTTCGCCTACCCATACTTCCAAAAAGGTAGTTCGGGCTATTGCCGAAGGGTACGGGGCTGAAGTGACAGAGGAGATCGACCTGACCTATTCAATTCCGGAGAAGCCGGTTCAAATAAAGGAGGCTTTGGTGATTATCGGGGTACCGGTATACGGTGGGCGGGTAGCGGAGACAGCAGTCGAGCGGTTGAGGCATATCAAGGGGGAAACGTCGGCTGTTGTTCCGGTTGTGGTATATGGAAACCGGGATTTTGAAGATGCTTTACGGGAATTATCCGATTATATGCTGAAAGCCGGTTTCGTTTCCGTTGCAGGAGCGGCTTTTATCGGTGAACATTCGTATAGCCGGAGGAAAATGCCTGTGGCAGCCGGACGTCCGGATGTAACGGATAAATCGAAAGCTTTGGCATTTGGAAAGCGGATAAAAGAAAAATTGGAACGTATTAATCGGCTGGAAGAGGCAGAAACAGTAAAATTACCGGGGAATTTCCCTTACAAGGAAAAAGGTGCCGCTACCCTTCAGGCTCCCGTCACCCGGGAAGAACTTTGCATCCGTTGCGGTATATGTGTGAAAGTATGTCCGACGGCGGCCATTGAAGGAGAGCTCCCCCGGAGTAAAGCGGAATTATGTATCAAGTGTTGTGCTTGCGTAAAAGAATGCCCGGTGGAAGCCCGTGTTTTTGATACGCCTTATACGGCTATGTTATTCGAAAAATTCAGTGTCCGCCGGGAACCGGAAATATGGATTTAATAAATCCGATATATTTTGTAAAAACATACAAAATATACCAAAAGCCGGGACGCCGCTTTATGCCGGTCCCGGGAATCTCTCTCATTGCAGTCCGTTTCTTTTGAGTAAAGCATCTACAGTAGGCTTATGGCCGCGAAAACGGATGTATAGGGTCACCGGGTGTTCAGAGCCTCCTTTTTCAAGGATATTTTCCCGGAAGGATTTGGCGGTTACCGGGTCGAAAATGCCGTTTTCCTGGAAGACAGAGAAAGCATCGGCATCCAGTACTTCCGCCCATTTATAACTATAATAACCGGCTGCGTATCCTCCTCCGAAAATATGTGCAAAAGTAGTGGAAAAACAAGTCCCTTCGACAGGTGGAAAAATTTCGGTGGCTTGCATTGCTTTTCTTTCAAAATCTGTGATGGAACCTGTTACTGCCTGGGTGATACTGTGCCAGGCCATGTCCACCATCCCGAAGCTTAGCTGGCGGTCTGTTAAGTACCCGCTCTGGAAATTAGCGGCCTGTCGTATTTTTTCAATATATTCGGTTGGAATCTTTTCTCCGGTTTCATAGTGAACGGCCCATTTGTCCAGCCATTCTTTTTCCAGGGCCCAATTCTCCATGATTTGGGAGGGAAGTTCTACAAAATCCCGGTAAACACTTGTACCGGCGGTTGCATTATAAGTATTCCGCGATAACATGCCGTGTAGGGAATGACCGAATTCATGCAGGAAAGTAGTGACTTCATCGAATGTGAGCAAGGACGGTTTGCTTTCCGTCGGGCGGGTAAAATTCATTACCAGGGAAACTTGCGGACGTATATCTTGCCCATTTTGAATATGTTGATTTTGGAATTCGGTCATCCATGCTCCGCCGCTTTTACTGGCACGGGGGAAAAAATCGACATAGAGTACGGCCAGAAACGAGCGATCCTGATCATAAACTTCGAAAGTTTTGATATCCGGATGATATTTGGGAATATTGTTTACTTCTTCAAATTGCAAGCCGTAGAGGGTATTTGCCAGATCGAAAATCCCTTTCTGTACATTTTCCAATTTAAAGTAAGGTTTGAGCATCTCGTCGTCCAGGTCATATTTTTTTTGTTTCAGTTTATTGGAGTAATAACTCCAGTCCCAGCGTTGTAATTCGTCATTAAAACCCAAGGAACGGGCAAACTCTTCCACTTCTTTTTTCTCTTGTAAAGTGAAGGGGTGAGAAGCCGTAAACAATTGGGTCAGAAAATGGCTGACTTCTTCAGGAGATTCGGCCATGCGGTTTGTGAGTACATAATCAGCAAAAGTCGGATATCCCATGATTTGAGCTTTTTCTAGCCGGAGAGCTGTGATACGGCGGATGATTTCCCGGTTATCATGAGCATTCGGATGATTACTCCTGGAATTATAAGCACGGTACATTTTTTCCCTCAGTTCTCTGTTATCGGCGTATTTCATAAACGGTCCGTAACTAGGGGCATGCAAAGTAAAAAGCCAGCCTGTTTTCTCTTTTTCCTTAGCGGCTAAAGCGGCGGCTTCTACGACTCCCTCCGGTAAACCGGATAAATCCCTTTCTTCGGTGAGTAAGAGTTCGAAGTTATTGGTTTCTGCCAATAAGTTTTCTTCAAATTGTAATCCTAATTTGGAGAGTTCAATTGTGATTTCTTTAAACCGCTCTTTCGCTTCCCCTTTCAGATTGGCTCCTCCGTTGATAAAGGACTTCCAGGTTTTATCCAATAAAGTTGATTGTTCTGCCGGCAGAGAGAGTTCAGACCGCTTCTCATATATTTGTTTTACCCGTTCAAAGAGTCGGGGGTTCATATAAATACTGTTTCCGAATGCTGTCAGTTTTGGGGAGATTTCCTGTGCTATCTTTTGCATTTCCGGATTCGTATTGGCAGAGTTGAGATTAAAGAAAATTGCACTGACCGTGTTCAATCTTTCGCCTGTAGCATCCAGGGCCGCAATTGTATTTTCAAAATCCGGTTTGCCGGAAGATTCTGCAATAAGCCGGATTTCCTGCTGTGCCCTGGCAATCGCCTGGTCGAAGGCCGGGAGATAGTCTTTTGTCTGAATCCGGCCGAAAGGTGGGGTCGAGTGTGGTGTATTGAAATTTTCCAGTAGTGGATTCTTTTCCTGTTGGGGGACGGATAAATTGGGTAATATAGGTGTTGTCATAATAATATTCTATTCCTGTTGAGTAATCTTCTAAATAAACGGAAATGATTTCCTGCGGTTGCGAATTTAACATTTTAGTGCGAGAAAGAAAAAGAAGAATTTTTCCATACGGAGATATTTTTCGACAATTCAGGTATAAAATTATCTGAAAAACGTTTGCATGAATTTTAAACCTAATCCTAAATGAGGAGAAACGACTTATATAAAAATATTATATCTTTGCAGAGATTATGGAAAAATCTAAGGCATTGATTATCGCAGTGGACGGTCATTCGTCTACGGGGAAAAGTACCGTAGCAAAATTGCTTGCTTCGCGTTTGGGTTATATTTATATTGATACGGGAGCCATGTACAGGGCTGTCACTCTTGCAGCAATGAGAAAGGGGTTGATAGAAGGGGAACAGGTGGATGAAGAGCGGTTGAAGGATTGTCTTCCGGAAATGCATATCTATTTTAAATATAATCTGGAAAACGGGTGTTATGAGACCTATTTAAACGGGGAATACATTGAGCCTTTTATCCGGACAATGCAGGTATCGGAAAAAGTGAGTTTGATAGCCCGGATTGGGTTTGTACGTAAATTTTTGGTAGAGCAGCAGCGGGAAATGGGAAGAAAGGGAGGAGTTGTAATGGATGGGCGGGATATTGGTAGTGTGGTATTTCCGGCTGCGGAAGTGAAATTCTTTATGACGGCTTCTCCTGAAGTCAGGGCTATGCGCAGATATAAAGAGCTTTTGGAGAAGGGAGAAAAAGTAAATTATGCCGAAGTTGAAGAGAATGTTAGAAGGCGGGATAATCTGGATGAACATCGTACGGAAGGGCCTTTGGTAAAGACTGCAGATGCTGTATTGATTGATAACAGTGAGATGACAGTTGAGGAAGAAATTCAGATGATGTTATCGAAAATAGAGGAAAAAAAGAGGGGAGAGGAAGGCAGAGGAGCATGAAATATTATTTTCATATCCGTATCGTTTTGTATGCAAGTAGAGATTGATAAAAATTCAGGTTTTTGTACGGGTGTCGTAAATGCCATACGTAAGGCGGAGGAAGAACTGCTGAAGGGGGATCTTTATTGTATCGGTGATATTGTGCACAATAACCTGGAAATGGAGCGTTTGCAGAAAAAGGGTTTGCAGACAATAGAACATGCGGAATTTGCGGAATTAACAAATTGCCGGGTACTTTTCCGGGCTCATGGGGAGCCTCCTTCTTCTTATGAGATTGCGTGCAGAAATAAGGTAGAGATTATAGATGCTTCCTGTCCTGTTGTGTTACATTTACAGCGCCGGATTCGGGAGGCTTACGAGGCGGTGAAAGGAGAGGGAGGGCAAATTGTAATATACGGAAAGCGTGGGCATGCTGAAGTAATTGGATTGGTCGGGCAGACAGAAGGAAAAGCTTTGGTAGTAGAGACAGAGGAGGATGTAAAGCAGATTGATTTTACAAAGCCGGTAGTTGTTTTTTCTCAGACGACAAAGAGTCTGGACGGGTTCCGGGCTATTTCTGCACTGATTCAGCAAAGGGGGAGAAAGAATGTGACTGTATATGATACGATTTGCCGTAAAGTAGCGAATCGGATTCCGCAATTGAGGAATTTTGCGAAAATGCACGATGTTATTATTTTTGTAAGCGGGAAAAAGAGTTCGAACGGAAAGCAGTTGTATACCGTATGTAAAGCAGTTAATCCCAGGACATATTTTGTCGAAAGTGCGGAAGAATTGTCCGAAGAAATGTTTGAAGGGGCTGACAGTGTGGGTATCAGTGGAGCTACGTCGACTCCTTTGTGGGTGACGGAAGAAATCCGGGACCGGATTTTAGGGAAAAATAAAAAGGGATAGGATATCTGGAAGATATTACGATAAAGAAAAAGCAATAAATTTTATATTATGGGAAAAATTAAAAGAATTGGAGTACTTACGTCAGGAGGAGATGCTCCGGGAATGAATGCTGCTATACGGGCAGTGGTGCGCTCGGCCATATATTATGGTTGTGAAGCTTACGGTATATACGGAGGGTATCAGGGGTTGATTAACGGAGATATTAAACGTTTGAGATCTCAGGATGTAAGTAACATCATTCAGCGGGGGGGGACTATTTTGAAATCGGCGCGTAGTGCAGAATTCAGGACTGAGGAAGGAAGAGTAAGAGCTGCTGAAAAATTAGCTGAGTACAAGATCGATGCGTTGGTAGTGATCGGGGGGGATGGTTCGTTTTCGGGAGCTCGTTTATTGATACAGGAGCATGATATTCCGGTAGTTGGTATTCCGGGGACAATAGATAATGATCTGTATGGAACCGATTCTACCATTGGGTATGATACGGCAGTGAATACGGCGGTAGAGGCTGTGGATAAAATAAAAGATACGGCCAGTGCTCATAACCGTCTTTTCTTTGTGGAAGTAATGGGAAGGGATGCCGGCTTTATTGCTCTGCGGGTGGCGATAGCTACCGGGGCAGAAGCTGTATTGGTACCGGAAATAGATACCGATATTACCGATCTGGAACATTTCCTTGAAAAGGATTATGATCCGAAACATTCCAGTGGCATCGTAATTGTGGCTGAGGGAGATAAAGCCGGAGGTGCGTATAGTGTCGCTCAGAAAGTAGGGGAAACTCATCCGGAATATGATATCCGGGTATCTGTATTGGGCCATATGCAGAGAGGAGGGTCTCCTTCCGCTTTCGACCGCGTATTGGCCAGTCAATTGGGAGTAGCTGCAGTAGATGCTTTGATGGACGATCAGAAAAGTATTATGGTGGGGATTATGAATAAAGAGATTGTACATGTTCCGTTCAATAAGACGATTAAAAATTCGAAAGGATTAAATCCTGAGTTATTGAATTTAGTAAAGATCCTCTCAAACCGTTAGTTAAATTCTTTTTGGACAGACGAAGCTGCCTGAAGTGAACTGAACTGTTTCCGTATTCCTCTTACCGGAGAAGGAAAGAGTCGGGGCATTCAGGCTGTTTTTATTTTAAGGTATAACCGTATTTACGGGAGGGTCAATAATTCCGGATTTTGGAGAAAGAAAGTTGTGTTTATCGGAATCTTCACTTTCAGATATCGGGAAAAATCCTTATTTTTACAGAAAATAAGCTGTATCAAAGCTGAATACTTACGGCTTTGTACAGCATTGTGGAAATTATCTCTGAGGAAAATCAAAAAAAATAATTGTGAAGTTTGCAGACATCATTATACCTTTGGCCGTAGAAGGAGTATTTACTTATGCTGTACCTGAAGTTTTAGAGGAAAAGCTCAGGGAGGGGATGCTTGTCGTTATTCCTTTTGTAGGAAATAAAAAATACACGGGTGTCGTATGCCGGATACATACGGAGGAACCTATTGGACATCGGATAAAGATAATAGAAGATCTGGCAGAAGAGGACATTTCTTTTTCTCCTGCTCATTTGCATTTTTTATGGTGGATTTCCGAATATTATATGGCTTTGCCTGGAGAGGTATTGAAGGCTGCTTTACCTGTTATTTTCCGTTTGGAAAGTTTTACCGATATCACTTTAACAGAAAGTGACATTGATTTTGCCGGTCTGACAGAAAATGAGCGGGCTTTGGTCTCCTTTCTGAAGAAGGGAGAGTATACGTCTCTCCGGGAGGCGGAAAAATACCTGAAGGTTAAAAATGGATGGCGATTGGTAAAAACCTTGCTGAATAAGGGATATCTGCAGATAAGGGAAAGTATTGATGATGTTTTTAAGAATAAAACAGAGAAATGGATCAGATGGGCCCGGGCTTTTAATGAATCGGAGTTGAATGCAATCCTGGATGGTTTAAAGCGGTCCCGGGTTCAATATCAACTAATATGCAAATGGATAGAAGCGGGGGAAGAGAGGATGGAAAAACAGCGTTTTTTGAAGGAATTCGGAGGATCTGCGGCTATCATAAAAGCTTTGTGTGAAAAAAATATATTGGTTCAGGAAGAAAAAATTGTCAGCCGGTTGGACACCGGTCCTCAGGAAAAACAAGAATGCCATACCTTATCGGTCAGTCAGCAGGAAGCTTTACAGCAAATACAGCATTATTTCCGGGAAAAAGAGTGTGTTTTGTTGCAGGGGGTTACTTCTTCCGGAAAAACGGAGGTATACATTCATTTAATACAGGAATATATTGCAGGGGGAAAGCAGGTATTATATATGTTACCCGAGATTGCGCTGACGGTGCAGATCATTAAACGGTTAAGGCGTGTATTCGGGAATACGATCGGGATTTACCATTCGGGTATGCCCGATCAGGCGAGAGCTGAATTGTGGAAAAAGCAGTGTGGTCCTGATCCTTATCCAGTTGTTTTGGGTGTACGTTCTTCCGTATTTTTGCCTTTTCAGCATTTAGGATTGATAATTGTGGATGAGGAACACGACGGCTCGTATAAGCAGAAAGAACCCTCTCCCCGTTATCAGGGACGGGATGCTGCCATTATGCTGGCGAAGTTGCACAACGCTAGGGTATTACTGGGATCTGCAACTCCTTCTTTTGAGACCTATTTCAATGTAAAGACAGGGAAATACGGTCATGTATCCCTTACTTCCCGTTACGGGAATATATTAATGCCTGAAATACAATTTGCTGATGTGGCTGAATACCGGAGAAAAAAGTTGATGAAAGGGACTTTTACGCCGCTTTTGTACCAGGAGATGAAAAAGGTGCTGGAAAAAGGGAAACAGGTGATTTTATTTCAGAACAGAAGGGGATATTCTGCATACCTGCAGTGTGATGTTTGTGGAGCGACGCTGAAATGTGATCATTGTGATGTGAGTATGACATATTACAAACAAAGGGATCTTCTGAGTTGCCGGTATTGTGGTAGTATAAAAAAGACAGAAGAGCTTTGTAAAGATTGCGGAAGAGGGCATTATCGGTTGCGCACCCCGGGGACGGAGAAAATAGAAGAAGAAGTGGGCCGGTTATTTCCGGGAATCCGGATTGCCCGTATGGATATGGAAGCTATGAATAGCCGGACAAAATACCGGTCGGTCATTGACGACTTCGAGCAGGGGAAAACGGATGTATTGGTCGGCACTCAGATGGTATCCAAGGGCCTGGATTTCGAAAATGTCAAATTAGTGGGGGTAATGGATGCCGATAGTATGGTAAACTTTCCGGATTTCCGAGCAGAAGAGCGGGCATATGAAATGCTAATGCAGGTGAGCGGACGCAGCGGACGGAAAGGAGAGAGGGGAAAGGTGATTATTCAGACGGCTGATTTACAGAACCGCATTTACGGAATGTTATCCGTTCAGGATTATGCTGCTTTCTATACCGAGTTACTGGCAGAAAGGCAGGCTTTTGCTTATCCTCCGTTCTATCGTTTGATTTTGGTAGAAATGCGGCACAAAGAAGTAATAATTTTGCGGAATGCGGCTAATCTTCTGGCTGTCCGGTTAAGGGAACAACTGGGCAGGCGGATTTGCGGACCGGCAGTACCGGAAGTGGGGCGTATCGGAGGAATGTACCGTTTGCAGATCATTGTAAAAATTGAGCAGGGTGCTTCTTATTCGAAGATCAAAGCATTTTTAAAACAAGAACTGGGAAGTTTACGGAAGGAAAAAGGCTGTGGGGGACTTCGGATGATCTGTGATGTGGATCCCGGATAAAGAGAGAAAACCATTGAGCCGGGATTTTACTGATTTCTATATATTTTTTCTTTTTCTGTAAACAGCTATTGAAGAAAAGAAGTACGTTATTTTTCTTAACCGTACCGGAGGGGACCCGGTATCTTTAACAGGAAAGTAATTCATTTAAAAATAAAGTTTAAAAGAAAAAATGAAAGACAGATCATTGCTGGTTTTTGCCATTATGACGATGGGAATTCTGGTATCTGCTTATGGTAGAATGCCGCAGGAAAGTATCTAGGCTACTAAAGCGGCCATAGAAAATGCTAAAAATGCTCAGGCTGATATTTAGATGGCTTATGAGTATAAAGCTTTAGAAGATTCTTAGAATGTTATGATGCAGAAAATTGAAGCAGAAAATTTAAAAATGATGAAAAATGATGGAGATTTAAAGCTGCAATTAGAGAAACTGGCGGTTCGTGCGGAAAAGATAACTGCTGTTCTTCCGCTCAGGAAAGAAATTGTAAAAACGGAAGCGCAGGCGATGGCGGATGCTGTAAAAGACAATCTGTCGGTCACCCGGGCTTTGTCATCTCGGGGCAGATTGTGCTGATTTTATAACACTTTTATTATCTTTGTGGCCGTTAATCAGCTATTATGAATTGGGATATTTATATATTTATTGCGTTTTGTGTGTTTATGCTCATGGTCGGGATGCGAATCCGGCAGCGATGGAACAACCGGAATAAAACTCCGGAAAGAAAGGTTAATAAAAACCAGCGTCCTAAAATGGCAGCTTCGGGCGAACCTCCGGAGGTGAAGGCGCGGCGTATCCGCCGGGAAAAACGGGTTCGTTTTTTTACCATTGCCCAGTTATTTGTTTTATTTGCCTTAATGGTCTATATGGCTCCTTCTTTGGTACGGGATCTCATGCTTCCTCAGGGAATGGATGTACCTAACTTTTTTTTACGTTGTTTGATTTTTGTATTCACAATTTACATATTTATTTTAGGCTATTTGAAAGCTTTTAAGCGGAAAAAGAAGGAAGAACGGGAAGAATAACGGAAAATCTTGAATCAGAGGTAAGTTTACCTCTGATTTTTTTTACAAAAATCTAAACGAAGGCTTAACTTTTTTTAACGGCAAGGAATTTAACATTTGCTTTAAATATAAGTAATTTTGATAGCGAAATAAAATGGGGAGGGGGAGAAGGGGGAAAGAAATCGGAATTGTAGGTTTATAATTAATAATAAAAATAATTTATGATGAATACTGTTGATATTAAAGCGTTGAATGATCGTATACAGCAGGAAAGTTCGTTCGTGGACATGATCGGTATGGAAATGAACAAGGTGATCGTAGGCCAGAAACATTTGGTGGAAGGACTTTTGATCGGATTATTGTCGGACGGTCATATTTTGCTGGAAGGGGTTCCGGGCTTAGCAAAGACTTTAGCTATTAATACGTTGGCTACGACTATAGATGCAAAATTCAGCCGTATCCAGTTTACACCCGATCTCTTGCCTGCCGATGTAATCGGAACGATGATTTACTCTCAGAAACGGGAAGAATTTGTTGTAAAGCACGGTCCTATTTTTGCAAATTTTATCTTGGCGGATGAAATCAACCGGGCTCCGGCTAAAGTACAGTCCGCTTTATTGGAAGCAATGCAGGAACGTCAGGTGACTATTGGCGATATGACCTATCCTTTGCCTGAACCTTTCCTTGTAATGGCTACCCAGAACCCGATTGAGCAGGAAGGTACTTATCCGCTTCCGGAAGCACAAGTGGACCGTTTTATGCTGAAAGTAGTGATTGACTATCCGAAAAAAGAAGAGGAAAAATTGATTGTACAGCAGAATCTGGAGAAGAACTTTCCGCAGGCGAACACCATCTTAAAACCCGCTGACATTATCAAGGCCCGTGAAGTGGTAAAAGATGTCTATATGGACGAGAAGATAGAAAAGTATATTATAGATATTGTATTCGCTACCCGTTCCCCAAAGGATAACGGTCTGGAAAAATTTAAAGATATGATTGCTTATGGAGGTTCCCCGCGAGCCAGTATCAGTCTGGCAAAGGCTTCTAAAGCTTTTGCTTTCATCAAACGCAGGGGATATGTCATTCCGGAAGATGTACGGGCTGTATGTCCGGACGTATTGCGGCATCGTATTGGTTTGACGTATGAGGCTGAGGCCAATAACATTACAAGCGAGGATATTGTAAACGAAGTGTTGAATACAGTAGAGGTGCCTTAGCAGAAAAAGGGCGGAAGGCAGAGAAGCTTTCCTATACGGAATTTTTCAACTTGTTGAACCTTTCGGTTTGGAATATGGAAACATCAGAATTATTAAAGCGAGTCAGGAAGATTGAGATCAAAACCCGGGGATTGTCCAGTAATATTTTTGCAGGAGAATATCATTCGGCTTTTAAAGGGAGAGGTATGACCTTTAGTGAAGTGCGGGAATACCAGTATGGGGATGATATCCGGAATATTGACTGGAACGTGACGGCACGTCACAACCGGCCTTATGTAAAGGTATTCGAAGAAGAAAGAGAGTTGACGGTAATGTTGCTGATCGATGTGAGCGGGTCCCGGAATTTCGGGACCGTGTCCAAGCTGAAGAAAAACCAGATCACTGAAATTGCAGCAGTGATTGCTTTTTCAGCTATCCAGAATAATGATAAAATCGGTGTGATCTTTTTTTCCGATAAGATTGAAAAATTTATTCCTCCTAAAAAAGGGCGTACTCATATCCTGCACATTATCCGGGAACTGATTGATTTCTATCCGGAGGACAGACAGACCAATATCGCAGCTGCTTTGGAATACCTGACGAATTCGATTAAAAAACGTTGTACTTGCTTTGTATTGTCGGATTTCATTGATTCCCACAATTTCGAACATGCTCTTTCTATCGCTAACCGCAAGCACGATGTAGTAGCGTTAAGGGTATACGATAGGAGGGAGAATGAATTGCCGGCTGTCGGGTTGATGTATCTGAAAGACGCAGAGACCGGAGAAACGATGTGGGTAGATACTTCCGATAAAGCTTTACGGGAACATTACCGTAAATTTGCCTGGGAAGAAGAACAGCGGCTGATTAATTCTTTCAAACGTTCGGGGGTAGATGTAGCGAATATCCGTTCGGATGAAGATTATGTGAGAGCATTGATAACATTGTTTAAGAAAAGAGCTTAGAAGACAGAAGGCTTGTCTTCCGGGAAAAGAACTTTTCCGAAAGGCAAAAGCTTTTAGATAAATTAAGGGATATGAGATTGAAATTACTGATATTTATAATCTCCCTGATTGCGGGAGCCGGTTTGGTAAAAGGCCAGAATCTCGAATACGGGGTGGGGGTGGATACCAATTATATGCTGATCGGTGATCAGCAGCACCTTACTTTCAGGGTAAAGAGTGCCACACCTGTCCGGATTGTCTTTCCGCAATTAAAAGATACGGTCACAGCAGGAGTCGAGATCATCTCAGGACCTGTAAGAGATTCCCTGAAAGAAAAAGACGGGAAATGGCTGATTGAAGAGAAGTATGTCATAACGGCTTTCGATACGGGGGTATATGTGATCCCTTCCCTGCCCATCACTGTAGAGGACGAAAATTACAATAATGTGCTTCGGACAGATCCGATTGCTTTTATTGTTAATACCTATAAAATAGATGAACAGCAGGGAATTAACGATATCGTGTCCCCTTATCCGATGCCTGTTACTTTTTTAGAAGTATTGCCTTCGGTTTTATTGGTACTGTTGGGGTTGGTTGTGCTGGCTCTGATCCTTTGGCTGATCGTTCGCCGGAGAAAAGAAAAGCCTTTGTTCCGGCGGGAAGAGCCTGTTATTCCTCCCTATGTGAAAGCAATTCAGGCGTTGGACGGGTTGAAAACTGAAAAATTGTGGCAGAGCGGAAAAGTGAAAGAGTATTATACCCGCTTGACCGATACCGTACGGGAGTATCTGGATGGGGAGCTGGGAATAGGAGCAATGGAACAGACTTCTCTGGAAACTTTGATGGCGTTGAAGGATTGTGCCCGGGTCAATGCTGAGGACCGGGAAAAACTGGCGGACTTGCTTCAGACGGCCGATTTTGTAAAATTTGCCAAGGCGACTCCCCTGCCGGATGAGAATACCCGGAACTTGAATATCGCTTATGAATTTATCCAGCACACCAATCAGAATGTGAAGGAACTGCAGCAGAAGGAAGAGTTGCAACAACTGGAGGAATTGGAGGAAGAGCAGCAGGAGACAATAGGTACTCTTTAAGGAATTGGAAAAACGGATTTAGAAATGAGATTGTCTTAAAAAATCGAATTATGTTTGGATTTGAATTTGCCAACCCGAAATATTTTTGGCTACTGGTATTGTTGATACCGGTGATTTTGTGGTATGTTTTTAAAGAGAAACAATCGCATGCGGACTTACAGTTCTCTTCTTTACGTGCTTTCCGGGGAATCCGGCATGCAGGAAGAGTATGGTTACGCCATTTGCTTTTTGCCTGCAAGGTATTGGCGATTGTATTTTTAATAATAGCATTAGCCCGTCCGCAGTCGAGTAACAGTTGGCAGACCTATTCCAGTGAAGGGATTGATATTGTATTGGGTTTGGATATTTCTACCAGTATGCTGGCCCGGGATTTTACGCCCGACCGTTTGGAGGCGGCCAAAGAAGTGGCCACTAAATTTATTCTGGAACGTCCCCAGGACCGGATTGGTTTGGTCGTATTTGCCGGAGAAAGCTTTACGCAATGTCCATTGACTACGGATCAGGCTGTTTTAGTCAACCTGTTGCGGGAGGTGCAGAGCGGAATGATAGAAGACGGAACGGCTATCGGATTGGGATTGGCAAATGCCGTTAACCGCCTGAAAGACAGTCCGGCAAAATCAAAAGTGGTTATTCTGCTTACTGACGGAGTAAACAACCGGGGGAGCATCGCGCCGGTGACGGCTGCCGAATTGGCTAAAACTTATGGAATACGGGTGTATACGATTGGAGTCGGGACCTATGGAGAAGCTCCTTACCCGGTGCAGACTCCTTTCGGTACCCAATTGCAGAATATCCCCGTAGAGATTGATGAAGCGGTGCTGAAACAGATTGCCAGCGTAACGGGAGGACAATATTTCCGGGCTACGGATAATGATAAGTTACAACAGATATACAATGAAATCGACCAGCTGGAAAAGAGTAAAGTGGAAGTAAAGCATTTCAGTAAACGGGAAGAACAATATTTCTGGTTCGGTTTAGTCGGAATGTTATTACTGCTGTCGGAAGCCTTATTGAGGTATACTTTGCTGAGAAAGATTCCTTAAAGGTAATTTGAGTGAAAATTGGATGAGATAGAAAAATGACTTTGGAAAAAGTCGGAAAAACAGAACGTTGCAGAGCAATAAAAAAAAGAGATTATGTTTAGATTTGCACATCCGGAATTATTATATCTTTTGCTTGTCATCCCTTTATTGATTGTATTTTACGTGGTGATGAGAAGCCGGAAAAAGAAGGCGATTGCTGAATTCGGAAATCCTGAATTATTGGCTCCTCTGATGCCTTTGCTTTCATTCAGGCGGGGAGCCTGGAAATTTACAATGATTTTGCTGGCTTTGCTTTTTGTAATTGTAGGAGTAGCTGGTCCGCAGTTCGGTTCCAAATTGCAGCAGGTGAAAAAGAAAGGGGTGGAGCTGATGCTTGTCCTGGATGTTTCCAATTCCATGATGGCGCAGGATATTAAACCCAGTCGTCTGGAAAAAGCCAAGCTGGCTATTTCCCGGATGATCGAAAAATTGTCTGACGACAAGGTCGGATTGATCGTATTTGCCGGAGATGCCTATGTGCAATTACCCATTACAACGGATTATTCTTCTGCCCGCTTATTTTTATCCGGTATCAATACGGATATCGTGCCTGTACAAGGGACTGCTATCGGGACTGCTATCGATTTGGCCGCCAAATCTTTTACTCCGGAGACCCAGACCTCCAAAGCAATCATTGTCATTACCGACGGGGAAAATCATCAGGACGATGCTGTAGCTGCCGCGAAAGAGGCCCGCAAAAAGGGAATATACGTACATACGATCGGAATGGGGCTGGAACAGGGAGCACCTATCCCCCAAAAGGGCAATCCGGGACAGTTTATGAAAGACGGACAGGGAAATGTCGTGGTATCTAAACTGGATGAGGAGACTTTGAGAAAGATAGCAAAGGCAGGAGAAGGATTGTATGTAAGGGCCAGTAATACAGATGTGGGGTTGAACACCCTTTTGGAGGAAGTGAACCGCATGGAAAAAACGATACTGGAAGAACGGGTGTATAGTGATTATGCTGAAAAATATCAATATTTCTTATTGATCGGTTTATTTTTTGTCTTTGTCGAATTTATGATTTTAGGCAGAAAGAACCGGCACTTCATGAAAATTCATATTTTCAATCCGGAACAAAAGAAAAAAGATATGTAAAGAAAAAGAATATGTAATGGTGCAGAGAATTGTGAATTGTTGATGTTGTTTTGGATTTAGATTTAGTTCGTATGATGATGAAAAGAGTAACTTTAATATTGTTTCTGATCGGTTTTGCTTTTAATGCAAGTGCACAGAAAGAACGGAAGTTTGTCCGGGAAGGAAATGATCTCTATGGTAAACAGGATTTTGAAAAGGCAGAAGTTGAATACCGGAAGGCTTTGGATAAGAAGACCGATTCTTACGAAGCTGCCTTTAATTTGGGAGATGCTTTATTCAAGCAGAAAAAATTCGATGAAGCTTTGCAACAGTTTTCTGATTTGGCAAAGGAGGAGACGGATAAACAAAGGTTGGGAGAGTTGTATCACAATATTGGAAACACTTTATTATCCATGCAGAAAACCGAAGAGAGCATTGAAGCGTATAAAGAATCGTTGAGAAACCGTCCGGATTCTCCGGAAACCAAATATAATCTGGAATATGCCCGCCGGAGGCAGCAACAGCAACAGAACCAAAACCAGGATCAGAATAAAGATCAACAGGACAAAAACCAGAATAAAGATCAGAATAAAGATCAGAACCAGGATCAGAATAAAGGGAAAGACAAAGATCAGAACCAGGATCAGAAAGATCAAAATCAGGATCAAAAAGACCAGAATAAAGATCAGCAGGACAAAGACCGGAAAGATCAGGATAAAAATCAGCAGAATAAGGACCGGCAGCAGCAGGATCAGCAGCCTCAGCAACAACCTGGGAAAATCTCAAAGGAAGATGCCCAGCGTTTATTAGAGGCTTTACAGAATGACGAGAAAAAGGTTCAGGAAAAAGTACAGAAAGAAAAAGTACAACAACAAAAGGCTAAAAAACAGAAAATCGAAAAAGATTGGTAATTTTGTGCCTTAAAATATAAGTCAATGGACTTAAAACGGATAAAGATGAGATTATTGGGTTTCATATTGTTGTTTTTTACGAGTCTGACCGTCTGGGGTCAAGGTGTAGAATTTGAAGCTTCAGCACCTTCGGTTGTGGAAGTCGGGGAACAATTCAGGTTAACTTATTCTCTGAATCGGAAAGGAACGAACCTGCAGGTCCCGACTTTGGAAGGATTCAATTTATTGATGGGACCGAGTACGGGTTCTTCTTCTTCTTTTTCCAGTATTAACGGTAAGGTAACGCAGAGTGTATCCTATACCTATACTTATGTTTTGGAGGGAACAAAGGAAGGAACTTTCCAGATTCCTCCGGCCACGGTAACTGTAGAGGGAAAAGAATACCGTTCAAATACCCTGTCGGTAGAAGTAGTGAAAGGAAGCGGAAATAATGCAAATCGTTTCGGCAGGAGAGGGGAACCGACAGAGCAGGCGGAAGGGAATGTGGCCGTCAATGAAAATAATCTGTTTGTAAAGGTGGATGTCAGCCGGCGGAATTTGTATATAGGTGAAAGTTTGGTGGCTACGATAAAAGTTTATTCAAAGGTCAATCTGGTCAGTTTTGGAAGAACGAAATTCCCTTCTTTCGACGGATTTTTGGCGGAAGATATCCCTACTCCCCAGCAAATAGAGCTAGTAAGGGAAACATACAACGGAGAAATATACAAAGTAGGCGTACTGCGGAAAGTGTTGTTGTTTCCCCAGCATACCGGGGAGATAACGATTGAACCGTTTGAAGTAGAATGTATTGTCCGTCAGCAATTGGCCAGTTCCCGTAGTTTTTTCGATGATTTTTTCGGGAATTACCGGGATATAAAGGCGTTGCGTTTAAGCCGGCCTGTGAAGATTAATGTGCGGGAATTACCCGTAGCAGGAAGGCCTGCCGGATTTAGCGGAACGGTTGGGAATATTTCTGTGCGGACTTCTTTGTCGGCCGATACGATACGGGCAAACGATGCTTTGACGTATAAAGTGACATTCAGTGGGGTCGGCAATCTGAAACTGCTTTCGGCCCCTGTCGTAAATTTCCCGACGGATTTTGAAAGTTATGAACCCAAGGTAACTAAAGATATTAAAACGGGAGAAAATGGTATGAGCGGGACTGTCACTTATGAATATGTACTGATACCGCGTTATGCCGGAGAGTATAGAATTCCGGCCGTAACATTCTCTTACTTTGATCCGGCAGCCCATTCCTACAGGAGCATTTCCGGGGAAAGTTATGATATACATGTACTGAAAGGAAATGTGAATACTTCCGGGGACAACACCACTGCTGTACAATCCTTTAAAAAGGAAGATGTACGACAGTTGGGACAGGATATCCGTTTTATCCGTACGGGCGATCTGCAACTGCGGCCTAAAGGAGGGAATTTCTTCGGGACAACAATTTATTGGCTGGCCTTTATCATTCCTTTCCTGCTTTTCGTTATCGGAGCCATCTTGAACCGGAGACGGATTGAGGCCAATGCGGATCTGGTAAGAGTGAAAAATAAAACAGCTAACAAAATGGCCCGGAAAAGAATGAAATCGGCTGCTGCAGCAATGAAAAACCGGAATACCGAGCAATTCTATGAAGAAGTGTTGAAAGCTTTGTGGGGATATGTAAGCTATAAACTGAATATTGATATGGCTGAATTGAACCGGGATAATATCAGCGATATTTTACAACGGAAATCCGTCGACAGTACATTGATTCAGGATTTTATCACCGTATTGGATACCTGCGAGTTTGCCCGTTATGCTCCGGCAGCCAACCCCAGTCAGGAAATGGATCAGGTATACGAAAATGGAATTGCAATCATTACCAAATTGGATAAGGCGATAAAATAAAGGGAAGAACCCTGAAAAAATTCGGACGATTTAGATCAAGGAGATATGAAAAGAATAGTATGGATATTGCCGTTTATAATGTGGACTTTCGGGACCTTGGCTGCTGCCGGTGAAGATTTGACTCAGCAGGCAGAACAGGAATACCGTCAAGGAAAATATCTGGAAGCGGCAGATACGTATAAAAAAATATTGGCCGGCGGAGAGGAATCGGCTCAATTGTATTATAATCTGGGAAATTGTTATTATAAACTGGGTGAAAATACGCAGGCCATTTTAAATTATGAAAGGGCTTTGTTATTGGATCCCGGGGATAAGGATGCCCGTTATAATTTGCAGATGGCCCAAAGTCAGGTCGTGGATAAAATAGAAGTTTTACCTGAAATTTTCATAGTAAGGTGGTATAAATCTTTTATAAGTTATTTTTCTGCCGATCAGTGGGCTTATATTTCAGTAGCCTTGTTTATCCTTTTTCTGGGAATGGTTGCTTTGTTTTTTTATTCTACATCGGCTGGATGGAAAAAAACCGGTTTTACACTGGGTATTCTCATGTTGTTTTTTACCGTATGTTCTGTTGTTTTTACAGTGAAGCAATACAGGCGGATTACCGAACGGGATGATGCGATTGTCCTGACGCCCAGCGTTACTGTAAAGGGAGCCCCTGACGATAGCGGTACCAGTCTGTTTGTGATTCATGAGGGATTAAAAGTAAGAGTAATCGAATCACTGGGAGATTGGGTAAATATCCGTCTGGAAGATGGGAATGAAGGTTGGGTGGCTAAAAAAGATATAGAGAAAATATAAATCCGGGGAAGTCCTGCCGTTTTTTCCGTTTAAAAAATAAAAACAGGTTTTGTAAAGACCCAAAAGGTTATTAACTTTACCCCAATAAAGAATGCCGGAGGAGAACAAAAGTATGTTTTATACGTTATTCTTCACTTTCAATGAATTCATTACATGGACAATTTTATAGTTTCAGCCCGGAAATACAGGCCGGCCAGTTTTGATACCGTAGTCGGCCAACTTTCTATCACCTCTACTTTACGGAATGCAATTGTAAACCATCAGCTGGCACAGGCATATTTGTTTTGCGGACCGCGGGGGGTGGGGAAAACGACCTGTGCCCGTATTTTTGCAAAGACCATCAATTGCCAGCATTTGCAACCCAATGCCGAGCCCTGTAATGAATGTGAATCCTGTAAAGCCTTTAATGCAGGGCGATCGTTAAATATTCACGAGCTGGATGCGGCATCCAACAATAGTGTGGATGACATCCGGGGATTGGTGGATCAGGTACGTATTCTTCCTCAGGTAGGAAGATACAGCGTTTATATCATCGACGAAGTCCATATGCTGAGTACTTCCGCTTTCAATGCTTTCCTGAAGACTTTGGAGGAACCGCCTGCTCATGCTGTTTTTATTTTGGCGACTACCGAAAAGCACAAGATACTGCCTACCATTCTTTCCCGTTGTCAGATATACGACTTTAACCGGATGAAGGTAGAGGACACGGTTTGTCATCTGCAATATATTGCCGATAAAGAGGGGGTGAAAGCGGAAGAAGAAGCCTTGGATATCATTGCCCAGAAGGCTGACGGAGCAATGAGGGATGCCCTTTCGATTTTCGATCAGGTGGTGAATTTTTGCGGAAAAAACCTGACTTATACCGGAGTGATCGAAAACCTGAATGTACTGGATTATGATTATTATTTCCGTTTGACGGATTTATGCAACGAAGGAAATGTATCCGGAGCTTTTTTGCTCTTTAACGAGATTATGGAAAAAGGATTTGATGCGGCTAATTTAGTGGCGGGATTAGGAAAACATTTCCGGAACGTATTGGTGGCAAAAGATCCGGCAACGGTACAACTGTTAGAGGTAAGTGCCCGTATACGGGAGCGTTATTTAAAACAGGCGGCTGTTTGTGAAGTCGATTTTTTGTTTGAAGCACTGAAGGTTATCGAACAGTGTGAAATGCAGTACAAAATCCGGATGGAAAAACGGCTCTGTGTGGAAATTACCCTGATCAGGCTGTGTCAGATAAATGAGTTAAAAAAAAAAGTCTGAGCTTTGCTGAAGGTAGTAGCTTGCTGAAAATAAAAAATTTTGACGGTAAATTCGGAACTCCGGCAACTGCCGGTTCTCCCGCGGTATCTTCTCTTCCGGAAAATGCTGTAAGGGAAGAAGAAAAAAATAAACCTACCGCTTCTTTTAAACTGAAAAAAGCTTTTGCTGAATCCGCTCAGCAATATGAAGTGAAAAAGCCTGAAACCACGTCGGATATTTCTGTACCGCTGTCTGCTCACGATGCTTTTGACGAAGTGAAAGTGAAGGCCGTATTTGATTTGTTTATCCGTCAGGAGCGGCCTGAAACCAGCGTGAGTATTGCATTGACCTCCCACAGTCCCGAAATAGAAGGGGACCGGATTATTATCCGGGCAGACAATCAGTTGCAAATCGAAAAACTGGAAGCCATCCGGCATAGTTTGCAGAATATGTTGATGCGGGAATTAAATAACGGTTCTGTTATTTTGGAAATCCGGATTTTTGAGAATGCTTCCGGAGAGGAAGAGCGTCGTCTGATTACGGCTCAGGATAAATTGGCTTATTTTATTAAGGAGAATCCTGTCGTAGCGGAAATGAGTAAACTGTTCGGCCTGGAACTGGAATAAGGGTGGGAAGAAGACTGCCGGAAACAGCTTTCGGGCAGTCTTGCAGAACATATCATTTATCCTTCTCTTTTTACATCCCTCGAATTGGCTTGCGCTGTCGGCATAATGACGATATCATTCAGGCATACATGTGCAGGGCGGGTAATGGCAAAGAGAATTGTATCGGCAATATCTTCGTTGCTCAGAGGAATCATGCCCTTATAAACATTTTTGGCTGCTTCGGCGTCTCCCTTATAACGTACCAGGGAAAATTCTGTTTCTACCATCCCGGGAGCGATGTTTGTCACTTTGATATTATGTTTCAGCATATCGGTACGCATAGCCCGGGATAGAGCGTCTACGGCGTGTTTGGTCGCGCAATATACATTTCCTCCGGGATATACTTCCTTGCCTGCTATAGAAGCAATGTTGACAATGTGTCCGCTGTTTTTTTGAATCATAAAAGGGGCTACAGCCCGGGTGATATAGAGCAAACCTTTGACATTGGTGTCAATCATCCTTTCCCAGTCGTCTAATATCCCTTCCTGAATGGGGCTCACTCCTACGGCCAGTCCTGCATTATTTACCAGTACGTCTATGTTTTTCCACTTGTCTTCCAGGCTATTAATGGCTTTTTTAACAGCTTCCGCATTGCGTACATCGAAACAAAGGGTGAGAACTTCACTTCCTTTCTTCCGGATTGCTTCGGCCAGATGCTGTAAACGGTCGTCGCGGCGGCCGGTGATGATGATATCAAATCCGGCTTTGGCGGCTTTCAAGGCTGTCGCTTGTCCGATTCCGGAAGTCGCTCCGGTAATTAAGGCTATTTTTTTCATGTTATTTGATTTTTAAATCGGTTTTAACGGTTACGAAGTTAGGGGTTTTCATGAAAATAAGAAAAATTGTGTGAAATTAAATTTGCCGGATTGATTTCCGGTCTTCCGGATTAAAAGGAGTTAAAAAGGCGGGGTGTTCCGTTTAAAATATATATTTTAGCTGAATCTTATCGGTCGTGAAACGGAAACACAGAAAAAGAGGGAATTTAAAGTATAAATCATCCGTAAGCCGGAAAGACAGGTGGAATTTATAAACATAGAGTAATAATGTACAGGGAGATACAAATCAGGATAAAACCGGAAGAAGCGGCGGATGGAGAGACCCTGCGGAAATGTGTGGCCAGGGAAGCGGGAATAGCTGTGGAACGTATCCGGCATATCGATATTTTGAAGAGGGCAGTGGATGCCCGGCAGCGTCAGGTGGTGTTTCAAATGGGGTTGGGAGTACATATCGACAGAATGGAAGAGCGGGAAAAGGTTTTTAAACCGGCTTACCGGGACGTTTCTTTGGCCAGACCGGTGATTGTCGTAGGAGCAGGACCGGCCGGTTTGTTTGCCGCTTTGCGTTTGATAGAAAGGGGATACCGTCCGTTGGTGCTGGAAAGGGGAAAAAAGGTAGAAGAACGCCGGCGGGATTTGGGGCAACTTTATAAAACCGGGCAGGTGAATCCGGATTCTAATTTTGGCTTTGGAGAGGGAGGAGCCGGTACTTTTTCAGATGGTAAACTATATACCCGTTCCAAAAAGAGGGGAGATGTGCAAAGGGCTTTGGAAATATTGGTATATCATGGGGCTGATCCTGCAATACTGATCGATTCTCATCCCCATATCGGAACAGATAAGCTTCCCGGAGTAATTGTAAACATCCGGAAGACGATAGAGGCCTGCGGGGGGGAGGTGCGTTTTCAAACCCGTGTGACGGATATTGTTCTGGAAGGTAAACGGATAAAAGGAGTTAGGGCCGGGCAGGAAGAGATTTATGCCGGTCAGGTAATACTGGCTACCGGGCATTCTGCCCGGGATGTATACCGTATGTTGCAGGCCCGTTCCGTCTATATGGAGCCTAAGGATTTTGCTGTAGGACTGCGGTTGGAGCATCCGCAGCAGCTTATCGATCGCATACAATATCACCGGAATGAGGGAAGGGGACAATGGTTACCGGCAGCGGAATACAATTTTGTCACCAATATTGCCGGCAGGGGTGTATATTCTTTTTGTATGTGTCCCGGCGGAGTTATTGTTCCGGCTGCTACGGGTCCGGAACAGCAGGTGGTGAATGGAATGTCGTCTTCTGCCCGGAATACCCCCTGGGCAAATTCGGCTATGGTCACGGCTATTGGACGGGAAGAGCTGGAACAAATGCATTATTCGGGATTGTTTGGGGGTATGGAGTTGCAGGAAACTTTAGAGAAAGAAGCTTGGCGGCAGGGTGGAGGAAACTTGCAGGCACCGGCACAGGTTCTGACGGATTTTTTGGCGGGTAAATACAGCAATCATTTGCCCCGGGTATCGTACAAACCGGCAGTGAACAGCTCTCCCTTACACGAGTGGTTACCGGAACTGATTTCCAGCCGATTGAGGGCAGGGCTTCTTTCTTTCGGAGCAAAGGCAAGAGGTTTTCTGACTTCGGAAGCTGTATTATTGGGGATAGAAACCCGGACTTCTGCCCCTTTGAAAATTGTGAGAATGTCCGACCGTTTGAGGCATGTGGAAATTGAAGGGCTCTATCCTTGTGGAGAAGGGGCCGGATACGCTGGGGGAATAATTTCAGCAGCTATGGATGGGGAGAAATGTGCAGAGGGTATTATATAGTGAAAAAATTAAAAAAAAAACGATTTTTTTTTTGAAAACTTTGACATCCTGGATAAAATATATACATTTGCCTAGAGAGAAAGGTTATAAAAATTCTAACCCTAAAAAATTATATTATGAATAAAGCACAATTGATTGACGCTATTGCTGAAAAAGCAGGTTTGACAAAGGCAGACTCCAAAAAAGCTTTAGAAGCTTTTATTGAAACAGTAGGTGATGCACTGAAGAGCGGTGATAAAGTTGCATTGATCGGATTCGGTTCTTTCTCTGTATCTGAAAGAAGCGCAAGAAGCGGTAGAAATCCTCAGACGGGTAAAGCTATCACAATTCCTGCTAAGAAAGTGGTTAAATTTAAAGCTGGGGCTGAATTGGCAGAAAAATGCTAAAAGCAAAACAAGATAAGAAAAGGGGCCGCCTGAAAAGTAATTTTTAAGGGCCCCTTTTTTTATGCCTCAAGATCTTGTACAGAGATCTGTATCGGTTTAGCTTTAAATGGATATTTCTCTTTATCTTATACGGATTTACTGGTGAAAAAATGGAAGAAAAACAAATTAAACCCTGGAAAATATTGCAGTCGGAGTATCTTTTTAAAGAACCCTGGTTTACTGTCAGAAGGGATAAGGTAGAACTACCGAACGGGAGTGTAATTCCTTCTTATTATGTATTGGAATACCCTGCGTGGATTTGTGTCCTTGGGGTAACACGGGAGGGAAAGTTATTGATGGAAAGGCAGTATCGGCATGGTTTGGGGCAGGTTGCCTATGAGTTGTGTGCAGGCGTGGCAGAGGATTCGGATATTTCTTATAAAGAAGCGGCCCGGCGGGAATTGTGGGAGGAAACGGGTTATGGAAAGGGACATTGGGAAGAATATATGGTATTTTCGGCCAATCCGGGCACTCATACCAATTTGACGTATTGTTTTTTAGCTACTGATTTGGAAAAGGTAGGGGAGCCTCATCCGGAAGTAACGGAGGATATTGCAGTCGAATTGCTGGAGCCGGAGGAAGTGATGCAATTATTGAGGGAGAACCGGATTATGCAGGCGATGCACGTAGCGGCTTTGTGGAAATATTTTTACGAGAAAACCAGGATTTATGAAGACGGAACAGGAAAAAGTGGAATATCTGAAAAATTTTGTAACAGATGAAAAAAATGCGCTCTTTACCCGTTTGATCCGGGAGAGAACGGAATATATCACTCTGGTATTGGAGGATTTGTACCAGTCTCATAACCAGAGTGCTATCATGCGGACAGCCGACTGTATGGGGGTGCAGAGTGTGCATATTATAGAAAACCGGAACAAATACGATACCACTTCAACTGTATCCCAGGGGGCGCGGGAATGGCTTAGTCTTCACCGTTACCGGGGGGAAGAGAACAATACGCCGGCTGCTATATGCCGGCTTCGTCAGCAGGGATACCGTATAATTGCTACTACCCCTCATACCCGCGATATATACATTGACGATCTGGATTTAAAAAAAGGGAAGATGGCCTTTTTTTTCGGAACGGAATTGACCGGATTGTCGGAGGAGGTTATCCGGGAAGCGGACGAATTTGTGAAAGTGCCGATGTACGGTTTTACGGAAAGCCTGAATGTCAGCGTATGTGCGGCTTTGGTCATGTACAGTGTTATGCAGCGGTTGCGGGTCAGTGATATCGACTGGCATTTGTCGCCGGAAGAGGAAGTAAAAGTCGCTTTTAAATGGTACAAACACGCAGTGAAAGCCTCGGGAGAAATTTTAGAGCGGTTTGAGGAAGCGGAAAGAGGGAAAAACATTTGAAACCGGAGAAGAAAAGAAGACGTATGATAAAAGGACGGTGAAAAGAGAAAAAGGGAGAAAACCTGAGATCAGTACGAACATTTTAGTAAAGAGAAAATGGACTTTGAAAATTATATTGCAGAACAATTCGACGATATCCGCATATTGCGTTATCAAGTACCTGCCTTTGAAGAATTGTCTTTAAAGGAAAAGATTTTTATTTATTATTTAAGCCGGGCGGCTTTAGCCGGGCGGGATATTTTATGGGATCAGAATAATAAATATAACTTGCGTATCCGCCGGCTATTGGAGAAAATATTGCGGGAATATACGGGAGACCGGGAAGCGGAAGAATTTAAAGCTTTTCTTTTATATACTAAAAAAGTATTTTTTGCAAACGGGATCCATCACCATTATTCTATGGATAAATTTATTCCTGCTTTTCCGGAAGAATATTTCCGTTTACTTTTGGTGGCTGTCGGGAGCGGGGAGGAATTTGACGGTTTGAAACGGATACTGTTCGACCGGAATTATATGGCAAAGCGGGTTGTACTGGACGGGGCAAAGGATCTGATAAAAGCTTCTGCCAATAATTATTATTCCGGCGTTACCCAGCAGGAAGTAGAAGATTTTTACAAACAGCCGTCAGCAGGGGAAGGGGAGACCGTATCCCGGGGATTGAATTCTACCTTGGTGAAAAAGGATGGAAAATTGGTCGAAGAGGTATGGAAAATCGGAGGGAAGTACAGTAAAGAGATCGGGAATATTGTAAAAGCATTGGAAAAGGCGGAAAAATATGCTTTGACGGAACAACAACAAAAGGTGATCCGTTTGCTGATTCAATATTATAAAAGCGGAGATTTGGCTATTTTCGACGCTTATTCGATAGCCTGGTTGCAGGAGCAAGAGGCGCTCGTTGATTTTATCAACGGTTTTATTGAAGTATACGGAGATCCGTTGGCTTATAAGGCCAGTTGGGAATCTGTGGTAGAAATTGTAGATGCTGAG
The DNA here is from genome assembly GCF_937966165.1 of uncultured Odoribacter sp. Classification (NCBI taxonomy): domain Bacteria; kingdom Pseudomonadati; phylum Bacteroidota; class Bacteroidia; order Bacteroidales; family Odoribacteraceae; genus Odoribacter; species uncultured Odoribacter sp. The sequence continues at coordinate 212,027 of NZ_CALCLB010000032.1, forward strand.
GCTTGTGAGCGTACGCAAAAACTGGCTGAAAATGCTTTGTGGTTTGAAAAAAATGCCCCTATTGAGGAGCGTTTTAAAAAGACAGAAGTTTCGGGAATCATTGCCCGTGTGATGCAAGTGGCGATGTTGGGGGGAGATTGCCATCCGGCTACCCCTATCGGTATCAATTTACCGAATGCCGAATGGATACGGGAACGTTATGGAAGTAAATCGGTGACATTGGATAATATAACCTATGCTTATCACCGGGCTTCTCAGGGGACCGGGGTTATCGGTGAGTTTGCTTATTCGGAAGAAGAGAAACGGAAAGCGCATTTGTATGGGTATGAAGGTGGAAATGTACATACGGACCTGCACGAATGCCTGGGACATGGTTCGGGAAAAATGTTGTCGGGAGTGACTACTGAGGCTTTGAAAAATTACTATTCCACTCTGGAAGAAGCCCGGGCGGATCTGTTTGCCCTGTATTATATTATGGATCCCAAATTGTTGGAGCTGGGGATCATTTCCTGTCCGGAGGTGGCAGAATGTGAATATGACGCTTATATCCGGAATGCATTGCTGATACAATTAACCCGCATTAAACCGGGCGATTGTCTGGAAGAAGCTCATATGCGTAACCGGCAGTTGATTGCTTCCTGGGTATATGAACAGGGGAAAGAGGCAAAGATTATAGAGAAACTTCAGGGAGAAGGGAAAACTTATTTTGTTATACGCGATTATCCGGCTTTAAGAATGTTATTCGGAAAACTCCTGGCAGAAGTGCAGCGAATAAAATCGGAGGGCGATTATCCGGCTGCCCGGGATTTAGTTGAGACCTACGGCGTTAAAGTAGATACAACTTTGCAGAAAGAAGTATTGGAAAGATACCGGAAATTGAATGTTCCCCCTTATGCCGGGTTCATAAATCCGGAATATGCTTTGATAAAACAAGGAGAGAAAATAACAGCTGTTTCGGTACATTATCCGGATAATTTTTTGGAACAGATGCTGAAATACGGGGAGGAATGGACCTTGGACGAAGGCTTTTGATAAAAGCTGATTAACGAAACTCCGGTTGGGATTAAAAAGTAAAAATACTTTTTGCTATTTCGTTAATCAGCGTGTTTCCGGATAAATATTTATCAGATATCAGGCCTTCATCCAATGATTATTTATTTACTAAAAATAATATCGGCATAAGAATTGGATATTTTTACTTTTGCCTGGGGGTCTGTCTGGTTTCCCACCCGTCCCCGTATGGTCTTGGAATAGCGGTTGTCGTTGTCGTCCAGGGTTACGTCTGATAATTTAATACCATTGAGGCGTATAGAGCCGTAACGATTATACAAATCAGCCATAAAATTGTAGTGATTATCCAGTCCGATCCGGATAGTCGTATAGCCCGCTTCTATTAAAATAGAGTTGAAATTCTGGGCCACCTCAGTAATTTTTACTTTACAATACCTAAGGCTGGAAGCATCAAAGCGTTTTCCCAGATAATCGATCGTAAAGTCTGTATAAGCAGAGCTCAGGATGATAAAAGAATCGATCGATTTAATTATAAACCTGTCGTATTTGGAGGTCATTTCCAGAGAACCTACTGTGCCGAGATCGAATTTTGAATAAGTACTGTTCAGATTCAGTTGGGTGATCTTGTCCAGATGAACATTGCCATATCCGATGTTCAGTAAAAGCTTTTCCGATTCAGATAATTCAATATTTCCGTATTTGATTGTGATCTCGTTATTTGTTCCTTTCAGGCTACTGGCATACAGATTTCCGTATTTGATATCCGCCCGGAAAGGTTGTGTGGTTTCATCCAGCTGAATATTGCCGTATTTATTGGTCAGATTCAATTTAACGGAAGCCGGTACATTTATTGTATAATTGATCGTAAAGCCACAATTTCTACAGTTATTATTGCGTTGTCTCTCGATTAGGGTGGTCGCTTGTACCAATTTATTCATATTGTGAAAATCGATGGAAATTTGATCGGCCATTCGCTGGGCCACTTTGGGATTTTCTCCTTTTCCGATGATTTCAATAGAGAAATCGATTTCGTTTTTATCCCATTGCTGAATGACGATATAACCGTATTTATTATTCACCTGTAATTCGCAATTCTGGCCTACTTTGAAATTTTTATTGACGATCCGTTTTACTTCTGTGGGCACAGCCCAAAGGGAAGTAGCGAAGAGCAGTAAAAAGCTGCCTAATAAAAAAAGAGATTTGTGTTTCATAATTTATAAGTTTTGTTTTTTAGAAGTTGGTAATCTTTTTAAAATCGATTGGATGTGGGCAAGGGATTCCAGTTGTGTATTGTAGCGGGAAATAATATAAGCGATGGCTTCTTCTTCTGTAATTCCCGGTACTCTCCGGTCCAGTTGCCGCGATTCCTTTTCCATATCGGTAATATCTTTTAAAATCTCGTCCCGCTCGGGTTCATTTACCAGATTGATATTCTGTTCGATACTGATTATTTGTTGTTGTAATTGCCGGTTATAATAGGCTGTTACTTCTGTAATAGAGTCGGCTGCATTTGCAGGCATACGGAAGGGATAGAAATACTGGAACATCAGAATCAGGGCCAGGGCCGCAGCGATTGAAGTAACCGCAACCCAACGGCGGGCGTGTCTGTTCTTCCTTTTTTCATGGTGTTCCAGACGTTGTTCGAATCGTTCAAAATGTCCGAAAGGAGGCAGAGCGGTATCAAAAATTTCTGTCTGATTTTTTATTTTTTCATCTACTAAGTGATTCATAAGTCGAATGTGCTTTAATTAATCGGATTAATTTATTTCTGGCCCGTGCAAACTGAGAACGGACGGTCGAAGGGGAGAGTTGCAACATTTGTGCAATTTCTTCGTATTTCAGTCCTTCTATCAGGTGCAGGTTGATCATTAAGCGGTAGCCTTCCGGCAACTGCTTCAGTTTTTCAGCAATCAATTGCAACTGTATATCGGTCTCGTCTTCGGAATTTTCTTCTGCCATTGCATATACATTTTCTTCCAAACTGAGAAACTGAACTTTTCTTTTTCGGCAAAGGTCGATAGCCTGATTTATGGCAATCCGTTTCAGAATCCTCTCCATATTACTGGCTTCTCCGTTGTAATCCTCTATCCGGTCGAACACTTTTAAAAAAGTTTCCTGCATCACTTCTTCGGCTTCCTGGGAATTTCCGAGAATACGGTAGGCACTGTTGTATACGCTTTTATAAAACAACATATAAAATTCGAGTTGAGCCCGCCTGTCTCTCTTGCGGCATTGTCGTAATATCGTTTTATAATCGCTCATTCTTTTTGCTTTCTGCCTATATGACGTAAAAGAAATAAATTTGCTGCATAAAAAAACGGTTTTTTACAAAAATTATTTAGTTATTAGGTTTTTCTGTCCTAAAACTATTTCTTTCAGCTAATTTTTTAAAACAATATTTTACTCAAAAATATGCATCCGTTTTTTCAAAAATATGACGTTAAAAAATGTTAAATAAAGGCCTAAAAATGGCTTGTTCAGATTTTTTTTTTCAGGTTTTGAAAAAAATTCCAAAAATACCCTTTAATTTTAATAGAGAAATCTTCTTACCTGCCCGGGAATTCGGTAAGTACGGATGAAAAAACAGAAAAGATTGTAATCTGTATGTGCTGATTGTTTTTAAACATAGGAATTGCGACAGACGGTATTTTCCGTCCTGGGTATTCTATGTTTATTCATTATCTCATGCAGTTTACAGTCAAGTGAAAACTAAAAAATTGTGAGACATGAAAAAGAAAAAATTTTGTATAAATGTTTTTTCCTTTGGAAGCGAAAAAAAGAATGTAAGATTGTATTGTTTTATTTTGAGTTTGTTTTTATGCTTAACTTATCGGGGTGGGGCTCAGACGATTCCTCCTACTCCTGGGAGCAGTGGTTTGATACGCAGTATCAGTAATCCGGTCAATTACGGGACGGGAGTGGTAGGAATCCAAATACCTTTATACAATATTGCTTGCGGAAAGCTGAGTGTGCCGATTTCCTTGTCCTATCAGGCCAGTGGAATAAAAGTAAAAGATGTCGCCAGTTGGACAGGGTTGGGTTGGAATTTATCTGCTGGAGGAAGGATTACCCGTATGGTGCGGAAGCGACCGGATGAAGACGGCTATTGTAAAAATGTAGATACCCTTAATTGTGACGGTTACCAAGCTTCTTTTTTAGCTACATGGAAAGAAATTAATTTAGATAAAGATAAGGCCGATAACTTTGATGGGGAACCCGATTTATTTTACTATGAATTCGCTGGTCGTGCCGGGATGTTTATCGTAGATTATGATGGACAGGCTTATCCGATTCCTTATACTAAATTGAATATCCGGTGGGTTGATAAAACATACTTTATTATAACGGATGAAAAAGGATATGAATATATTTTTGGAGATGAGGATCAGGAAATGTCTTCAGTAACCACTTACGACAGTAAAAATCCGGCCCGTGAGTCTTTTTCTTTTGTTTCTACCTGGTATCTCAACCGAATGATTGATAGCCATAAAAACGCCATCCATTTTGAATATATTCCCGGTCAGGAACAGAATATTGTAGATAAACAAATGAACGGAACAGTTTATTTGAAATATACTTATGGGTGGGAATATGAATCGAGAGATTCTTCGATATATTATACAGAGACGAAGGTAAAACCAAAATTTTTACGGAGAATTGTGACAACAAATGGCGAAAAGATGGAGTTTGAATCCAGTGACGATCCTACAAATACATTAACCAATCGTCGTTTGTCAGAAATCAAAATTTACGGTACGGAAGAACGGTATTTAAAATCTATAAAATTTGATTATTCTTATTTTGGTAACGTCTGTAAGAGATTGAAACTCGATAAGGTTTACGAATTTTCCAAAGGGAAGACGGTGCCAATCAGTCGTTTTGATTATGCAGCCTGGCATATACCGGATATGGAAACCTTGGATTTCGACCATTGGGGATACTATAACGGGGCAAATAATAAAAGTAACTTTGTAAAAGGAAGATATAGATCCGTGCGTTTGCCCGGAGCAGACCGGGAAGCGAATTTTCTGCATGCTCAGTCGGGCATATTGAAACGGGTTTATACTTCTACGGGAGGATATACGGAATATGAGTATGAATTAAATAAAGGAATATACGAAAAGGATGGCGTAACAGATTCCATAGAAGGGGGAGGGATGCGTATAAAATCCATCTCACAATATACCCATAGCGGGGCTGTTCCTATTGTTACGCGGTATCGTTATACACTTCCGTGGAATGGCCGGACGAGCGGAATTATGACAGGACAATTGCTTTATTATTACGATAGGAATCCGGTTGTTACTATTTTACCGGTTATGTGTACTTCCCGTTGTGCAGGTCGTATTTTTGACGTAGACGGGGCTCCTATGCATTATCGGGTAGTAACGGAATACCGGCCAGACGGTTCTTCTCAGGAGATGCATTATATGTATAGTTCTTCTTCCGATCAGGATAGGCCTTCTATGGTGTATGAGGTAGACGAGCCAGGTCATGATCCGATGCCTAATCGTTTTGATGCCATGCCCAATAGCTCCCGTTTTTGGAAGCGTGGTTTACTGAATGCTCAGATTTTGTACGATGGGAACGGAGATACTTTGAATTGCGTACAGCATTCTTATATATTTAATCCGGGAGTACGACGGGTGATAAAAGGATATGTTCCGGGTATAGAACTGGGATATAATTTTAAAGATAATGAAGTCGTCAATATAAACTTACTCTGGAAATATGAATGGGTTTCGGAACCGGTGCTGTTAAAAGAAAGTATTTCCTGGAGTAAAAGTCAGCCGAAACAAATGCTGTCCTACACTTACGATCCGGAATATTTATTGCCTTTAACTACAGTGACCAAAACTCAAATTACAAATGAAACTGATTCTGTCGTATATCGCTATCCTTTTAATTATAGAACAGAGGTTGCAAATGCCGGTCCGGATAACAGTACTGCCTATGCTCTAAGATGTATGAACGAAAAAGGAATGATCAGTTTTCCCGTAGAAGTGGTGGTATATAAAAATAAAAAAGCCATTCAGGGAAGTATAAGTGAATATAAAGTCCTAGAACAGGATATAAATCATTTTCATATTGTGTCGGCATGTAATAAAAGTTTATTACTTACTGCCGCAAAAAACAATTTTCAGCCTTATCATTTTTTTAATTTGTCTCCTGTTTGTGATCCGGACTATCATACAGAAATCTATTACGACCATTATGATCCAAAGGGAAATTTGTTATGCAGTCATTCGGAAAAAGGGAATTACCGGACAATTGTGTATGGTTACCAAAATAATTCCATTATAGCAATCGTGGAAAATGCCAGGAAAAATCAGGTTTATTATTCCAATTTCGAGAATGATGCTACTGCTATAGAATGTCCGCACGATTCGAGACGTCAAAAAGTAAAACAGGGAGGTTTTGTCCTCAGCATAGGTCAGTTAAAACCGGGTAAATACCGAGTTTCCTATTTATGCAGTTCCGATAACGGACAGACTTGGACGCGAAAATATGAATCGCTGGAACTATCGCGTCCTTCTTCAGAATCGGAAAGCAGCGTAAATACTTTCTCTGAACTCAATGATCTGTCAGATTTAATTGAATCGTTTTCTACGTGCATTACTGTCGGAAACAGTAGCGAATGGATTGATGAATTGCAAATTATACCGGAAGAGTCTTTAATTGTGACTGCCAACTATATTCCAGGTGTAGGGAAAGTTTCGGAAACGGATCACAATGGATTGACTTATTATTACGATTATGATGATTTCGGACGTATAATTCGGGTGCTGAACGGGGACGGGGTCATTTTAAAAGAATATGAATATTATATTGCCCCTTGAAATACTTTGGGTTTAAAAGAATAAAAATAATAAACAAAAGTGTGGATCATTTAAAGTATAAATCATGAAAAATACTATATCTCTTATTATCAGTTTGTTGTTATTTTGTATAACAGCTTATTGCGGGAATCCGGGAAAAATGAATACATTAAACAGGGGGGTGCTTCCATATAATTTTATGCCGGATATAATTGTTGTACCACCGGCTCCTGTTGAACCGCCTCAATGCCTGAAAGTAAAAGACAACAATTTACTCCTCATACTTGCTGGCCAGCGTCAATATTCTTTTAGATTAGAAATTATTCCGACTGCCGAGGGCTTTATGGCAGACAATTTACCCGGCATCATCCAATGGATAAAAACCGGAGGAGAGTATGTTCCGGAGGAAACTCCGGATAGTACTTCCTGGCGAACCATTGGAAAAAGTTATCAGGGAGAAAAATCAGAAGAAGGAATTATGCTTTTAACGGAAGAAGATCCGGAATACAGTCAGCCGGACCAGCCTATAGAACCTCCGGTTGAACCGCCTATGGAGGCGATGTGGGTAGAATATACCCTGGAACATTATATGGATACGGAAAGTCAGATAGTACAATTTACTTCAGAACCCGGAACTTTGTTTTGTACTCTTACTATTAAAGAAAATGTAGGGTATAGGGAGATAGAAGGGACATTACGTATTCATTATCATGTTCGTATCACGATCGGGTATGACACCGCTGAATTTAACCGACAATTAAATGTTAATTATCGTTTAACAAACCGGAATTATGTTTTGGAAAAAAGCCGTACTTCTGATAACAGTGGTTATCTGATGGCCATTACTTATTACGACGGGCTAGGCCGGGAAGAACAATCAATTGATATTGCGCTTACGCCGGAAGGAAAAGATGTTGTCACTCCTGTATATTACGATTCGATTGGCCGGAATTCCCGGAATTATTTACCGTTTGCAGTGAAAGGAAAGGGAAAATTTCAGGAAAATGCCTTTGAACAACAGGAATCCTATTATACAACTCTTTACGGAACAAATCCCTTTGCATACAACGAAGCCTGTTTTGATGCTGAGGGACAGGTTATTCGCAGTAATATTCCCGGAAAAGCCTGGAAAATAGACGGAGAACATACCACCAGGACAAATTATCGGAAAAATAGAGGTGATGATTATATAACCCGCTATGAGTTATGGGGTAATTCAGTAGCATGTACCGGTTTTTACGAAGAAGGGATTTTAAACGTAGTAGAAAAGATCGACCCGGATGGTCATATATCTTTAAGTTATACGGATATAGATGGTAGATTGATTGCCGGGGAGGCGAGGGGAGAAGGGGAAAGTTTGTTTACCTATTATGTATATGATGATTTAGGCCGCAAACGATATATTTTACCTCCTTCCCGGAACAGTTCTTTTCATATGGGAGTGAAAGAATTGTCAGAATTGCAGTCCGATTGCTATTATCTGGAATATGATAAATACGGAAGAATATATAAACAATACATTCCCGGTTCGGGATATACAATCAGTTTATATGATGCCCGTGGTAGACTGGCATTTTCGCAGAACACCCTTCAGCGGGAAAACGGTAAATGGAGTTTTACCAAATACGATGCTTTCGACCGGCCATTAATAAGTGGAATTTGTTCGGGTACGGAGGCTGAATTCCGGCAGGCTTTAATGGTTCAGGAATTTCAGAATGAAAAAAGGGGAACAGCTATACACGGGTATACCAACCGAGTTTGTCCGACAGACATTTCTCCCGATGATTGTCTGGAAATCACCTATTATGATGATTATTTATGGCCTGGTCAGGAAACAGTGGCCTGGTCAGCTGCCGATGCTTTGGATACAGAATATTCAGACCGGGTTATCGGGCAAATTACCGGTACAAAAACACGGGTATTGGGAGATTCTTTGTCGCAATGGCTACTGAAAGCCAATTATTATGACTCCCGTTATTTATTACTTCAAATGGTAAGTCAATTGTATCCTTCCGGTACAGAAGTGACTTCCAATAAACATAGCTTTGGAGGTGGAATAATTGCAGCTAAAGTAAAACAGCTTATAAAGGGTCAGGTGACGGAATATATGAAATATTTCGATTACGATACGGAAGGACGTTTAGTAAAGATTCGTCAAAAAATTTCAGGAGACAGCCTGAATAATGAAGTTTTGCTTGTCAAAAATGAATATGATGACTTAGGACGTTTGGTTTCATCCTGTTTACACAATGAAAAAGAAAAAATTCATTACGATTATCATATTGCGGGTATGTTGTCTTCTGTTTCTTCTCCTCATTTTTCTTATCACCTGGAATATGAAAATACAAAAATGATAGATAATATAGCCTGTTATAATGGAAATATCAATACTATGCGTTGGAAATACGGGAACGGGTTCGAAAGGGCTTATTTATATAAATATGATCCTTTCGGACGTTTAACTTCGGCTTTTTTTAAAGAAAACAACGGGTTGTTTTGGAACAATTCTTCAGGGAAATACAATGTTTCCGGTTTATCTTACGATGGCAATGGTAATTTAAAGAGTTTGAAACGTTTTGGTGGGGATGGTACAGTAAAAAATGATTTTACCTACCATTATTCTCATCCTTCTAATCGGAATGCTTTGTCGCAGATTACGGATAATGGAGTAAGTTCTTCCTTATATCGTTACGATAATTTAGGAAATATGGTATATGACGGACGGAGGAATATTAACATTTCATATAATTCATTAAATTTACCTGATACAATTAGTCAGGGACCAGAAAATATTTCCTATATTTACACAGCAGGTGGGGAAAAACTGGCGCAGCGGATAGGAAGTTCTTACATATATTATCGGGGAGTGATGATTTATGCCGGAAATACACTTTCCTATATCAAACATTCGGAGGGGCTTATCCGTAAAGATGGTCCGTATTATACCTATAATTACTTTTTAAAGGATCATTTGGGAAGTACCCGGGTATTGCTGGAAGCGGTGGAAGATAGTTTAAAGGCTGTTCAGGTAACAGATTATTATCCTTTCGGTCTTTCTTTTGAAAATAATAACTTGAACCGGAACAAATGCCTATACAGTGGTAAAGAATTTCAGGATGTATCTTTAGGAGGCCGTATATTATCGATGTACGATTTCGGAGCTCGTTTTTATGATCCTGAAATCGGTCGTTGGTTTAACATCGATCCCGCTCTTCAGTTAGCCTCACCTTATGGCTTTTGTGGAAATAATCCAATCGTGAATGTAGATCCGGATGGGAAGTTTGCTATTACATTGTCGAGTATATTTATAGGAGCAGTTACCAATATCCTTTCTCAGATGGGTTCAGGTAAGATAACGGATTTTAAAAGCTTTTTGTCGGCTGGAATTGTCGGCGGTATTGTCGGCGGTATTAGTAGTGCAATAGGAAGCAGCGTCGCAAAAGCACTTGAATCGGTTGAAGCTTTGACGGGGGGATTTGCCAACGGAGCGATAAGCGGAGCAGCAGAGGGTGCTAGTAGCGGATTGTTGGGGGGATTTGGAAATACTATGTTAAATGGCGGTAATGTGGGAGATGGATTTCGTCAAGGCCTGTTTGACGGAGGAAAAGGAATGCTTATGGGAGGTATAATCGGTGGAGTGACATCCGGTTTGGCGGCGAAAGAAAAGGACTTTAAATTCTGGAATGGACATGGGGAAGTTGTGGAATTTAATAAGGGGAAATCAATTGTTTCAAGGACAGAAGATGCAAAAAAGGGAGCGGAACTTTATAGTAAAGATAAACCTAGGATAAAAAAAGATATGATGTTATTAAGTGATCGTTTAAATGATTCCGGTTTTAATAATGAATTAAGAAGTAAGGTTACGTTTAGAACTACAACTCCGAATAAGAACTATGGATTGCTGATGAGAGAGGGAGTCTATTATAAGTATAAGACCGGCGCTTTCGTTGAGGGAGCTACGATGAGAACATCTAGCGGGAAGATTTTTGTACATATTCCTACAGGAATAGTCAACACAGATAACTTAACAAAATTTGTTGCTGCAACCGGTCATGAATTAGTACATGCCTATCATTATCTCCATTTAGGAAATAGTTTTAATGAAGTTTTAAGTGAATCTGCAGCTTATGATTTTACTTTTAATACATATTTAAATGCCGGAGATATAGAAAATGCTTATAATACATTTATAATACAGATAACATCTGGGTATTTTAAAGGAATACATCCTGCTTACAGGCTTCCTTTTAACTGTTTGTTTAATTAATATACATTTATGATGAAAATATTCTTCTTGTTAATATCAATTTCTTTTATACTGGGATGTAAGAATTTTAAGAGTTCTTCCCCTATAAACGAAGAGAACCCGTCCGATTCTTTTATCAGTTGTGATATCATAAAAGAATTAATAGATTTGGATGATCAGCTGAATTGTAAAAGAGCCGTAATGAGTGATTTTTTATTAGCTGATACAACTTGTTATGCGGATACTTTTGCCCAATATTTAAATTCCGTCATTACAAATGGTAAAATTAAAGATAGTGAATTCCGTGACACTATGGCTTATTTTGTAAATTACAAGCCCGGAGACAATACTTGGCGAATATTAGTTTACGACGGTTTTCAAAGAGATCCGGATATGGAACGATATGCGATAGAAAAAATTCTCAAAGGGTATAATCAACGTTATTTTCGTTTTCATTATTTGGATTATTTTAAATATAAAAATGTATACTACGTAAAATATTATAACGTTTATAATAAAACTGGATCAATGTTAACTCAAATATTAATCATTCAGAATAATAAGTTATTATATTTTAACTATATGCCGACATTAAGGATAGAGAAAAATTTTCAAACTCCGGAAGAATATTTTGAAGATAGGTTAAATACTTTTTATGAATTGTAATTCTAACAGATAGTGGTGACAAAGGGACGGTTCCTTTGTCACCTTTAAACTCACTGTTTTCAATATATTATTGTTATAATTATACATTAGCCAATATGTCTAAAGGATTTAAACCGATATATTTTTAGGTAGAAAATGATTCGGAAACCTTTTTAAATAGTAGAGCATGAAATTATTAATATTATTCATCCTATTTTCTTTTATACTGGGATGTAAGAATTTTAAGAGTTCTTCCCCTGTAAACGAAGAGAACCCATCCGATTCTTTTATCAGTTGTGATATCATAAAAGAATTAATAGATTTGGATGATCAGCTGAATTGTAAAAGAGCCGTAATGAGTGATTTTTTATTAGCTGATACAACTTGTTATGCGGATACTTTTGCCCAATATTTAAATTCCGTCATTACAAATGGTAAAATTAAAGATAGTGAATTCCGTGACACTATGGCTTATTTTGTAAATTGCAAGCCCGGAGACAATATTTGGCGAATATTAGTTTACGACGGCTTTCAAAGAGATCCGGCTATGGAACGATATGCGATAGAAAAAATTCTCAAAGGGTATGAGAATCGTTTTTTCCGTTTTCATTATTTGGATTATTTTAAGTATAAGAATGTATATTACGTTAAGTATTATAATGTCAATATTAAAAATAGAGCAATGTTAACTCGAATATTAATCATTCAGAATAATAAATTGTTATATTTTAACTATATGCCGACATTAAGGATAGAGAAAAATTTTCAAACTCCGGAAGAATATTTTGAAGATAGGTTAAATACTTTTTATGAATTGTAATTCTAACAGATAGTGGTGACAAAGGGACGGTTCTTTTGTCACTATTCAATTTATTTGATCCTAAAGAAGTATATGGGAGGTTTTTGTTCTATTTACACAACAGAGTTGCCCGGGATTTTAAATGGGATTGTATAGTGAAATCGAACTGTTCGAAAAATTATATCATAATAATATAAATCATTATAAAGCTACTGATTTTATTTATACTGATTCCTTGTTTATTCGGCTATAAATTCCATAACAATATATCTTTTTAATAACCCAGGGGATTTATAAATTAATTTTATTCCTAAAGGACTTTCCTATCTTTTTTTGCTTTTCGTTTTTTAGTTTTTACTTTTTAGCTAACTTTGTTGCTTGTGGAAATGAACAGATATCTGATAGCGGCATTATACGTCATGGCCGGTTGTGTTGTGGCGGTTCCCTTAAAGGTGCAGGGAAGTCCTGAGCCTTTGAGAGGGGAAAGATGCAGGCTGGTAATTACAGCAACAGTAAAAGTGGTATCCCAATATGTGACGGATCAGGAAGAAGAGTCTATTGGTTGGGAGGTATCGCCTGAATATTTCCGGTTACCGGATATTGCTGCAGATCATATTTGTTTTTCTTCAGCATATTCAATTGAAGAACAGATACAATTTCCTTCTTATACTTCTCATAAAATCAGGGCTCCCGGGAAAAATTAAATTATAGTGAATTATGGGGAAGAAGGTGTGGATTTTTTATTAGAACAAGAAAAAGGAGCCTTTTATTTATTTTAAATATAATATCAGTTATAAAATGGGATTTAATGATGTATTAAAAAAACTGTTCGGAAATAAATCTGACCGGGATATGAAAGAATTAGTGCCGATTGTCGGAAAAATTAATACCGAATGGGATAAAATAAAAAATCTCAGTAACGATGAGTTGCGTGAGATTGCTAATGGATTAAAAGTTAAAATCAAAGAACATATCCGGGAGGAAGAATCGGAAATTACTGATTTAAAACGGAAAATAGAAGAAGAGAAGCCGACGATTGAGGAAAGGGAGGAGATCTACAACCGGATTGATAAACTGGAGGAAGAAATTGACAAAAAGGTAGAGGATATTTTGAATGATCTTTTACCGGTGGCTTTTGCTGTTATGAAGGACACAGCCCGCCGGTTTAAAGAAAATGAGGAAATGGTCGTAACGGCTACACAGTTTGACCGGGATCTGGCAGTAAATCACGATTTTGTAGAAATAGAGGGAGATAAAGCCATTTGGTTTAATTCCTGGATTGCCGGTGGAAATGAGGTGACTTGGGATATGGTGCACTACGATGTACAGTTGATTGGTGGAGCTGTACTTCATCAGGGAAAAATTGCTGAAATGGCGACGGGTGAAGGAAAAACTTTGGTAGCTACTTTACCGGTATTTCTGAATGCGTTGACCGGACGTGGAGTACATATGGTGACGGTGAACGACTACCTGGCAAAGCGAGACTCCGAATGGATGGGACCTTTGTATATGTTCCATGGTCTTTCGGTAGACTGCATTGATAAACATCAGCCGAATTCTCCGGAAAGGCGGAAAGCTTATCAGGCGGATATTACTTTTGGAACAAATAATGAATTTGGTTTTGATTACCTGAGGGACAATATGGCGATCAATCCGGAGGATTTGGTGCAGCGCAAGCACAATTATGCTATTGTCGACGAGGTCGATTCTGTGTTAATAGATGATGCCCGTACGCCTTTGATTATTTCCGGTCCTGTACCAAAGGGAGACGATCAGATGTTTGATGAATATAAGCCCCGGGTGGAAAGATTAGTTCGGATGCAGCGGGAATTGATAACTAAAATTTTCAACGAAGCGAAAGAGTTGTTGAATAGCGATGACTCGAAAAAAAGGAAAGAGGGGGGAGTATTATTACTAAGGGCTCATAAAGGGTTACCTAAATACAAGCCGCTTATCAAATTTTTGAGTGAGCAAGGCAATAAGGCTATGCTGATCAAAACGGAGAACGAATACATGCAGGAGAATAATCGGAGGATGCCGGAAATCACTGATCCTTTATATTTTGTAATTGATGAGAAGCTGAATTCCATTGATTTGACAGATAAAGGACACGATACTATTACTGCAGCCGGAGAAGATCCCCGGTTTTTTATATTACCCAATATCGGAGAAGAGATTGCAGAGATTGAAAAAACCGTAGCAGATGAAAAAGAAAAACTGGCGAAAAAAGATGAACTGATACAAGGGTACGCTATAAAATCAGAGCGGGTACATACGGTGAATCAGCTATTGAAAGCTTATACGCTGTTTGAGAAGGATGTAGAATATGTGGTGATTGACAACAAAGTGAAAATTGTAGATGAACAAACGGGACGTATTATGGAGGGAAGGCGTTATTCTGACGGTTTGCATCAGGCGATTGAGGCGAAGGAAAGCGTGAAAGTAGAGGCGGCTACCCAGACCTTTGCGACGATTACCTTGCAGAATTATTTCCGCATGTACCACAAGCTGGCCGGTATGACCGGTACCGCAGAGACGGAAGCGGGAGAGTTCTGGGATATCTATAAACTGGATGTTGTTGTGATTCCGACCAATCGTCCGGTCATCCGTATAGATGCCAATGACTACGTATATAAAACCAAGCGGGAAAAATACAATGCGGTAATCGAGGAAATTACGCGTTTGGTCGGTTTGGGACGTCCGGTATTGGTCGGTACGACTTCTGTGGAAGTATCCGAACTATTGAGCCGTATGTTAAAGTTACGGAACATTCCTCATAACGTATTAAATGCGAAATTGCATCATAAAGAGGCTGATATTGTGGCAGAGGCTGGTAAATCGAAAACTGTGACCATTGCTACCAATATGGCCGGTCGTGGTACCGACATCAAACTGAGCCCGGAAGTAAGGAATGCCGGAGGTTTGGCGATTATCGGTACAGAGCGTCACGATTCCCGACGGGTGGATCGTCAGTTGAGGGGGCGTGCCGGACGTCAGGGGGATCCGGGTTCATCCCAGTTTTTTGTTTCGCTCGAAGATGATCTGATGCGTTTGTTTAGTTCTGACCGGATTATCCGGGTGATGGACCGTTTGGGGCATAAAGAAGGGGATGTGATTCAGCATTCTATGATTACCCATTCCATTGAGCGGGCTCAGAAAAAAGTGGAAGAGAACAACTTCGGGATCCGGAAGCGTTTGCTGGAATACGACGATGTCATGAATTCCCAGCGTACGGTGATTTATAAACAGCGTAAAAATGCTTTATTGGGAGAGCGTATCGGGGTGGCTGTAGCCAATGATATGTACGATGTCTGCGAGGCCATTGTCAATGAGTATCAGCCGGAGAATGACCTGGAAGGCTTTAGAATGGAAATACTACGGATATTGACTATTGATTTCTCTGTAGATCCGGAAGAATTCCAGAAACTGAAGCCTGAAGAGCTAACCGAGCAATTGTACGGAAAAGTGAGGGAAGTATATACCCGTAAAGTTGAACATATTGCTCAGCAGGCTTATCCGGTCATCAAAAATGTATTTGAAAACCGGGGGGATGTATTTAAAAATATTGTAGTGCCTTTTACTGACGGACAGCGGATGTACAGTGTGGTGACCAATCTGGAGAAGGCATATCGTTCGCAGGGGGAAGATTTAATGCGTTCTTACGAGAAAGCCATTATCCTGGCTCAGATTGACGATGCCTGGAAAGAGCAGTTGAGGGAAATGGATGAACTGAAACAGTCCGTGCAGAATGCGGCTTATGAGCAGAAGGATCCCTTATTGATTTATAAATTCGAATCGTACAACCTGTTTAAGGCGATGGTTGAAAAGATTAACCGGGGAATTGTTTCGACATTGATGAAGGGACAGATTCCGATGCAAGAGCCGGAAGAAGTGCGGGAAGCCCGGGAAAGGCGTACGGACCTCAGTCGTTTGAAAGAGGGGCGTTCAGAAGCGCCGGTCGCAGCTCCGAATCAGCAGCAACCGAAACCTGAACCGGTGAAAGTAGGACCGAAGGTGGGCCGGAACGATCCCTGTCCTTGTGGAAGCGGGTTGAAGTATAAAAACTGTCACGGAAAAAATGCGTAAAGACAGGAACAGTAGATATCAATGTATCGTCTGGCCGGAGGGATGGATAAAGAAATCTGTCCTGGCGGCCGGATGACTCCAATATAAAAGGGGGAAACGGAAAGGAAGAAACTTCCTGAGTAGAAAAGCTGTTTTCGGAAAACTAAAACGGAAAATATGTTATCATTATTTATCAACTGGGATGTCAGTCCCGAGATTTTTAACCTGGGTGGAATTTCTATCCGGTATTACGGTTTGCTTTTTGCATTGGCTTTTGTATTCGGTTACAAAATCGAAGAAAAAATGTTTAAATCAGAGGGACTGAGTATGGTCTGGTTGGATAAATTATGGATTTATGTTGCCATTACGACGGTAATCGGAGCCCGGTTGGGACATTGTTTATTTTACGATTGGGCTTATTATAGCCAGCATCCTCTGGAGATTGTCCTGCCTTTCCGTTGGGATCCTGCTTTTAAATTTACGGGATACCAGGGATTGGCCAGTCACGGAGCTGCGGTGGGAATCATTGTAGGGTTGTGGTATTATTCGAAAAAAGTAAGTAAACGGTCGGTATTCTGGATACTGGACCGGGCTGTTATTCCGATAGCTTTGGCGGGATTTTTTATCCGCATGGGCAATCTGATGAATTCGGAAATCGTCGGGAAGGTGACGGATTTGCCTTGGGGATTCCGGTTTATCCATGCTTCCGGACTGAGTGATCCGCTTACTCCCCGTCATCCAGCTCAGTTGTATGAAGCCATTTGCTATTTAATTAGTTTCGGATTACTGATGTATTTCTATTGGAGGACCAAGGCAAAAGAACACCTGGGTTTTCTTTTCGGAATGTTCTTGATTCTGATTTTTACGGCCCGTTTTTTTATCGAATTCCTCAAAGAACCGCAGGAGGCCTGGGAGGCAGGTATGGCATTGAATATGGGTCAGTGGCTGAGTATACCTTTTGTGATAATAGGTATTATTATGGTGATTTACAGCAGAACGCATAAAGTGGAGGTAAAACCGGCTTCGGGGAGGGAGAAGACAGTGATAAAAAAGAACAAAGATATACAGCAGGGGGTGAAGGTAAAAGGATAAGCAATCCGGAATTTAAGCATAAAGGTATGTACGAAAAGAAATTTATGGAAGAGGCTATCCGTTTGGCGGTAGAGAATGTAGAACAGGGAAAGGGGGGACCTTTCGGAGCTGTTGTTGTAAAAGAGGGCCGGATAATAGCGGCTTGCGGAAATACGGTCACTCCGGATAATGATCCGACAGCTCATGCTGAAGTAAATGTCATCCGTTTGGCTTGCCGGCAATTGGGTACTTTTCAGTTGAAAGATTGTGAAATCTATTGCAGTTGTGAGCCTTGTCCGATGTGTTTGGGGGCTATTTATTGGGCCCGTCCGGAGAAAGTATACTATGCTTGTACCCAAGAAGATGCTGCGAAAGCGGGTTTTGACGATTCCTTTATATATAAAGAGATTGCTTTGCCGGAAGCGGAACGGAGCATTCCTTTTCTCAACCGGCGGGAAAATTTGGCCGGGGAGGAATTCCGGTTGTGGCAAGAAACTGAAGAGAAAACCGAATACTAAGAGAAAATTAAAAACGGGCTATTTTATCATTTATTTCCTGATTTGCGGTAATTTGTGTTTGATAAATACTTAACTACCGCTTTTTTTATAAACCAATTGTAGAGGTGTGCGAAAATTCATTAATCATCTAATTTTAATCTGAATGAAGACGATTTTCATTTTGTTATGGAGTATGTTGGCAGGGGTATCTGCGTTTGCTGTTCCGTTATGGATGCGTTATCCGGTAATCTCTCCCGATGGGAAGGAAATAGCTTTTGCTTATAAGGGGGATATTTATAAAGTATCATCAGCTGGGGGACTGGCGAAACGGCTTACGAGTCATCCGGCTTATGATTTTGCTCCGGTATGGTCGCCCGATAGCCGTCAGATTGCTTTTGCGAGTGCGCGTAACGGAAATTTCGATGTTTTCCTAATGCCGGCAGAGGGGGGAGAACCGAAACGTTTGACTACGTATTCCGGTAAAGAGATACCTTATGCCTTTACTCCCGACGGAAAATATATTGTATATGCTGCACAGATACAGGATCCTGCGCAGAGTGCTCTTTTCCCTAAAGCTTTTTTGACGGAACTCTATAAAGTATCCCTGAAAGGGGGCCGTCCGGAACAGCTGTTGGCAACAGCTGCTGAAAATGTCAACTTTGCCCGTTCCGGAGAATCGTTCGTCTACGAGAATGTAAAAGGTTCGGAGAATGCCTGGCGGAAACATCATACGTCTTCCGTTACCCGGGATATTATCCTTTACGATATGAAAAGCGGGAAGCATACTTTTCTGGTACAGCGGGCCGGGGAAGACCGGAATCCGGTGTTTGCCCCCGGAGATAAGGAGATTTATTTTTTGAGCGAAAGGGACGGTTCCTTTAATGTATATACCCTGCCTTTGGCTCATCCCGAGGAAGTGAAGCAGCTGACCTTTTTTAAGAAAAATCCGGTGAGGTTTCTTTCTGTATCCGGGGACGGTACTTTGTGTTTCGGATATGAAGGAGAAATATACCTGAAAAAAGGGGCTGCTCAACCTGAAAAAGTGAAGATCGAAATTATCGGGGAATCGAATATTGAAGATGTAGAATACCTCTCCTATACAAAGGGGGCATCGGAAGCTGTCCCTTCTCCGGATGGAAAACAAGTAGCTTTTACATTGAGGGGAGAAGTTTTTGTCACTTCTGTGGATTATCCGACGACGAAACAGATTACTCATACGCCTGAAAGCGAGACTGATCTGTCTTTTGCTCCGGATAACCGGACACTGGCTTATGCTTCGGAACGGGATGGAAACTGGAATATATTCCTGGCGCATATTGTGCGGGAAGAAGATCCGAATTTTTCGAATGCGACTTTAGTCCGGGAGGAAGCCTTATTCAAACCTTCGGCAACGGAACGTTTTGCTCCGTCTTTTTCTCCGGATGGAAAAGAGCTGGCATACATAGAGGACCGGGAACGCTTGATGGTGATCGACCTGAAAACACGTAAAATCCGGCAAATTACAGACGGGAAAAAACAGTATAATTCCAATGGTCATTTTGACTACAGTTGGTCGCCGGATGGAAAATGGTTCGCCTTGGAATATAATGGAAATAAACACGAACCTTATTCAGACATTGCGATAGTAAGTGCGGAGGGCGGTGAAATTGTAAACCTTACTCAAAGCGGATATACCGATCGGGCTCCCCGCTGGGTGCTGAATGGAAATGCTGTATTGTTTATTTCCGAACGCTATGGAATGCGGAACCATGCTTCCTGGGGATCCCTAAACGATGTGATGCTGGTCTTCTTAAATCAGGAGGCTTACGATCGTTATAAGATGAGTCCTGAAGATTACGAATGGGCTTATCCGAAAAAAGATAAAGGTGAAAAACCGGAAGAAAAGCCTGAAAAAATTACCGCTATCAAAGTAGAATTGGATAATATAGAAGACCGCATCGTGCGTTTGACTCCTAATTCAGCTGCTTTGGGAGGAGCTATCGTCGATAAAAAAGGCGAAAAATTGTATTATTTAGCTGCTTTTGAAGACGGATACGATTTATGGGAAACGGACATGCGGAAAAAAGAGACCAAATTGTTACATAAATTGAATGGAGGCTGGGCAAATCTTGAGTGGGATACTGATGGGGAAAATTTATTTCTGTTGGGAAGAAACAAGATGATAATGGTTAAGACGGGTTACGGAAAAATGCAGAATATAACCTACGTAGCGGAAATGAAACTGGATAAGGCGGAAGAACGGAATTATATGTTCGACCGGGTATACCGTCAGGAATTAAAACGGTTTTATGATAAAGGCATGCATGGGGTAGACTGGCCTGCTTTGCGGAAGACCTATGAAAAATTCTTGCCTTATATCAATAATAATTACGATTTTTCGGAATTGTTGAGTGAATTGCTGGGAGAATTGAATGTATCCCATACAGGAGGACGTTACCGCCCTGCTGTTTCCGGGGAGGCTACGGCAGAACTGGGATTGTTTTTCCGCTGGAATGATCAGACAGACGGATTATATATAGAAGAAGTAGTTGAAAAAGGACCTTTTGATAAAGAGGCTTCTCAGGTAAAAGCCGGTGATATTGTGGAGAAAATCGATGGTGTTGTCCTTACACGGGGAATGGATTACTTTCCTTTATTGAATAGAAAAGCCGGAAAGAAAGTGCTGGTTTCTCTTTACCGGCCCGGAGAGAAAAAACATTGGGAAGAAGTAGTAATACCCGTCAGTCAGTCGGCATGGAATCATTTATTATATAAACGTTGGGTAAAACAAAGGGCGGCAGAAGTCGACCGCCTTTCCGGAGGACGTTTAGGATATGTACACATTGAATCGATGGGGGATCCCAGTTTCCGCTCTGTCTATTCCGATATTCTGGGCAAATACAATGAAAGGGAAGGAATAGTGATTGATACCCGTTTTAACGGAGGGGGACGTTTGCATGAAGATATCGAAGTTTTGTTCAGTGGAGAAAAATATTTTACTCAGGTGGTGAGAGGTAAGGAAGCCTGTGATATGCCGAGTCGCCGTTGGAATAAACCTTCCGTTATGTTAATTGGGGAGGCTAACTATTCGAATGCTCATGGGACACCCTGGGTATATAAACACAAAGGGCTCGGTAAATTGGTTGGAATGCCGGTGCCGGGGACCATGACAAGTGTATCCTGGGAAACCTTACAGGATCCTTCTTTGGTTTTCGGAATTCCGATAGTGGGATATCGTCTGGCTGACGGTTCTTATTTGGAAAACCAGCAGTTAGAGCCGGATGTAAAAATGATGAACCGGCCGGAAGAGGTGGTGAAAGGCCGGGATGAACAGTTGGAAAAGGCTGTACAAGTATTATTGGAAGAATTGGACGGGAAAAAATAAATTCCGGAATCGGTTCGTCCAGACGCTTAAGTGTAAGGCTGTGTAAGCGTTCAGGTGTGAAAATGGTTAATGGCACTTTGTGTCCGAAGGAGACTTGCCTGGCGGCTTGTTGATTCGTGAATAAGGTGTTTCATCCTTTTTGAAGGAGACACTGATCTCCGTTCAAAATTATTCAGACATCTGAACATTTACACAGTTTTACATTTTTATATTTATGCTGTAAAACATTTTTCTTTTTTTCCTTTCTTTTCTCTTTTTTCTTTTCTAACTTCAATGCCCCAAATTAATGAATATGTCATAATTTTTTAACACAAATATAACATTTGAATATTTGCTTTGTAATAAACAATTAGGTTGATATAATGTCCGGGGAACCGGGAAAATAAAATTCCGATAGATTAGAGATTATGAAAATTAGAAATGTTTTAGGTGCACTCCTGTTTTTAGTATCAGGATTAATTTCCTGCGAAGATAATTCCTTGTCTGAAAAGGGGAATCGTTTGCCGGTACAATTTACTGCCGGAATTAAAGGTGAGATTCAGTCCCGGGTTACCGGTACGAACTGGGATGCCGGGGACACTATTGGCATCTTTATGAAGGGAAGCGGGCAGTTGCTCTCGGCCGCTGCTATTTTGGAAGGGGCTGATAATTTAGCGTATATGGCTAATGGAAAGGATTTATTTATACCGGCGGCTTTTCGTTGGATTTATTACCCGGCGGATGGGTCTAAAGTGGATTTTATCGCTTATTATCCGTATCAGGAAAATCTGACGGATTATATCTATAAAATAGATTTGTCCAGGCAGGTGAGTGCTAGCAGTGCTGATTTATTGTATGCGGATGGGGCAAAAGGGTTGGCTATGGGAAATGAAACTGTTCCTTTAGCTTTTTCTCACCAATTGTCCCGTGTTGTATTGAATATTACGATGGGGGAAGGGATAGAGAATCTGAGCGGTTTAAAAGTCGTTTTATCTGGTTTGAAAACAAAGGCTGATTTTGCATTAGCGGATGGTACTTTGACGCTGTCAGCAGGTTCAGTAGGAGAGATTAATATCCCTCTTGCAGCGACGGAAAAGGGAAAGAAAGGGGAAGTGATGGTGTTGCCGGAGGCCGGTATCAAAGGGGCATATATCCGTTTTTACCTTCATTCCAAGACCTATGACTGGAATATACCCGATGGTTTTACCTATGAAAAAGGGAAACGGTATACTTACGATATTGTATTGAAAAACGGAGGTGCGGTTGAAGAACCTTCTCTGCCGTCCTGGTTTGAGACTCCGGCAGGAGAGGTGGAAAATACAATTTATGTAACCCATTATTTACCGGACCGGGCAGGTATCAGAAATTATGCGATGCTATACGATACGATTAATAAACTGGCTTACTGGGTTGCTTATCCGTTGCATTCGTCTTATGTCAGTTCAGGACGTTGGGATGCCTGGGATTATGATCCGGAAATCAAACCCAGTTTACAACCTTATTTAAAGAGCGGATTCGGTATTTCCGGTATTGACAGGGGCCATCAGATTCCGAGTGCAGACCGGAATTACAATAAGGTTGAAAATGCGACTACCTTTTATTTCAGTAATATGACTGCACAGAATTCGACATTGAATCAGGGAATGTGGGCGAGCCTGGAGGGAAAAATCAGAACGTGGATGCGTAATTGTGATACTTTATATGTAGTGACAGGAGCTATGATCACGACAAAGTCCGATCAGAACATAACTTATGTACGGGATAATGACAAGAAAAATGTAGCGAAACCCAAATATTATTTTAAAGCTTTAGCTCAAAAAGTGGGAAATACCTATTATACACTTGGGTTTAAAATGGACAATAAAGCTCCTTCAAATACCGATTATAATGCTTACCGCATGACTGTCACTCAGTTGGAGGAAGAAACGGGTTTTACCTTTTTCCCTCAGCTTACGGGTGCAGTCAAAGGGAAAATAGAGACAAGCCGATGGAATTAACAGAAATGTGATATTCTGTTTCTCTAAAAGTAACAAAAAGAAAGTTTATTTGTATGCTTTTAAAAGCACCGCTTTTTAAGTAGTATTATTAGTATAACAAAAACAAAAATCATGAAAATTAAAAACATTTTAGGAATGATGCTGTTATTGTCATTGTTTTTCGTTGCTTGCGATAATGATGACGATATCCGTACTGACAACGGGTTAACGGTGAAATTTTCTTCTTCAATCGATGGATTGATCCCCTCGAGAGCTGTAGGTAGTGGCTGGGAGTCCAACGACGCTATCGGAGTTTATATGTTGAAGACCGGACAGGCTTTATCGGAAGCAAATATTGTGGACGGGGCTGCCAATAGAGAGTATGTGACGGCCTCCGGAGACGGGAATTTTGCTCCTGCGGTAGGACAAACTATTTTATATCCGGCAGATGGAAGTAGTGTTGATTTCATTGCATATTATCCTTATGCCACTATTGCTGCTTATCAATATGCTGTAAATGTGGAAAATCAGACCTCTCAGCCGGACATTGATTTATTGTACGCAAATAATGCCAAAGGTTTGAACAAGGACAATACAGCAGCTTCACTGACCTTTTCTCATCAGTTGGCAAAGATGGTATTTAACATCAAAGCCGGAAGCGGTATTTCCAGTTTGGAGGGTTTGAATATTACCTTGAATGGAATGAAGACACAGGCTTCTTTTGCTTTAGCAGACGGAACGCTGGCTGTGGACAATGCTTCTGGAAAAGAATTGACAGTGAAAATGAGTCCTGCAGTAGAAGGAGTAGTTGGGGAAGCAATTATCCTTCCTGTAAATGCCTTGAATGATGGAAACATTGTATTTACGTTACCTATGGGTGCATACAAATGGAATATCCCTGCCGGACAGGAATATGCAAAGGGTAAAAAATATACTTATGACGTGGAATTGACAAACAGTGGCGGCGGAATAACGGCTTCTATCAGTGCTACAATTGAAGATTGGGTGGATGCACCGAGACAGAACATCAATATTGATTTTGGTAATACCACTCTTGGAGACGGAACGAAAGAAAATCCGTATTCTGTAAATCAAGCTTTGACGCTTACACAGGATGGAGTTTGGGTAGGAGGATATATAAGTGGTGTAGAGGAAACAAGAAGTGCTTATACTGTAAAAACCAATATTTTGTTAGCTGGAACTGCCGGAGAAACGGACCGTTCTAAATGTGTGTTGGTACAATTGACAGACGGAAGCGATATTCAGAAAGCTTTGAACTTGGTAGACCATCCGGACCTGGAAGGCAAATTCGTAAAAGTGCTTGGAAACGTGGCAAACGGCATTGTTGCAAATGTGACGGAACAAGTGGGTGGAATTACATCTGATCCGCAGACACAAGTTATTTTTACCGAAAAGTTTGACGGTACAGATTTGTCAGGAGGTTCTAAAGTGAAAATTGGCAGTTATACAGGTTTTGATAATGGTACCGGGCTTGTTTTCTCTGATGAATACGGTACGGCAGATGTGCGTTATTTGAAATCTACAGCAAACAATAACGTATGGTTCCCTGCTTCTAAAGATGCTTCTTTAAAAATTTCAGGAATTAATACGGCCGGGTATACCAATATCAAATTAACTTATGAAGCAGCTGCAAATGTGTTCAATGCAGGAGCTAGCATCAATTTGAATACGTTGAAAGTGTATTGGAATGATCAGGAACTGACAGTTCCCGGAAAAGTAGTATCAAAAGATAATAACGAAGCCAATGTATTTTTCGAAATGGTAATTTCTTCCGGAATGTCCGCTTCTGCTAATGCAGAATTGAAATTTGTAGCTCTGGGAGCAGAAAATGACATGGGATTACGTTTGGATAATATCAAACTTGTGGGGGATAAATAAACTTTGACGGATACAGACAGAGAGGCTGGCTGAAAAAAATTTTGGCCGCCTCTTTCTCTCTTTGGAACATAAAGCAGCGTTCAGTTGTAAATCTATTTTTTAAGGTACTGGTTTTGATTTGATTAAGGTACAATGGTGGCGATGGGAGTGGGGCAGGTAATTTATTTGTTCGGTGTTTTATTAAAAATTTGACTATTATAGGACAGTTTTAGCGTGTTTGATTTTTAAGCATACATATAAATTTTTCGGAGCATATCCAAACAAATTAGAAAATACGAGGAGTATGAAGCAAAAATTACTATTTTTTATAGTATTCCTTTTCCCCTTTTTCATTTATGCACAACAGCCGGCAGAAATAAAGGGAAATGTGATCAGTTCGGTGACAGGAATGCCGGTGGCGGGGGTTATTGTGACCCTGAAAAGTCAGGACCGGCAGGCCAGGACCGATTCGAAAGGGCTGTTTTATTTTCAGAAAGTAGCTACAGGGAAAGATACGCTTGCTTTTAATGCTGCCAGTATACGTCCCCTGGAACTACCGGTAGATATTTTGGCAGGGATGCCTACTGTGCTGAATGACGTTCGGGTGGTGGATTTAAATGCTGTTGAAGATATGTCATTAGTGGGGGTAATTGACGAAGTACTGACAGATGATGATGCAGAGAGTTCTTCTCAGGAAGTTAGTTCTACCGTTATTCTCTCCAATGATGTCTATCTGAACCGGGCTGCCTATCAGTTGTCGCCAGCGCGGTTCCAGGTGAGAGGATACGATAGCTATTATGAGCAAAAATATATAAACGGAGTTAGCTTTAACGACCAGTTAAGGGGTGTATTTAATTATGCTGCTATCGGTGCATTGAATGATATGACCCGTAACGGGGATGTTACGAATTATAACCGTCCTTCCGCTTTTACTTTTGGTTCGATCGGAGGAGCGGAAAATATTAATATGAGGGCCGGAAGCAATGCTTCGGGCACGAAAGTTTCACTTTCCTATACGAACCGGAATTATTATCTGAGGGGAATGGCAACTTATTCTACAGGAATGACGGATAAAGGCTGGGCTTTTACGGCTTCTGTCGGCGGGCGCTATTCCGATAGGGGAAATATTGAAGGTACGTTCTACCGGAATTTTTCTTACGCCTTGTCTGTGGAGAAACAATGGAATGAAGGTCAGCATAGTTTATCTCTCACGACTTTCGGTTCTCCGGTAGAAAGGGGGCAGCAAGGGGCTTCCTATCAGGAAGTGTATGAGCTGACCGGGAACAACCTTTATAACCCCAATTGGGGATACCAGAAGGGTAAACGGAGAAATGCAAAAGTTGTGAAGGCTTATGACCCTACTGTGATCTTATCCCATGTATGGAAAATCAATGAAAATATCAGCCTTACTTCCGGAATAGCTTTTCATTACGGAAGGTATGGAAATACGGCTTTAAACTGGTATAACGGACCCGACCCGAGGCCTGATTATTACCGTTATTTGCCTTCTTATTTTGAAGACACCCTTATTCAGGAACAATATACTGCATTGTGGAGAAGTAAGGACCGGAATTTTACGCAGATTAACTGGGATAAATTATACCGGGCCAATGAGTTAAATATAACCCAAGGAAATGGTTCAGCTATTTATATGGTAGAAGAAAGAAGAAGTGATTTGTATGAGACCTCTTTCAATTCCACTTTAAA
The DNA here is from genome assembly GCF_937966165.1 of uncultured Odoribacter sp. Taxonomy (NCBI): domain Bacteria; kingdom Pseudomonadati; phylum Bacteroidota; class Bacteroidia; order Bacteroidales; family Odoribacteraceae; genus Odoribacter; species uncultured Odoribacter sp. The sequence goes on from NZ_CALCLB010000032.1 coordinate 239,084, forward strand.
TGCGGTAATGAAGGGAAATATGAAACTTTTTGCCGGTATCGGTTTGAGAGCGACTACATCCCGGCAATTTAAAAAGGTAGACGATTTACTGGGAGCGCGTTACGTATTGGATATCGATAAATTTGCAGAACAGGATTTTTCCGGGGATCCGGAGAAATTACAGAACGATTTGAACCAACCCGACCGCAAAGCGTTGAAGGGAGATAAATTCGGTTACAATTTTGATCTGAATATTTATTCGGCTAATGCCTGGGTTTTGAACCAGTACAGTACGCAAAAATTTGATTATTATTATGGATTTAAGCTGACATATACCTACTTTCAGCGGGATGGAAAAATGAAGAACGGACGTTATCCGACGAATTCTTTCGGTAAAGGAGCTTCTCATTCTTTTACGGATATTGCCTTAAAAGGAGGGTTGACCTATAAAATCAACGGCCGGCATTTTATTACGGGAAACGTGAGCTATGCGACAGAGGCACCTCTGCCCAATAATTCTTACGTATCTCCCCGTATAACAGATAAAACGGTGAAAAACCTGAAAAGCGGAAGCTATTTTTCTGCCGACCTGAATTACATCTTTTCCCTGCCTTCTATAAACGGACGTTTGGGGGTGTTTCAGACAAACTTTTACAATCAGATGGACCGGATCAGTTATTATGACGGGATTTCCGGAACATTTATCAATCATGTGCTGACGGGCATCAACCGGATTCACCGGGGAGTAGAGGTGGGAGTAACTTATAAACTTGACAATCACTGGAGTTTCGATTTGGCGGGAACATTAGCGGAATATTATTACAGCAATAATCCGATGGGAACCATCAATTCTGAAAACGGAAAAATTGATAACCGGGAAGAGAAAGTATATTTAAAGAATTTCTATGTAGGCGGAACTCCGCAGTTTGCCGGTACATTCGGAGTGCGTTATTTTATCAAATATTGGTTCCTGGGAGTCAATGTAAACGGTTTTGCCCGGAATTACATAGAGATAGCTCCTTTGAGGCGGCTGGCTTCGAATTACGAGAGTGTAGATCCGACTGTTCCCGAGACTATGGAAGCCTATCGCTCTCTGGTAAAGCAGGAACGTTTTGACAATAACTATACCGTAGATTTGTCTATCGGTAAGATATTTTATTTACCCGGGAGAAGTTCTGTCAACTTCAATTTATCGGTTAATAATCTCCTGAATAAAGAGAACATCCGGACCGGGGGATATGAGCAGGGTCGTATGGATATTTCCTATCCGAACCGCTTCGGATCCAAATATTATTATATGCAGGGCATTAATTGTTTCCTGAATGTAAGTTATAAATTTTAGAATCAGGCCGTTTTATTTATTCCGTAAATTAAAAAAATAACATATGAAAACTTTACAGAGAATTCTTTATTTATTTCTGTTGACGCTGGCTGTAGTGGCCTGTGAAAGGGATTATGACATGCCTCCGTTGAATGAACCCAAATATGAGGGAGCGGATGCCAATACAAGTATTAACAGTTTGAAAAAAGATTATGCGGCAGCTACGCAGGATAATCCCCTCACGATTGAAGAGGATTTGATTTTGCGGGCTATTGTCAGTGCCAATGATGCGTCCGGGAACATATTTAAACAAATATTTGTACAGGACAGTACAGGAGGTATTCCCATAAGTGTGGATCAGAATAGTGTGTATACGACTTACCGGGTAGGACAGGAAGTCTTTATAGATTTGAAGGGAATGTGCGTATCTGCTTATGGAGGGCAACTGCAGTTGGGTTATCCGGGGGCTTATCTTTATCGTACTCCTTGGGAAGATTTTGTAGCGCATGTATTATTAAATGGCTGGCCTGATGAGACTGAATTGGTCCCGGTACAAGTAAATGATATTAGTAAATTAAATGAGCATATCGAAAAGTTGACCTATACTTTGGTTCAATTAAATGAAGTCAGTTTTACAAATGGAGGAAAGAATACTTTTGCTCCTGCAATGGGTTATGGAACGGAGACGCTAAAGGATGCCCAGGGAAATACAATAGATGTGCGTACCAGTAATTATGCAGATTTTGCGTCGGATAAGCTTCCGGAAGGAATCGGTACGGTGACCGGAATTTTGGGACGTTTTAATGATTCCTGGCAGTTGACGATAAGGACGAGAGATGATATCGGGGCATTTGAGGGGGAGGTGCCTCAGCCTCCGGTTGGGGAAGAAACGGTGATTTTTATGGAGACTTTTGGGGATGGTTATTATCCCTCAGGCAGCCGGCCTAAAATTGCTGATTTTACAGATTTTGATATGGAAGCTCCCATTACCTATAGCGATGCTTCCGGAAATGCTGATATCCGGAGTATGTCCGGTGCAAACGGAGCACATGTGTGGTTCCCTGCCAATAAGGACGCTTATTTAACGATTAGCGGAATTAATACCACAGGCCATCAAAGAATTGTATTGAGTTACGAAGTGGCAGCTAATTTGTATAGTGCCGGAGAGTCTATGAATTTGAATGCAATGACAGTGAAATGCAACGGTATTGCTTTGGAGGTACCGAGTATACCGGTATCGAATGAAAACGGGGATAATAGTAAATTCTATAGTATAGAGATTGACAATATTGCGATAGCCGAAAATATTGTCCTTGAATTTTTCGCTTCTGCCAGCCAGAATACTTTAGGTTTGCGTTTGGACAATATCAAGCTTACGGCCGATCCGCAGGAAGGAGGTGGGGGAGATGAACCGATTGTACCGGATCCCATGAAAAAATAAATGAAGTAAATCCTGAGGTTCTGGGAGAAAAGTATTTCTTATTTAGAACTTCGGGATTTATTTTCTGTAATATTATTCGCTATGAAGAAGTATCTGTATCTGATAGGATTGTTATTTATAACACTTCCTTTATTTGCACAGCACAAATTGGGCGTTTATGCCGTCGGGTTTTATAATTTGGAAAATTTATTTGATACCAGAGATGAAAAAGGAATAGCGGACGGGGATTTCACTCCTGCGGGGGCCTATAACTGGACTCCGGAAAAATACAGACAGAAATTAGCCAGACTTTCGTATGTTATATCCCGTTTAGCGCGGGAATATTGTCCTGCAGGACCGGCGGTGCTCGGAGTAGGGGAAGTGGAAAATCGCGGGGTACTCGAGGATTTGGTAAAGACCGGTGAATTAGCCAAAATCGGATATGAAATTGTGCATTACGATTCACCTGATCGAAGGGGGATTGATGTGGCAGTATTGTATAATCCGAAATTATTTCATCTGACTTCTTCCCGGGTGTATCCTTATCGTTTGCCGGCAGATACTACGTTCAGAACCCGTGACCAATTATTGGTTAGCGGGATTTTAGCCGGAGAAGCTTTTCATGTCATCGTAAACCATTGGCCTTCCCGTTGGGGGGATAAATCTTCCCCCTTACGGGAATATGCAGCTTCTATTACACTGCATATAGTAGATTCTCTTTACCGGATTGATCCTCATGCAAAAATTGTAATCATGGGAGATTTCAATGACGATCCGGGAGATAAAAGTTGCCGGGAAGTATTGAAAGCCCGTAAAAAACAGAATCAGGTTGAACCGGGCGGTTTATATAATGCTACCTGGGCCTTATGGGATAAAGGAATAGGTTCGCTTTGCTATCAGGATAAGTGGAATCTTTTCGACCAGCAAATTTTGTCTTACGGATTGTTGGGAAAAGATTATTCCACTTTAAAATTCTGGAAGGTGGAAATTTTTAACCGGGATTTTCTGATACAGAAAGAAGGAAAATATAAAGGTTACCCTTTCCGGACATTTTCCGGTTCGACTTTTCAGAATGGATTTAGCGATCATTTCCCCTCATTGGTGTATTTCGTAAAAGAAATTCAGTGAGGGAGAATGGAAAAACCTTTTAAAAAGGAAGAAACACTTCTTACCGGAAACAATATTATATTTCGCTGGTAAACGAACTGAAGGGTTTTGATAAAAACTAAACCCCAAGCGAAAGTTCGTTTGCCGGTGAAGTCTTTACAGGTAGCTCCAACGGATAGAAATAATAAGACGGAGATATCGGGAGTTTTATATTTGCTTTACTTCTCTGAGTATCCTTTCATTTTAATTATCTTTTTACTTTATGTCATTTGTGAAAAATATATTAAAATTTAAAAAATTAATTTAATATTTTGAATTATAATTTAATTTTATTATATTTAAACTGTTTTAAAATAGTATAATATTTTATTTGGTTTTCATTGAATAATAATAAAATATAAGTTATTAATTAAAAAGCGTGGCTATGAAAAAATTATGGTTAGTAACTGTGTTGTTGCTCCTGCTTGGTAGTTGTAGCAATGACGAAAGTCCTGTACCGGTTCAGACGGAGGATGAAAATACGGCTTTTGTTCCGCATTTTTACGGAATGGCTCGTTTGGAGAATTTGGCTCCGGGAACGCGTGGGGTAGCAAATGCACAAAAAGTCTGGCAAAAGTCGATGGCGGAGACAGGTCTTACGGTAAAGTTCCTCAACGGTTCAGATAATTATAAAGCGCTGGTTGAGAGACTGGTAAGGGAGTGGGAAAAAGTGGCGGGAGTCCGGTTTACTTTTGTGGCGGGAGATCAGGATGCTTTGATTCGGGTAGGTTTTGATTATGTTCCGGGCATGATGTCGAGTTGGGCGTTAACGGGGACTGATCATTTGCAAGTGTATGATCGGCAGCAGGAACCTACAGTTCATTTTGCACGGTGGAGGCGTTGTGCCAATCAACTCAAATGCAGTGATGTATTGAGGGCTTTCGGGCAGGTGCTCGGTCTGGAGCTGGAATTCCGTCATCCCGACTTTGATCCGGGCTGGATTGTCGATGAGAATGGCAATGTGGATGAGGCGAAGATCCAGCAGTATTGGGAAAATGAATTGAAAGATTATATTACCTGGGAGGAGTTGAGAAAGATTTTATTGGAACCGCTTCAGAACCAGACTTCCCAGATATACAAGACGAAAGCTTACGATCCGGAATCGGTAATGACGTGGCCTTTATATGAGATGATTGCACGTAACATTCCGCCCATCCTATTCTCAGATGAATTTAAATGGGAGCTTTCTGCCCAGGACAAGGAGTTCATTCAGGAAATCTACGGGCCTACTTTGGGAGAATTCTATCCGGAGGACAGGTATTTGAAATTAATCGAATTCGATTATACAGGTACAACTCCTGAATTTACATTGACAACGACTAAAAATATTGCAGTCATTTGGGATCAGGATGCCAAGGAAGCAACTAATTATTATATGCCTATGGGTACATCGGCAGAGTATACTTTTACAGCTACTCATACTTTTGCCGAAAGTAAAGAGCGCAGAATTATCATTGCAGAGTTTTTGGACTGGGGACAGGAAGCTCCTGCAGAAAGTATGGCTTTGACAAAATTCGACCTGACAAAAGGAGTCGGGGCTAGTAATTTTGATATAAAATTACTGAATAAGGCTCTGGAATATATTCGTATTATCGGAGGAAACGGTTTTGTGAGCCAGCATTTTAATTTTAAAGGTTACAATAACCTGAAGGAACTTTATCTGGTGGGAACTTTGGATTCCAGAGTGACCTTGGAGGAATGTAAAAACCTGGAGATTTTTGCTACAAGCATGTATATTCATAAACCGGCTACACTGAGCGGTCCGTTACAAACAACTGTTGCTCATACTCCCGGAGAGGAGGGGTATTATCAGGCAACAGGACCGCTTGCAGAATGGTCAGCTATAAATGTTTCTAACACGGAATGGCCAAAACATGCAGAAGAATATTATTCGTTGAGTGACCTGCACGGCCCGGGAATTACCATCAAAAATTGCAGTAACCTGAAAGAGATTAGTTTAGAAAATACGCGGATCAAGCATATCGATTTCAGTGGTCTTCCTCATTTGGAGTACATTTATCTTTCCTCTGCCCGGGGATATCTTATAAACGGTGGTTTGGGGGACAATAAGGGAGAATATTTAAATGCAGCATGCAGCACTTTGGAAAATAGAAAAAATCTGTCTTCCGGAATAATTGTATTACGCGGTATTACAACAGATATTAATTCTTCGGATTACGATATGATTCTTCTGAATCTCAATCAATATATCCAAATTTATAATCAACTGAAAGCTAAAAACTGGATAGCTGTTTGGGATTCCGGATTACTTCTGTTTGCAAAAGCAGTTTTTGAAGAAGAAAAGTGATAAGTATTTGTACCTTTTAGAATGTATTAATGTTTAGAAATAAATGAAAAACTAAGCGGGGTCCGGTTTTATCGGACCCCGCCTGTTGTGGGATAAAATTATTTTATTTTTTACGGGTGCCGGCATTATTGAATTAGAAGAAGTGAGGAAAACAGGTTTGGCCATTTCTGATACATAAACTGTTGATTTTGATTCGGCCTTTGTTTATGTGCTGTTAAGATGCGGTATATTTCACATGCTCTGAAATCCGGAAAGATCCGGCTAACAGAATCAGGAAACAGGTGTTTTCCGGAGATGTTCGTCATTGGTTTCTTCTTTTTTAATATCTTGGGCGTAAAGGCTGTCGATGATTCCGTCTACTAATCCGATAGTCGGAACTAAAATGATCGTAGCTCCTGTATATGTCGCTACTTTCAGGAATATATCGGCGGCATGAGTGATGACATCTGCCCGGTCGGGGCGTAAATTGAATGCCGGTATTCTTTCCTCGGTACTGAATGTTTTAAGTGTTTCATTGATTTTCCGGAGTTTTTCAACGGGTAATTCGACATTGTTTTTAATGGAAATATCTGCCAAACGGAATAGCTTGTTAATGTTTCCTCCGGAACCGATTATGCGGAGCTTTGGATAAAGTGCTGCAAATTTTGTCAGATCGCGGCGGAGCCGGGCAGTCGTACTTTTTTTCACTGTACCTTCCAGAAGACGTACCGTACCGATATTGTAGGAACGGGAGTTTTTCAGTTTCCCTTCACTGATCAGGCTGATTTCAGTACTACCTCCTCCTACGTCTACATAGATATAATTTGTTTGCTTGTCGAGTATTTCTTCGATATGGTTGTCGTAGATAAGGCGGGCTTCTTCTTCTCCGTTAATGATTTCAATCCGGATCCCGGTTTTCCGGGAAATACTTTTGATCAGTGTACTTCCGTTAGCTGCATCCCGTACGGCAGAAGTGGCACAGGCCCGATAATTTTTAACTTCATATATTTTCATCAATTGCCGGTAAGCTTTGATGAGACGGTGTAATTTTTTGCCTTTTTCTGCTGATATTTCCCCTTTTGAAAAAGAATCTTCTCCCAGACGTAAAGGGACACGGATTAATTGTTCTTTGCTGAATACCGGATTATCCGCTTCCGGGTTAATACTTTTTATCAATAAACGTACTGCATTGGAGCCGATGTCGATAGCGGCGTAATTTGTTTTACTCATAGGAATATTGTTTTAGAATTGACATTGTTTGTTCTGAGGACCCGCTTGTTCCGAATAATATTCGTACAAGGCTGTTTGTGACCGTAAAGGTTCTCCTGAAGAGAGGGTCCAGGGAAGATTTTGTCCGCTTCCGTCTACATTCCGTCCCTGATAAGTGTCCCGTAACCCGTATTCGATGATTCTTTTGAGTTCTGCCTGTATATTTTTATCATATACAGGGGCCATGACTTCTATGCGGTTGTCAAAATTACGGGGCATCCAGTCTGCAGAGCCTAAAATATAAATTTCACGGCCTCCGTTGGCAAAAATGAAAATGCGGGAATGTTCCAAATAGCGGTCGATAATACCATTAATCCGGATATTCCCGCTTATTCCTGACAGGCCTGTCACCAGGGAACAATTCCCGCGTACAAGTAAGTCGATTTTTACTCCGGCTGCAGAAGCTTCATATAATTTTTCAATGATTATTTTATCAGTGATGTGATTTACTTTGCCTAAGATATAAGCTGTTTTTTGTGCCCGGGCATTTTTAATTTCACGGTCGATCCGATTGATCAGTTGTTTTCTCATATCGTTTGGGGAAACCAGTAATTCGCGGAAACGTACAGGAACATAAGGTTTTTCGATAAATGCGAATACGGAATTTACTTCCTGAACAAGTTTCTTACGGGCGGTAAACAAGGTGACGTCAGTATAGCGGGCTGCATTCCCTTCGTGAAAATTGCCTGTACTTATACAAGCGATATCTCCTTTTTTATTTCCGATAAAAAGTAACTTGGAATGTATTTTTAATCCCTCTACTCCGAAAACAACCCGTATTCCGGCGTCTTGCATCTGTTTCGACCAGCTGATATTGGAAGCTTCATCAAAACGGGCCAGTAGTTCAATTACTACTGTAACTTTCTTGCCATTACGGGCTGCACATATCAAAGTTTGGATGACTTGCGAATCCTTTGCCAGCCGGTAAAGGGTCATTTTGATAGCAGTGACATCCTGGCTGATAGCAGCTTCACGCAATAATCTTAAAAAAGAGGAGAAACTGTGATAAGGGTAATGTAAAAAGCGGTCTTTCTGGCGTATGACTTCAAACAGGCTGCTGTTGCATGTGAATTCCGGTTTAAAAAGCGGGAATAAAGGTTTGTACTTTAAATCACCGCGGTTACAATCCGGAAATTTCATCAGGTCTTTCATGTTGTGGTAACGTCCTCCTGCTACCTGAGTGTCCCACTTATCGATATGGATCATCCGGGCAATATGTTTCAGCATATTCGCTGGCATACAGGCATCGTAGACTAAACGGATCGGTTCCCCTTTCTTACGGCTTTTTACCCCTTTGGCGATTTTTTGCATCACACTGTTCCTCAAATCAGTGTCTAATTCCATTTCGGCATCTTTTGTAAACTTGAAGGTATAAGTCTCAAATCCATAGAAAGGAGTTCCTTCAAAAATGAAAGGCAAGCAAAAACGTACGGCATCGTCCAGAAAAATAAAGCAGGTTTTATCGTCAGCATCTGGCAGATGTAGAAAACGGCCATATTCTTTCACTGGTAATTCAATAAAGGCATACGATATTTTTTCCCGGATAGCGGTCGGATTCTTTTTCGATTTAAGCAGTATAGCCAGATAAATGGCATCATCCGGCTGGTCATTCAATTGCTGGAAATCAGAAATAAATAAGGGTGTAGTAGAGCCATTAAGCCGGTTATTGTAAAGATTACAGATAAAATTTTTTTGAGCTGCATTCAGTTCATTTTCGTTTAACAACCAGATACCGTTTTGCTTTAAGGTTTTATCAATGGTATGGAATGTATCTTCAAATTCCGATGAATAACAGATATTCAAACGGTTTATTTCTTTAAAAGTACGGATAGCTGTCGCTTTTTCCTGCCGTATTGATTTCCCTTCATATTCGATGATCCGGTTGAGGGTAGCTACCCTTACCCTGAAAAATTCGTCCAGATTATTGGAATAAATACCTAAAAAACTGAGTCGCTCGAGCAGGGGAACCGACGTCTTCTCCGCTTCGAGCAGTATGCGCTGATTAAAATACATCCAGCTGATGTCCCTTTCAATATAAGTCTCCGGACTGTATTTTTGATTTTTTTTCATCTGAGGGCCATAGATTTGAATAGGATAGATAAATTTAAAACGAGTAGGTTACGGAAGTATTTTGTATATATTACGTTTAAAAGAAAAAAGAGTTTTACCGTTTTCTTTGTAGTCTTGGAGTTGTTTGTTTATTTACTTTTACATAAGAGAAATACAACAAAAAATCATGCCGGTTGTATTCCGGATTTATAAATACAGGGAATGCTCTCTTTTTCGTTTCGGTTTTCCGGAAAAAGAAATTATTGTCCGCTGATGAATCCGTACTGTCTTTTCAATTGGCGAGGACAGGTACGGGTTCCCGGAAAAGGAAAGCAATAGTATACTGATACCGGTTTTTTTGAAAATGGGAAGAATAAAACCGTTTCGGGGGAATAATTGATTGTAGTTTATAACTGAATTTTTCCGGGACCTTTTGCAGATTCCAACTGCCGGTCCCGGAAAACAATTTCTAATGACGGGAAACTTTTGCCAGTTTTAGTATCGTATCGGTCGAAAAATGGCCTTTGACTTGCAAAAAAACGGCTTCTTCATCTTTTTGTAAAATACTGATAAATAATTGTTGAATTTTCTTTTTAGTTCCGTACTGGGTCAAAATTTTAATTGCTGTTCCTTTCTCTTTTAGACTCAATAATTCTTCCAATTTACATTCTTTTATAAAATTGTCCACGTCAGCGATTATTGCTTGTGTATGATTGCTGTCCGATATTAAAAGCTGGAAGGTCGTACTTTGTCTCATAAAATTCTGGGCAATATTGTCTTCCGATGAATTACTTTTTACGAGGCAGGACAGGAGAAAACAACCAAAACGGTTGATGCGGATGCTTACGACATTTTCCTTATTTTTGTATTTTTTACAAATATCATTGAAATCCGGAGTTTGGGCCGTTCCTGTCAAAAATAATATTGTTAACAGAAAAAACAGAACGAAACGTTTCATGGTTTATTGTTTTTGAGGAGTTATTTTTTCCAATTGTTCCATTCCTTTTACATCTACCATTTTCGCGATCCGGGCCAGTTCTTTCAGATCGATCTTTCCGTTAAAACCAATGAGAATGAATTCCTGAGGCTCGCATATAGCAATAACTAATTCTGAAATATTCCCTTTTTCTTCCCGGGTGAACATTCGTACGGATTCATTATTTTCCTGTACACTCATCAATTCTTCGTACGTTTTATTCGTTGTCAGAAGATGAACCGCTTCATTGTAATATTTCGAAGCATTTTTTTCAGTTGTCAGAATTTTCATGCTTTTCAGATTCGATACAATCTGTTGCAAATCTTCTTCGGTAACCATAGCCATTAATTCGAACATTTTAGAACTGATATTGACAACGGTAAAATCTTCTTTTTGGGTCAGGTTGTTTTCGAAATTTTCTGTAAAACTTTGGGCGAAAGTGCTTATACTTATCCCGGTTGCTACAATAAATACGATTAATTTTTTCATGATGAAGGATTTTTATAATTATTTGATATATTTGGTTAAGGCTTCTGTTTTTTCAATACTCTGTTCTGCCTTTTGCTGCCCTTCGTTTAACTTCAGGGATACCAGTACCAGCGTTTGTTTTACCTGTACCAGGGCTTCTTCAGGAGAAGTAAATGTATCGGAAATTTCTGAAGTGTGATGCAGGACGGTCGTCCGTAAGTAACCGGCAATTCCGAATAATAAAAGAATTCCTGCTGCCACTTGCCAGAAAGGGGAGATTCGTCTTTTTGTATGCCGTTCAATTTTTTCCAGCATTTTCCGGTCGAAATCATTGTTCAGTCCGACTTTTTTTTCCTGTTCTTGATAGAGGAACAGGGGTTTGAAACGGGAGAGCGGTTCGGGCACTTCCTGCGTAGTGAAAAAAATCCTCAGTTCTTCTTCCTCTTCGGCAGAAGACTCGCAAGACCAGTATTTTTCTAATAAATCTTCAATTCTTCTGTAATCCATATCTTTCTATTTTTAAAAATAATGCTCTGATGTGCTTTCTACTGCGGAACAGGTTAATCTTTACCTGTTCTTCTGAAATATGCATACAATTTGCTATTTCTTGATAACTCATTCCTTCTATATCTCTGAATTGGAGAATTGTGCGTTGTTTTTCCGGTAATTGCCGGATTAATTCATGTAATAAATGCAGATAATCCTGTTGAATGATTTCTTCATCGGGTTGGCGTGAATGGGTTTTTAAATGGATATAATCGTCTAAATGTTTATTTTGATGACTTTTCAAATGGATTTTTCCAAGTGATAAATTGCGCGTCATCGTGCAGCAGTAAGCTTCTTTATTGTCAATTTTTATTCCTTTTTCCTCTCCATTCCACATCCTCATCATGACTTCCTGTACAATATCTTCCGCTTCTGCCTGATCTTGAGTGATCCGTAATGCCAGCCGGAATAACTTGTCCCGCAGGGGTAATATCTGATTTTTGAATTCTGTTATTTTCATGGTACATATAAGACAGTTCACTCCCCCAAAAGTTACACATTAGGGACGTGCCCTTTTGTGTAATTTTTATTTTTCGTGAGAAAAGTAGCATTTTATTTTTTAAAAACTACACATTAGGGCACGTCCCTAATGTGTAATACTTACAAATCTATTGGGGTGGTGTCGTATTTTTTGTATGGAATAAGAATAGGGTAGGGATTATTATTAAAACTTAAAGTGTCACATTTGTTTTGCAGATAAGTGATTATAAAATCGCAACTGACTTTTTTCTTGCTATATGGATTCTCTACAGGCAAAGAACAAATCTGGAGCGAATCATAAACAGGAGGTAAAATTTCTTTATATATGTTCCTGATTCCGGTTTGACCCGATACCTTTGTCAGAAAAACAAATTCTTTGGAATACTCAATATCTCCTTTTTGTTCATAAATGTCGAACATATAAGTAGCGTTGGAAACTACCCTGATTTTTTCTGAAATATCGTCGTAAATAGGTTCTGAGAATTTAATATTTGTCGGCCAATGCTTTATTCCTTGTTTACCGTTTTCGGAATAGAAGAGATAATGCGGATCATCTTCCATATAAAAACAGCAGATAATAAAAAGTGAAATGGGAAGAAGAAAGGAATAGAGAAAGGAATAAAAAGTATCTTCCCTGGCTTTTTCTAAAATTTTAATGTTTAGAACAATGGCAGCTATAGTTAAATAAATAATAATAAAACCAAATAAAAAACCAAGAGAATAATAATTAGTAATTAATAATAGAGGAATAAAAATAAAAATGTCTATGAGGAGTATTGAAAAAAATAATAGTCCTGAGAGGATCAGTGTTTTCATTGCATTTTAGTTTTAAGGTTTATAATTATTTCTGAGAAAGTACTGTTAACTTCTCTTTTGCGGGTTGTGTCCGGAAGAAAGCAGATAAATCATTCCGGTATATTGATAAATAAGCTGTGCGAACAAGAACAGAACAATGATTTGAATGCCGTAAATCAGGAGTGTTTCGGCAAGGGAAAAATAATCATCTGTATGGATATAAGCCAGGCGGGATAATAACCGGGAAAGAATCCACAGCCCAAGAATCGTTTTAAACCGGAAAGGGGAATATATAACAGCTTTACTTTTAGGAATTAGTGAAGACGATTTAAAAATTTGAAACAATTGTGTGAATATAAAATAGGCGGTTACCAATCCCATAATCAGTACGGCATTGGCGTCGTACCAGTCGGAAGCGTAATTGTAATTGTAGTAAAAATAAAAGAAATAGAGGGAGAAAAGAGCCGAAAGTGTTATAAGCAGGCGTTTATAACGTTTCTTTTGGGTAAGGAAACCCTGAAGTTGTTTTTTGGCCAGGATCATCCAATAGAGAGTCAATATTATAATGAGAAACCTGGACAGTTGAAAACCTGCTGAAAAAATCGGATAAAGTACCTGGTGAAGAGAGATAAAGTCACTGTAATTTCCGCTTTTATGAAAGGCATTGAGTATTACCAATGCCAGTCGGAATGAAATAAAACTGAAGACCGACCAGATAATTGTGTTGGTCAACGTATTCAAATTGATTCTAGTTTTCATCTTTTTCAAATTAAAAATGGATTTATTTGTATAGATTAAGTTTCGTTTGTCTCTTTTTTACTTGAATCACCTTTGTCCCGGAAATCTTATCGTGCCAATTGGCATAAAAGAGAAAAGTGAAAGCTTCAAAAGGAATAAAGCGGGCGGCTGTTCGGCCCAGAATATGTCCGAAAGAAGGTTTACTACCGTCTTTTTTTACAACAGTTGTTCCTACTATCCATTTACCGGGAGTAGCAAAGGTCAGCCATTCAAATAAGAAATAATACAGGAAAACAGTAATTATACATAATAGTGTCATATCGTCCTCATCCGGTTCGAAATAAGAAAAAATACTAATTTCCAGTAGCGTAAATAAAACGAAATCTATAAAATATCCTTTGAGCCGGGTGGTTGAATCTACCGTCTCAGCTTCTTTATCCTCTGTTTGAGAAGGAACGGACGAAAACGAAGTAAGAGGGAGTTTCAGGGCATTTTCCCGTTCATTCCATTCTCTTTGGATATAGGGAAGGACAAAAGGAGCATATTCTTCCGGATGCTTATACATATATTCTAATTCTTTTTCTGATACCTGTGGAAGTTTTTCAATAAATTCCAGGGCAGCAGTCAATTGCCGTTCCTCAATTTCTGCCATAAGTTGTTCTATAAATAAAGGTTGGTAATTTTCTTTATCCTGATAAATAG